>JAGXGM010000017.1 GCA_024636675.1 Hydrogenophilales bacterium | reverse complement strand
GGAGGTGCGTGCCGGGGAGCGCGTCGGAGCGCGCGTCGGAGAGCCCGGCGACGGCCGGGCGCGCGGCTTGGCGGTGGCGCTCGGCGCGCGCCGGGGCGCAGGCACCTTGGGGCCCGCGCCGACTGCTGCGCGCTTCTTCGGGATGTATGGCCCCTTGGCGGTTTCGGTCTCCACGGGGCGGGGCAGGTAGATGACCAGCAGCTTGCCGATGCGCTGCACCGGGGCTGCGCCGGTCGACTCGCAGATCAGGGTCAGGCAGGCGTCGCGCGCCGCCCGATCGTCGCCGCGCACGCGAATCTTGATGAGTTCATGCGCGGCGAGCGCGCGGCGGGTCTCGGCGATCACCGCGGCGGTGGCTCCGGCATCGCCGATCATCACCACCGGGTCGAGGTGGTGGGCAATCGCCTTGAGCGCCTTGCGCGAAGCGGGCGTCAGGGGCAGGGTGAAGATGGGGTTGGGTTTCATCGCGCCATTTTAGACCCGATCCCGCGTCGCGCCGGTCGGGCACGCGTAGAATCCGCCCGGCCGCAACGGCGGCCGTGCGTGGGCAGGGAGAGATGGGAAAGAAGAAGTTCAACAAGGCGTGGCTCGATCGCCACATGAACGATCCGTACGTGAAGCTCGCGCAGCAGCGCGGCTATCGCTCGCGCGGCGCGTTCAAACTGCTGGAGATCGACGAGCGCGACCAGCTGATTCGCCCCGGCATGCTGGTGGTCGACCTGGGCTCGACGCCGGGCGCCTGGTGCCAGGTGCTGCGCGAGCGCATGAGCGTCGGCCCCGGAAACTTCCGGGGCCGCATCGTCGCGCTGGATCTGTTGCCGATGGAGCCGGTCGCGAATGTCGAGTTCCTGCTCGGCGACTTCCGCGAGGCCGAGGTGCTCGAGAAGCTCGAACAGGCGCTGGGCGGCTTGTATGTCGATCTGGTCATCTCCGACATGGCGCCGAACTTGAGCGGCGTGGCCGCCGCGGACGCGGCGCGCATGAGCGACCTGATCCAACTCGCGCTCGAGTTCTCGCGTGCTCATCTCAAGGCGGATGGCGCCTTGCTCGCGAAGTGCTTCCACGGCAGCGGCTACAGTCAGTCGGTCGAGCTCTTCAAGCAGACCTTCGTCGAGGTCGCCGCGCGCAAGCCCAAGGCTTCGCGTGACGAATCGGCGGAAACCTACCTGCTCGGGCGGCGGCTCAAACCGATGAGCGCCCCGGCCGAGTCCCGGTAACCGGGTCGCGACGCGGCCAATGCCCCTCTACGGATCAATGACTTAGCAAGACCTTGACGTTGGCCCGATTGCCCCAACCTGCGTAGAATCGAAGGACGCACCCAAGGAGCAGCATTCTTGAACAACCAGTTTTCCAAGGCCGCGATCTGGATGGTGATCGCCCTCGTGCTCTTCACCGTCTTCAAGCAGTTCGACACCCGGCAGACGCGTGGCTCGGAGATTTCCTACACGCAGTTCATGGACGAGGCGCGCGACGGGCGCATCGCGAGTGTGATCATCGACGGGCGCATGCTGCGCGCGCAGACCACGGACGGCAAGTCGGTCACCGCGGCGGCACCGAGCGACCTGTGGATGGTCAGCGACCTGCTCAAGTACGGCGTGCAGGTGAAGGCGAAGGCCGAGGAAGAGCAGTCGCTGCTCTTTTCCGTCTTTGTCTCGTGGTTCCCGATGCTGCTGCTGATCGGCGTGTGGGTGTTCTTCATGCGCCAGATGCAGGGCGGGGGCAAGGGCGGCGCGTTCTCGTTCGGCAAGTCCAAGGCGCGGATGATCGACGAGAACACCAACAACATCACCTTCGCCGACGTGGCCGGCTGCGACGAGGCGAAGGAAGAGGTCGCGGAACTGGTCGAGTTCCTGCGTGACCCCACGAAATTCCAGAAGCTCGGCGGGCGCATTCCGCGGGGCGTGCTGCTGGTCGGTTCGCCGGGCACCGGGAAGACCCTGCTCGCGAAGGCGATCGCCGGCGAAGCGAAAGTGCCGTTCTTCTCGATTTCCGGGTCGGATTTCGTGGAAATGTTCGTTGGCGTGGGCGCGGCGCGCGTGCGCGACATGTTCGAGAATTCGAAGAAGCACGCGCCGTGCATCGTGTTCATCGACGAGATCGATGCGGTCGGGCGCCAGCGCGGCGCCGGGCTGGGCGGCGGGAACGACGAGCGCGAGCAGACCCTGAACCAGCTGCTCGTCGAGATGGACGGTTTCGAAACGGGGCAGGGCGTGATCATCATCGCGGCCACCAACCGACCCGACGTGCTCGACCCGGCGCTGCTGCGGCCCGGGCGCTTCGACAGACAGGTGGTTGTGCCGCTGCCCGACATTCGCGGTCGCGAACAGATCCTCGACGTGCACATGCGCAAGGTGCCCGTGGCCCCCGACGTGCGCCCCGACCTGCTGGCGCGCGGCACCCCGGGCTTCTCGGGGGCGGACCTGGCCAACCTGGTCAACGAGGCGGCGCTCTTCGCCGCGCGGCGCAATGGACGGCTGGTCGAGATGGTCGATTTCGAGCGCGCCAAGGACAAGATCATCATGGGCGCCGAGCGGCGCTCGATGGTGATGCCCGAGGAGGAGCGGCGCAACACCGCCTACCACGAGTCGGGACACACGGTGGTCGCGCGTTCGCTGCCCAAGACCGATCCGGTGCACAAGGTGACAATCATTCCGCGCGGCCGCGCGCTCGGGCTCACGATGCAGTTGCCCGAAGCCGATCGCTACAGCCTGGACCGCTCGTCGATGCTCAACACGATCGCCACGCTCTTCGGCGGACGCATCGCCGAGGAGTTGTTCATGAACCAGATGACCACCGGCGCGTCGAACGATTTCGAGCGGGCGACCGCGATTGCGCGCGACATGGTCACGCGCTACGGAATGAGCGACCTGCTGGGCACCATGGTCTACGCGGACAACGAGGGCGAGGTGTTCCTCGGCCGGTCGATCACCAAGACGACCAACATGTCCGAGGAAACGATGCGCAAGGTGGACGCCGAGATCCGGCGCATCGTCGACGAGCAGTACGCCGTGGCGCGCAAGATCCTCGAGGACAACCGCGAAAAGGTCGAGATGATGGCCAAGGCGCTGCTCGAGTGGGAGACGCTCGACACCGAACAGATCGAGGACGTGATGCAGGGCCGCGCCCCGCGCCCGCCGAAGGAGAAGTCGACCAGCGACGACGCGGGCGGCGCCAGCGGAAAGGCGGCGAAGCCGGCTCGCCGCGGAGAGCCGGATGAGGGTGCCGACGCACCGGACGCACCGGATGCATCCGACGCGCCTGCGACACCGCCGTTGCACTGAGGCGCTTGCTTCGACCCACCGACGGCGGACCGCAGCGGTCCGCCGTTCTTGCGAGCCGGGAGCATCCCACTCGATCTGAGGTCCGCGCACATGTCTGCCGCCACGCCTGTTCCTGACCGCGCCATTCTGCGTTGCGGGCGCTTCGCCTGGACGCTCGAGCGACCGCTGGTGATGGGCGTGGTGAACCTGACCGCGGACTCCTTTTCCGATGGTGGGCGGCTGCTCGACCCGGCGCGGGCCGTGGCGCACGCGCGCGAGCTCGTCGCGGCGGGCGCGGACATTCTTGACCTCGGCGCAGAGTCGACCCGGCCCGGAGCCACACCGGTGCCGGCCGCGCTCCAAATCGAACGCCTGCTTCCGTTGCTCGGCGCCTTGCGCGACTGCGGCGCGGCGCTTTCGGTGGATACGCGCAAGACCGAAGTGATGCGTGCGGCCCTCGCGGCCGGCGCGGACATGATCAACGACGTCAACGCGTTTCGTGACGAGGGCGCGGTCGACGCAGTGCGCGACACCACTGCCGGGCTGTGCGTGATGCACATGCGGGGCAGCCCCGAAACGATGCAGCGTGCGCCGCGCTACGAGGAAGCCGTCACCGAAGTGGCGGGCTTCCTGGGCGAGCGCGCGGCAGCGCTTGCCGCCGCCGGGGTCGCGCCGGAACGGATCGTGCTCGATCCGGGCATCGGCTTCGGCAAGACTCTGAGGCACAATCTGCAATTGCTCGAGCGGCTCGGCGTGATCGCGGCGCTCGGATTTCCGGTGCTGGTCGGCGTTTCGCGCAAGTCGATGGTGGGAACGATCACTGGGCGCGGCGTCGAGGCGCGGCTCGCGGGCAGCCTCGCGGCGATGCTCTTCGCGGTGGCGCGCGGCGCGGCCATCGCGCGCGTGCACGATGTCGCCGAGAGTCGCGACGCGCTCGCGGTGTGGCAGGCGATCGCTGGGTCGGGCGCCGGTGCGGCGCACGAATGAGAGGGCAAAAGAGGTGAGCAGAAAATATTTCGGTACCGATGGGGTGCGGGGTCGGGTCGGCGAGGTGCCGATCACGCCGGAGTTCGTGATGCGGCTGGGCTACGCCGCCGGTCGCGTGCTCACGGCGCGCGCGCCCGGCGACGGCCGGGCGAGCCCGACGGTGCTGATCGGCAAGGACACGCGCATTTCGGGCTACATGCTGGAAGCCGCCCTGGAGGCGGGCTTCGCCGCGGCCGGAGTCGACGTGCTGCTCTCGGGTCCGATCCCGACGCCGGCGGTCGCGTATCTGACGCGCGCACTGCGCCTGTCGGCTGGCGTGGTGATCAGCGCATCGCACAATCCCTTCCCCGACAACGGCATCAAGTTCTTTTCGGCGCGTGGCACCAAGCTCGACGACGCACTCGAACTGGCAATCGAGGCGGCGATCGACGAGCCGATGGGTTGCGTCGCCGCGCAGGCGCTGGGCCGGGCGCGCCGGATCGACGACGCGTCCGGGCGCTACATTGAGTTCTGCAAGAGCACCTTCGATGCGGATCTGGATCTGCGCGGAATGCGGCTGGTCGTCGACTGCGCGCACGGCGCCGCGTATCACACGGCGCCGCCCGTCTTCCACGAACTCGGCGCCGGCGTGGTTTCCATCGGGGTCGCGCCCAACGGACTCAACATCAACGAGGGCTGCGGCGCCACGGCTCCGCAGGCGCTGCAGCGCGCCGTGCTCGAGCAGCGCGCC
The DNA here is from genome assembly GCA_024636675.1 of Hydrogenophilales bacterium. Classification (GTDB taxonomy): domain Bacteria; phylum Pseudomonadota; class Gammaproteobacteria; order Burkholderiales; family Thiobacillaceae; genus Thiobacillus. Next base: position 32,499 of record JAGXGM010000017.1, on the reverse strand, counting down.
GACCTGGGAATCGCGCTCGACGGTGACGCCGACCGGCTGCTGATGGTCGACGCAGCGGGGCGGATCTACAACGGCGACGAACTGCTCTACGTGATCGTTGGCGACCGGCTGCGCGCCGGCCCGGTCGCCGGGGCGGCGGGCACGCAGATGACCAACTTCGCACTCGAGCAGGCGTTCGCGCGCATGCGCGTGGAATTCGCGCGCGCCAAGGTGGGCGATCGCTACGTGCTCGAGATGATGAAGGAGCGCGGCTGGCTCTTCGGCGGAGAGGGATCCGGGCACCTGCTGTGCCTCGATTGCCATTCCACGGGAGACGCCACGATCAGCGCGCTGCAGGTGCTCGCGGCAATCCGGCGCACCGGCGAGAGCCTCGCCGAGCTGTGCGCCGGGCTCGAGCTCTATCCGCAGGAACTGATCAACGTGCGGGTTGCCGGAGACTTCGACTGGGTGCGACACGCAGGTCTCGCGTCCGCGCGTCGCGAGGTTGAGGCCGAGCTGGGCGGCGAGGGGCGCGTGCTGATCCGCGCCTCCGGGACCGAACCGCTGCTGCGCCTGATGGTGGAGGCGCGCTCGGCCGATCTCGCGTCCCGCTGCGCGCAGCGCCTCGCCGATGCGGTGCGCGACGTCGCCGCGTAGCGCCGACCGGTGGGTGCGATTTCCGCTACAATGCCTTCCCTCCGGGGCGTAGCTCAGCCTGGTAGAGTGCTTGCTTTGGGAGCAAGATGTCGGAGGTTCGAATCCTCTCGCCCCGACCAGCGTTTCCAGCCTGCAGGCAGAGACTACGCTGGCCGGTCTCTCGGAAACCGACAGGGAATGCTGCCCGTAGCTCAGTCGGATAGAGCATCAGCCTTCTAAGCTGAGGGTCACAGGTTCGATTCCTGTCGGGCAGACCAGTTTCAACGGTGGCTGTAGCTCAGTTGGTAGAGTCCTGGATTGTGATTCCAGTTGTCGCGGGTTCGAGCCCCGTCAGCCACCCCAACATCCCTTAGGCATTCGGCAGGCGCATGATTCCTGACGGAATCATGCACTTGAGCGCCTTTCCGCAAAGCCGGTTGTCACACGGTCTGTCACACGTGCTCGCACAGTTCGAGGAAACGCTGGCCAATATCGAAACCGTGATCGCCCATGCCAACCTGCGTTGCGCGTCAGCGCCGCTTGCGCCGGGCGAATTGGCCACCCGCTTCTACATTCGCGATGCAGCCCACGTGGCCCGGATTCGTGCCACGCTCGGCCCACGACTTGATGCGGCACAGGCCATCTATCTGCAGGCTGACATCGGCCGCGCTGATTTACTTCTGGAAATTGAAGGAATAGCCTTTCATACGAGATCGGACACGCCATGATCACACGCACCGTATTTTGTCTGACGCTGATCCTTTCCGCGCTGACTGCGACGGCCACCGAGAAGCCGCTCTGGGAAGTCGGCGCGGGCGGGACGGCGCTCAGCTTTCCGGCCTATCGCGGCTCGGACGAAACCCGGCAATTTCTCATGCCCATCCCCTACCTCGTCTATCGCGGCGAGTTTTTCAAGGCCGACCGGCAGGGCATGCGCGCCAGTTTCCTCGACACCGAGCGCCTCGATCTGAATCTCGGTCTGGCGCTTTCGCCACCGGCCAGCAGCAAAGACATTGCGGTGCGCACCGGCATGCCGGATTTGAAAGCCAGCTTTGAAGTCGGCCCGCAGTTCGAATACACACTCTGGCATACGCCGGCCAACGCGCGCAGTCTCAAGCTGCTCCTGCCCGTGCGCGCGGCCTACACCGTCGAGCGCCCGGTACGCCACATTGGATGGGTCTGGCACCCGAAACTCAATCTTGACCTGACCGATCTGCCTGCCTTACCCGGCTGGAATCTCGGGCTGCAAGCGGGCGTACTTTATGGCGACCGGCGCCAGCACGCCTATACCTATAGCGTCGCCCCCGACTTCGCCACCGCTGCGCGGCCGGCCTACTCGGCGCGCGGCGGCTACGCCGGCACCCAGTTCTTGATGGCCGTATCGAAACGCTTTGCCAACACATGGCTGGGGGCCTTCGTGCGTTACGACAATCTGTCCGGTGCCGTATTCGAAGACAGTCCGCTGGTGCGCAGAAAAAACTATGTCGCGGCCGGCATCGCGCTGAGCTGGGTGCTGGGTGAGTCGGCCGCCCGCGTGACCGTTGACGACTAAGGGGATCAGCGGCGTGCGCAGCCAGCCATGGCGACCTCTTTGGGCCGTCTATGAAACTCTGGTCATGTTTTCCGGCCTTGGCCTGCTGGCCCTGATATGCCTTTGCTGGTTGCCCTTTGCCATGCTCCTCTACCCGGTGCTGCCACGACGCTGGGGGCGAATTCTCGGCCGACGCGTGATCATGCGCGCGCTTCGCTTCTATTTGTCTTTCCTCGAAACTTTTTGCAGCTTCCGTTTCGATCTGAGCGAACTCGATCAGCTCGCCGATGCCGGTCCGCTGGTACTGGTCGCCAATCATCCTTCGCTGCTCGACGCGGTAATGATTCTCTCGCGCCTGCCCGATGTCACCTGCATCATCAAGGCCCGCCTGATGAACAACCTGCTGTTTGGCTCCGCAGCGCGACTGGCCCGCTACATCAGCAACGCCTCGGTGATGGACATGGTCATCGGTGCGCGATCAGAACTGAGCCAGGGTGCGCAGCTGGTGATTTTCCCCGAGGGCACGCGCACCACGCGCTTTCCACTTAACGATTGCTATCCTTCGGCGGCGCTGATCGCCGCACGCAGCAAAACGCCGATACAGGCGCTGTTGATCGAGTGCTCGACGCCCTACCTGGGCAAGGAATGGGGGCTTTTCCGACGCCCTGTGCTGCCCCTTGAATTCCGCGTCCGACTCGGGCAGCGCTTTCGGCCCCCCGCCAAGCCGAGCGCCTTTACCCGCGAACTTGAAACCTACTTTCGCCGGGAACTGCAACCGGCAATGCTTGAACCCGAGGACTGACGCATGACGCCAACGCACTCGAGCACGCATCTGGTTCTGATCCCCAGCTACAACCCTGGTCCTGGCGTGCTTGACACGGTGCGCGCGGCGCGCGCGCACTGGAGTCCAGTCTGGGTGGTCGTCGACGGAAGCACTGACGGCAGCGCCGCCTTGCTGGAGAACCTGGCCAGTAGCGACGAAGGTCTGCGCATCATTGTGCTGCCCGAAAACCGGGGCAAGGGTGCGGCCGTGCTCGAAGGCCTGATGCGGGCGGAGCGACTGGGCTACACCCACGCGCTGACCATGGATTCGGATGGCCAGCATCCGGCGGCGCTGATTTCGGCTTTCATGCAGGCATCGCAGGCCGCACCGCAGGCGATGATTCTCGGCAAGCCGGTGTTCGGCCCGGAAGCGCCGGCCTTGCGCGTCAACGGCCGCAAGCTCTCGAATGCCTGGGCCAACCTCGAAACCCTGTGGATGGGCATCGGCGACTCGCTGTATGGCTTTCGCGTCTATCCAGTCGCACCGCTGATCCGCACCATGCGGTCCAGCCGCTGGATGCGGCGCTTCGATTTCGATCCCGAAGCGGTCGTCCGTCTCTGCTGGGCCGGCGTGCAGCCCATCAATATGGACGCGCCCGTGCGCTACTTGAGCGCCGCCGAAGGCGGGGTCTCGCACTTCAACTACCTGCGCGACAACACGCTGCTGACCTGGATGCACACCCGGCTGCTCCTCGGTTTCGTTCGGCGCCTGCCCTGGCTATTGGTGCGCAGACTGTCTTGAATGCCGGCGAGCTTTTCCTGCTCGGCACCGACGGCGGAAGCGGCTAGGCGAGCGCGCCGTTGATCGAGATCACCTGGCCCGAAATGTAGGCTGATTGCTCCGAGGCCAGAAAGCCGACGAGATCAGCCACTTCCTCAGGCCGCCCCGCACGCTGCATGGGTACCAGCTTCTTGATCATTTCGGCATCGAACACCTTGTCCGCCATATTGGTGGCGATGATGCCCGGCGCGACCGCATTGACCGTGATGCCGCGCGTGGCCAACTCCAGCGCCAGCGATTTGCTCGCTGCATGCAGCGCGCCCTTGGCCGCCGAATAATTCACCTGTCCGCGATTGCCGGTGATCCCTGCAATGGACGACACGGTAATGATGCGCCCCCAGCGCGTACGCAACATGGGCATGACCAGCGGCCGTGTGACATTGAAAAACCCGTTTAGGGACACATCAAGCACGCTATCCCACTGCTCACCCGACATGCCGGGGAACACGGCATCGTCATGAATACCCGCGTTGTTCACCAGAATCTCTATCGGACCAGCCGCGAGCACCAACGCGAGTGCGTCGGCCGTCGCTTGGCGGTCAGTGACGTCGAAGTAGGTCGCCTCGGCGCTGCCACCCTGCTCGACGAGTTGCCGGGCAAGCGTCGCCGCTCGCTCGGCATGTCGGCTACCGTGCACGATGACATGGTGACCGTCAGCGGCCAGCCGTCTGCAGATGGCGGCACCGATGCCCCCACTGCCGCCGGTCACCAAAGCGCGTTTAGGCCGCTTCATCATCATGGCTTGCCCGACTCCAAGCGCTCGGCGCCGAACACCACCGACGCCCGACCCTCCATCACCGCCTGCCCGTCATGGCCTATGGAAAACTGATACATCGCCGTCCCCTCATCACCGACCATTCGCTGCGCGTAGATATCCAGGTCGCCCGGCAACTCGTCCAGCCGGTCAACATGCAGTTTCACCGCGCGTACGCTGACCAGGTAGCCTCGCCGCGGTGCCGACATCGCCTTGCTGAGCAGGGCGCCGTGCACAGCCATCGCCTGTGCCGCGTATTCAATGCCGATCGCTGCACCCAGCCGTCCCTCGGCGCGCAAGGGGTTGTCGGGATGCCGGTGGCTGTTTGCGCGACAAGCGATCTGCCCCTCATCCCAGCGCGTTACCGCATCGAGCAGGCACATCGATCCCTGATGCGGGATATGCGCTGTGATCCAGTCGCGCGTCAGCACGGCGTGACCACCAAGCGCAGCTGTTGTGGTGCCAGATAATCGATGCAGGTGGCGCCCGCCGCTTCCCGCGCCAGCAGTTCCAGCAAGGGCAGGGCGCGCAGCGCCGGAACGTTGCGCCGCAGGGCTTCCAGCACCTTATCGGCCAGCTCGTGCGCCGGATCCGCGCTCATTGCGACCTCCAGTTCGGCGAGGCTGCGTTCGCTGCGCTGCGAATTCAGCAGTAGGGCGATGCCGGCGCAGTCGCACGTATCACGCTTGGCATGCAGAGGCGGCGGGTATTCGCTGTCGTAGGCCACCAGCAAGGTGCGTTGCTGCTCGACACACACCTGGCTCATGGCATCGAGCAGGCCGGCGCCAAAGCTGGCATCAAAGGCACAGATGAACTGGCAGGGCGCCATCGATCGGGCGCCGATGGTCCAGTAACCCGCGGCAGCGTTATGCACCGAGTTATGGAAGCGGGTCGGCGAGATGCGCCGGTCCTCGGTTGCCAACTGTTCGCACAGTGCGTGGCAGTTGTAGCCGTCGGCACCCGACGAGGCGAACACGGTCGCCAGTTCGGCGATGTCGGCTTCGCCATGCGCCGCGGCTTCGAGGCCAAGCGACAGCGCCAGCTTGACCACGCGGCCGGCACGCCGCGCCTCAGCCGGCGGCAAGATGGATGGTGCAGGCAGGATCGATGGCGCCGGGGCCAGCTTCTGCTCGCCGCGCAGCACGGCGCGTGTCGCCGTCCAGTTGGGCAGGCCGGGGGCGATCACGCCGATGCCCTCAATCCATGCGCGCAACGGCGTGCCCGCGTTCATGGCGCCACCCCCAGCACCAGGCTGCAATTGCTACCGCCAAAACCGAAGGAATTGCTCAGCGCGTGATGCAGGTTTGCGCGCGCGCTACGCAACTGATAGCGAATCGGGATCGTCGGATCCAGCGATTCGGTGCCCGGACTGCCCGGCAGAAAATCCTGCGTCAGTGCCAGCGCACAAACCACGGCCTCTACCGCGCCAGCGGCACCCAGCGTGTGCCCGGTGGCGCCCTTGGTCGAACTGGCCGGCGTGCGATCGCCAAACAGTGCGCTCACGGCTTTGCCTTCGGCGCTGTCGTTGGCGGGCGTCGCCGTGCCGTGCAGGTTGATATAGTCGATCGCCTCGGGCGCCAGGCCTGCCGCATCCAGCGCACGCTGCATCGCCAGCTTGGCGCCCAACCCGTCCGGATGCGGGGCCGACATGTGGTGCGCATCGCTTGATTCGCCACTGCCCAGAAGCAGCAGGGCACCAGCCGGCGGATCCATGCAGCGCTCAAGCAAGGCAAAGGCAGCGCCCTCGCCGATGGAAATGCCATCGCGCGTCGCATCGTAGGGATGACAGGCTTGCGCCGATGTGAGGCCAAGCGACGCAAAACCGTAGAGCGTGGTCAGACACAGGGAATCAACGCCTCCAACCACCACCGCATCAAGCGTACCCAATGCCAGTTGCCGCGACGCCGCCGCGAAAACCTTGGCGCTGGATGAACAGGCCGTGGCAATCGTGAAGGCCAGTGCCTGAAGCCCGAAATAGGCGCGGATAAACGCCGCCAGCGCGTATGGATTGTGCGTCGTGCCGTAGATGAAATCGTCGGGTAGTGCCAGCGTCACCGGATCACGCTGGCGGTAGGCCAGTTCGGTCTGCAAAATGCCGGAGGTACTGGTCCCCACGATGACACCAACGCGCGCCGGGCCATGGCGCGCCACCGCGGCGCGAACCTGCTCGGCAAAACCATCCGTCTCCAGTGCCAGCCGGGCAAGCCGATTGTTGCGGCACTCGTAGTTGGACAAGAAATCAGGTAGCGACTGATCGTCGACGCCCACAACTTCACCAATCCAGGTATCCAGATCAACCGTCTCGAAACGGCAGGGGGCGAGGCCGCTACGGTTGCCGCGCAACGCCGCCAAGGTCGCCGCATTGCCGCGCCCCAGACACGTGCTGGTGGTGTAGGCAGAAAGCAGCAGGGGCGTCACGGCCATCGACGTTTCACGCGGGAACGGCGCTTGTGGCCGGCTCCAAGCGTCCTGCTAACTGCTGCCATTTCGTACTGCTCCATGCCGCGCGTTCAAATTCGAAGTGCAACTCCGATGAACAGGTTGGGTGGGCGAGAGGCGCTAGCATCCGAGCCCCCCCCGCCAAGTCAAAGTTGCCCACAATGAATTACACACACCTCACCCAGGACGGACGGTACCAGATTGCCATTCCTGCCAATAGTTCGAGTCCTTGGCATTCCGGGTTTACACCGCGCTGCCGCCGGCGCTCATGCCCAACGTCCGGCAACTGCTGTTCTACGGGCTGAGCGTCGGACTCGCCTGTGGCCCCGGGCCTGGTGTGCTTCTATTATTGGCCAACGATCGTACCGGCGCTTAGCAAGTCACCGGAAGACTCGCTGGCTTTGGTGCAGGGCATTGACGCCGCCGGCAACGCCTGCCCCTCGCTGCATGTGGCGATCGCGGTGTTTTCGGCGATTTGGCTGCATCACCAACTACGCGGTATCGGCATCTCCAAATTCTGACGCGCGGGCAGATCTGAAAAGCCGGTACTGGTGAGACGGCGTTCTGATGGTTCGCGTTGGCTCACGTTGGTTCAAACTGGCCCAGTCCGCCATGCCGATAAACGCCACACCGACGTGGTTGTGTCCCGCATGCAGCGGCGCAAGCCACCTGCGTCATTGCGCTACGGGATGACTGTCGGGCAGCAGCACCGGCATCAGGCGATGCGTGCTTAGATGCGCGATCAGCCGCGGCAGTACTGCAAGAATCACCGGTGAGCCATCCGCCGTCAGCGCGGCGTTTCCATCGTGCAGCAGAAGGATGTCGCCCGGTCCGAGCCGGCGCGTCAGCCTATTCAGGACCACGTCGGCATTGCCCTCTCGGGTATCAAAGCCGCGATGCGTCCACGCGGCCAGATGCAGACCCAAGTCGTGAAGCACCGGGTCAAGCATCGGATTTCGCAAGCCGGGCTTGGGGCGAAAGTAGCGCGGCGCGACGCCGGTGATGTCGGCGAGCGTGTCCTGGGCGCGCTGGATATCCCGTCGCATGGCCTGTGGGCCGAACAAGGAAAATGCGGCCGAATGGCTGTAGCCGTGGTTTTCCACGCCGTGGCCGCGCGCGACGATCAGGCGGCACAGGTCGGGCCGTTGCTTTGCCCGTCGGCCAATGCAAAAGAATGTGGCCTTGATGCCGTCGGCATCAAGCAGGTCCAGCACGCGCGGCGTCACCTCCGGATCCGGACCATCGTCTATGGTCAGCGCCACGTCCCGACGCGTGCTCCGCTCGGCAGTGCTTGTCGGCAAGCGTGTCAGATTCGGCCCGAGCAGGGTGGACCTCGGCAGCAGCCCGGCCACGCTCAGCACGACATGGTTGGCGGCGATGGCTCCCAGCAACCAGGGCCAGGCAGCCGGGGCGGCGAGCGCACCGAGCACCGCCAGGCCATGCACGCCGATGCTGGCTTGCAGGGAGGGCGTGGGGTGCCAGCGCGCCGCAGGATCACGCGCCACCCAGGCAGCCCCGCTCAAGAAACCGCATCCATAGGCTGCGCCAGGCCGGCCACTCGTGGCCTCCCGGCACCGTGCAGACAGTCCCCGGCGCAAAGCAATCGACCAGTTGGCGCATGCCCGCCGCAAAGCGATCATCCTCGCCATAGCCGGCGAACACCTGCATAGCGGCAGGGGGCGATTTCAGCCACTGCCACAGGCGGAATTCCGCATCGGCCAACTGCACAGGGTCGGGCTGCCAGTGAGTCAGGCCACCGGCGCGGGCGATGGCATTCAGCGTCGGCCGACTGCCAGGATAGGGCGCCATCAGGCATAGTCCATCGGCGCAGCCCGGATGCGCGGCAAGCAGACTCATGGCCCAGAAGGCACCGAGCGAAATGCCGCCCAGCCATAGCTTTCGATAATGCATCCGCGCCGACCGGAGCTCGTCATTCAACAACGCGTCGAAGTCGGCCACGCCACGAATCTGTAGCGGGTCCTGTGTTGACACCATCACATCGAACGATAACGGACTCGCATTCAGGGCGTCGAGCAAACCCTCTGCGACGAAGTCGTCCGCCGGCATCAAGGCTCCCGGTATCAGCACCAGCAGGTCCTTGCCCTGACGCAGGTGCCAGCGCGGTTGCGCCAATGGGATCACTCGCGACGCAGACCAATGAACATCGCTGAAAGCAGCAAGGCCAGCAGCGCGCCCGGGCCTACGGTCACGCCAATGGCGTGCAGCACTGGCACCGACGACAGGGCGAGCGCGCCGAAACCAATCACCGTGGTAATCGCCGCCAGCACGATGGAGGCGATGGCATCGTTATCGGGTGTGTCCTGCCGCGCGATCTGCTCGAAGAACAGGGAATAGTTTGAGCCCACCGCAAAGGTCAACAGCACGCCAACCAGATGCAACAGGTTCAGCCGTTCGCCGATCAGCTTGAGGCCGGCGACCACCAGCACGATGGACAGAAGCAGCGGCAGCAGCACCGTGGCCAGCCGACGGACGGACTTCAATTTGGCCAGCAACAGCAGCACGATGGCGACCAATCCAGCGGCCGACAGCAGCATGGCTTCGCGCAGATACTGTGTGTAAACAGTGTCGAGTTCGCCCTTGAGATCAATGAATCGCGCCTCGCTGCCTTCGAGTGCGCCGCGGACAGCCTGCGCCGGAATGCCGCCATCGCCACCCGGATGCAGCGGCATGATGAGCGTCCAGCCTTGGTCATGTTGCGAGAGCATGGAGTCGACCAGCAGCGCAAAGCTGGTGCCGGCCAGCGTCTCTCGGCGTAAGGGAGCAGCCTGTCGTGCGGCCTCGACGTCAAGCACAAAGGGTTGAAGGCGGGCGGCGGCGATGGGCAGGTCAGCCGTCGCGGCAGTCAGTCTGCGGCCAAGTTCGTCGCTTGTGGGCAGGCTGGCGCGGCGTAGCGCCTGCATTGCCTGACTGGGCAAGAAACGTGAGGGGCTGTCATAGCCGCTAATCACACCGGTTTCGACCAGACGGTCGAGCCGGTTCGCCACGCCCTCACTCGCTTGCAGAGCTGTCTCCAGGTCATTTCCCTGCACGGCAATCAGGTAGCGCGAATCGGGTGCGCCGAGATCGGCACGCAGGTCCTGGTCGACCTGCACGTCCTCGCTGCGGGTGGTGCTCAGTACCGAAATGTCGTTGTTCCACAGCACATCGCGTTGCGACACGAGATACGTCGCTGCCGCCAGCGCACAGGCTAGCGCCAACCAGCGCCAGCGCCGCATCATCCCGGCCAGCGCCGTCATGCCAGCGCCGAGTTTGCGTAGCCCCGGCGCAACAGGGCGCGGCCGACCCAGCGCCGGCAACACCGTGTAGGTCACCAGCACCGCTGCCGCCACACCGGACAAGGCATACAAGCCCAGTTGCGCCAGCCCGGGAAAGCCGGAAAACAGCAGCACGCCAAAGCCAACGATTGAGGTTGCGGCACCCAAGCGTATGGTCGGCCAATACTGCCGACGCCAGGCCACGACGCCATGCCGCCCGGATTGCACGAAATAGTAGGTCGAGTAATCCACGGCCTCGCCAATCAGTGCCGCGCCAAACCCGACGGTGATGCCAAAAACGCTGCCGAAAACAAGACTGACCGCAACAATACCGGCGAGCGCAGCGCTGAGCACCGGCAGCAAGCCCAGGGCGAGCTGCCGGAAAGAGCGATACGCCAGCGCCAGCACCAGAATGACGCCGCCGAGACTAAGTGCGGACAGACGTTGGACTTCGCTCTTTATCGTGGCGCGCGACTTCACGGCGAATACGCCGGGGCCGGAGACTGTCAAGGTCGCCGCTGACGCCTCCTTCTGCTTGATCTCGTCGAAGCGGGCGTGCACCAGTTCAACGGCGAGCGCCTGACCGTCGGTATCGGACCCGCGCGCGGCGGACTGCACCAGCACGACGGCATCGCGACCATTGCGTGAAACCCAGACACCGTCCGCGCTCGCCGGCCCCTGACCGGGATCGAGCGCAGACACGATGGCCAGCAATTCACCGGTCGGATCGCGCGTCAGTGATTTTTTCAGCAGCAGGCCAAAAGGCGAGGATAGCGCGTCGATGGTTTCGCCGATTGCAGCGCGCAAGCCCTCGGTGCTAAAGCGTTGCGGATTCAGTGTAGGACTCAAGGCATATCGATGTTGCAGCAGGAATTCCATATCCGCGTCGCGGCGCGCCGATTCACCGTTCTGCACCAGCACAAACTCGGCTCTCGACGCGAGATCCGTCGCCAGCGCGCGTGACAGGCGCGCCGCCTGATGCAGGTCAGGGGCCTCGATGCGCAGCATGAGCAAGCGCGCTACGGCACCATTGCGCATCTGGTCGACCAGCAAGCGCTGCTCGGCCGTGGGCCGGGTAGGCAGGAAGAAGGATATGTCGTTCAGGAAACTGCTCTGCCAGACCACAGCCACCCCGGCCAGCATGGCGGCCAGCCAGACCAACAGGGCGCGGTAGGAGTGCTGGCCGCCGGCTTCGCTCATGGCGTGTCCATGGCTTCGAAACGCATCACGATCCGATCGCCATCGGCTTGCAGATATTCGATCTCGCGAATCTGGCCGTTACCGCCGCGTACCGTCACCCGGTGAATGATCCGGGCAATGTCCGGGTTGCTCGGCAGCATGATCAGCAGCCAGCGGCTTGCCTCGCCATCCAGGATCAATCGATAGTCGCTTTCCAATGCGACGCGATTTCCGGTCAGCGTGCCGCGCACGCTGGCCACGAAGGCCAGTGCTTCGGGTTGGGCGGAAAGATTGATGGACAGCTTCTTTTGCCCGCGCTCGATGCGCAACGAGTCACCATCCAACGTGACCCGTTCCGGCTTGGGTTTGAACGTCCGTTTTTCCAGCCTGTCCGGTGCGATGAACGACACCTCGCCCGAGGACACCAACGGCTTGTCGAGTACGGCGATGTAGCGGGTCTCGGTGAAACGTGCGTGTCCTTCATGGCGCTTGGCCAGCCCGCTCATCAGTTCGTCGATGCTCATGGCCGCCGAGGCGAACGAAGCGGGCAGGCCGGCGCAGGCCGCAAGGAGGACGAAAATGAAGCGCCGTCTCATGTCGTTGCCCAGAAATCAAAGAAATTGAACCAGTTGTAGGGCGCCGCGTGGCAATGCGTTTCCAGCAGCCCGGCGTAGCGGCTCACGGCGGACCGTATCGCCGCGTCGCGCTCACTACGCTCGACCTGTGTGAAATCAGCCAGCGGAGCGAAGTGGATGCGATAGCGGTTGCCACCCAGATACAAGCCTGCCATGAAAAATACCGGGCGCCGCAGGATGGCCGCCATGCGAAACGGTCCCAGGGGAAAGGCCGCCGGTGCGCCGAGGAAATCGACGCTATGGCGCTGCGTCGGGCCGCTGGCACGGTCTGCCAACATGCCGACAACATAGCCCTGATCGAGTTTGTCGCGCGCGTTCAGCATGGACTCAATCTGCCCCAGCGGGATCACCTCCTGCGTGGCGCGCGGGTTGATGCTGGTGAGCGTCGCGTTGAGTTTTCGTGCGTTGTCCTCGTACATCATCATCGCCACCTGATGGCCCGCCCCTCTGCAGCCGACGGCGCGCAGCAATTCGAAACTGCCCAGATGCGCGCCGAACAGCAAGACGCCGGTGTCTCTGGCGAGCACCCGATCGAGCTCCTCCGCCCCCTCGACCTGAATCTCGAACAGGTCGAAACGGTCATTGAGCAGATAGATGCGATCGTGAATGGTGCTGGCAAATGACAGTACATGGCGATAGCGGTCACGCCAGTTTGGGGGGCGCCCCAGGGCGCGGCGCAGGTAGTCACGACTGGACTTTTGCGCGGCAGGTGCAAACAGGACGAAATACAGGGCGATGCCAAAGAGCACGACGCGGCCCAGCGTGCGCCCCAGGGTGAGCGAAATCCACACCATCAGACGCAGAATGGGCAGGTTGCCGCGCTCCCGGATGTGCGTCCAATCATGCGCCGAATCGTGCGCCGAATTGGCCGGCTTAGTCATGCGCTGCCACCGGCAGGCTGCAGAGCAGTTGCCCGCTCGCCACAAGGCGATCCGCCGCACGAATTGCGAAGGACAGGCTGGGGCGCTGACCGTGCAGCTGAAACACAAGCGCCTCGCCCGGCGCAACCGGGCTGAGAAACTTCGCGCTGACGATCTGCCACGGATCGGTGCCGTCGCCGCAGGTGGCAACCGCGAAGCGAAGCACGCGATCAAGCAGCACAACGCCAGGCAGTATCGGCCGGCCCGGGAAGTGGCCGAGGAAAGACGGATGATCGGGCGGCACCACCCAGGACTGCTCAGCGCCGCTCATCGGCCCCGACTCCACTCCGGTATTCAGCATGGAGTGCCTGTAGGCTGCTGCGTGGCAACTTGCCCATGGCGTTACGCGGCAGCTCGGTCAGCGCCACGATCGGATTGGGCATGAAGACCGGGTCGATGCGCTGGCGCAATTCGCCCACCAGCGTGGAAACGCTCAATTCGGGAGCCACGACGAACAGTGCCAGCCGTGTGACCGCAAGATCGCTCGTGCCTGTATCTTCAGGAAGAAAAAACGCCGCATCGCGCACCCCGGCGATGGCGCAAACTTGGTGGTTCAGGTAATCGAGCGACGTGCGCTTGCCGGCGATATTGACGAGATCCGCCTTGCGTCCGCGCAGTATGAATTGCCCACCGCCAGACAACTGCAGAAGGTCGGCGCTGGCGACACGGCGCTCGATGTGACCGCCGTGAAACCAGACGTCATCACCTTTCGCATCCAGCATCACGCCATCGAGGGGACGCCATTCCGGACCATCGGTCGTACGTCGACTGGCCACATGGCCGCTTTCGGTAGAGCCATAAATCTCATGGACCGGAGCGCCGAAACGCTGCTCTGCGCGCCGAGCCAGGGCGTCGGAGAGCGGCGCCGTGGCCAGCAGGAACCGGGCAACGGGGGGCAGGGCAACATCCGACGCCAGCAGCACGGCAAGGTGGTGTGGTGTGGTCACCAGCATGCGCGGTGCTGGCACAGCAATCAGCGCAATCGCGAAGTCCTGCGGGTAAAACGGCTGGCCGGACCAGAAACTGCCCTGTGACTGCATGGGTAGCAGCAGGGTTGATTCGAAACCATAGCTGTGCTGCACCGGTACGGTGCCGACGATCGTGTGCGCTTGGCCGCGCAAGCCCAGACGCGCGGATTGCGCCTGCGCCCCGCGCACCAGGCTGCCCCAGCTTCGTGGATGAGGCTGCGGCAGTCCGGTCGAACCGGAGGTGAACAGGATGGCCGCCACCTGTTCGGCACGGATCATCGGCATGTCGACGCGCTCGCCGGCTCTGGCGTCGGGCAGGGTCGGAAAATCGTATTGCGGCAAATCCCGGGTATCCGTGTTGTCGTCGGTCAGGCAAACAACATCGGGGTAGTCGGCACGAAGGCGCGGCAACGTGTCGGCCAGCAAGGTGGTCGGCTGCAAGCTGACCCGCGCATCGAGCAAACCCGCCGCGAAACCCACGGCAAATCGGTAGCGATCCTTGCAGATATTGAGCAAATGGCCTGCCGGCGGCAAACTCGCGGCAAGCTCATGCGCATCGACAATAAACTGGCGAACGGTTCGTGGGCCATTGGCAGTCCAGGCCAGCACCGCGTCCAGCCGCGTATGCGACAGCAGGGGGTGCGCGGCGTCGCGCACCATCAATTTACTGGATTGCGCATGGTTGCATGGTAGGCGCGAACGACCTGCGCCAGTGTGGGCCGTTCTTCCGGGGCCAGGAAGCGAAAGCGGCACAGATAATCCCCGGCGAACATGACGCCGATCAGTGGCAGATTCAGCACATTGGCGTAGTAAGACCAGATTTCGATTGGCGCCAGAAGAAACAGCGCCACGGACATCAGCAAGTTGATGGCGAAGAAGAGCGTCCAGGCCACTGTCAGACGACGCGTGTAGCGCGCATGACTCTCAGAGAGTTCCTGCCCCAGCACGTGACGCGCGAACTGGCTGATCAGCGGGGTATCCCCGGGCAGCAGCGTACGTCCGAACCATGAGCCAAACAATAGCTGTGCGCCGAAATGCTGAACAAAATAAAGCGAGGCCACATGTGCCGTCAGCAGCGGCCAGCCGGCAATCAGTGCCGCGATGGCACACAAGCCCGCAACCACTTTCATGGCGCGACCATGAACACGTTCGATCAAAATCGCCGCCGCCATGACAAGCGGCACAAGGCCAACCGCGGCGGCCAGCGCCGGCGATACGTCACCCGCGCTGCCCAAATGTGCAACCACCACCCACGCGATGATCAGGCCGGCAATGGCCGTCGTGCGCAGCGCCCCGGTGGGGAAATGCTTCACTGCGTGCGATGCTCCGCGATGTAATCGGCCAATGAGCGGAGCGAGGCGAAAATGCGGGTATTGTCATCGCTCTCGGAACGCAGTTGGAAACCGTAACGCTTGGACACCACCAGCGCGATTTCAAGCATATCGATCGAGTCGAGCCCCAATCCCTCGCCATAGAGGCGAGCATCGGGCGCGATCCCGGCAGGCGTGATATCAAGATTGAGCGCTTCGATGATCAGCGCGGCAAGCTCGGGCATAAGCGCCGGAAAAGCTTCAGACGATGCAGTTTCCGACATGAGAAAGATCCTTCGATTGATTAAACAGCCTAGAACGACGGGCCCATGATCGCGGCAGGGGCGATCACGATGCAGCCCTGGCGACGCCGGTTTCGATAGAAATGATCCATCTCCACGCCCACGATTCGCAGCCGGCAGAACTGCTTGCCATTCTACCGCTGCGTCGGTGACAGCGGCCGATCGACGTCCATGATGGTAGGAGCGTTCGGGGTTGGCACCTGCGCGTGTCAGTGATTCTGCAAGGGTAAGCTGGTCGAGACCGATCAGGCCGACCGGAAGGCGGTTGGGCACGTTGAACCGTGCTCGACGACCGTTCTGCTGGGTTCGACCCGCCCGAATACGCGAAAGGCCCCGCAAGCCTTCACGCCTGCGAGGCCTCGTGTCCTTCGTGTTCCTTGGCTCCCCGACCAGGGATCGAACCTGGGACCTGCGGATCAACAGTCGCACCTGCAATGGTTTCGCCTAAAGCGACTCGATGTCCGAACGTCGCATCCCAGCGTTGCGGTGGAAGGGGCGGAACATTACGTGGCCGCGATAGGCTGCGCGGGCGACGCCAACGCGAAGCTCGACGCGATGGCTCTCCCCTCCTGGATACGCCAGACTTGTTACACTATCTGTCACACAGCACCGTGTAACACCGGCTGGCAAGCCTCATGAATGCTGGGTTTGCGTGGTGGTCGGTGGAGCCCCGTCAGCCACCCCAACATCCCTTAGTAGGTGGTTTCATAAATATGACCACGTATATGCTTGATAAGTTCGGGCACGTATGGCGTCGTGATGCGATCCTTCGACCGGGGGGTTACGCATGCCGAGGAAGAGCCCGTTCCGTATCGAGCTGTCTGTGGACGAGTCCGCCGAGTTGAATCGGCGTGCCACCAGATATACGTTGCCGTATTGCGAGGTAGTTCGAGCCAAGATGATCCTCATGGCCGCCGTGGGCATGGACAACGACGAGATTGCCGTGCGGCTGGACACGCGACGCGAGGTGGTCAGCCAGTGGCGGCAACGATTCTTCAAGGAGCGATTGGCGGGCCTCGAAGAGAAAGCCCGCCCGGGACGCCCTCGGGTCTTTCCCCCCAGAGTTCACGGTTGAGATCAAGGCGCTTGCGTGCGAGTTGCCGACGACCTTGGGCTTGCCGCTATCGCGACTCAGCATCGCCGACGTGGCGCGACACGCGCAGCGCTCGGGCCTGGTGGCCCGCATCAGCGACAGTACGGTATGGCGTTGGTTGCACGAGGACGCGATTCGTCCTTGGCAGCACCGGTGCTGGATCTTTCCGCGGGATCCTCACTTCCAGGCCAAGGCCGGGCGGATCCTGGACCTGTACGAGCGGCGCTGGCAAGGACAGGCACTGCGCCACGACGAGTTCGTCATCTCGACTGACGAGAAGACCAGCATCCAGGCTCGCCTGCGTATCCATCCGAGCCTGCCCACCGAGCCCGGCAAGTGGATGCGCGTGGAGCACGAGTACGCACGCGGTGGCGCCTGGGCGTACTTGGCTGCGCTGGACGTGCACCGCGCCAAAGTGTTCGGCCGCTGCGAAGCAACCACCGGCATCGCGCCCTTCGAGCGTTTGGTCGAACAAGTCATGAGCCAGTCGCCGTACAACACCGCTCGCCGCGTCTTCTGGATCATGAACAACGGCTCGTCGCATCGTGGCGAGGCATCAGTGCGCCGCCTCACGCAAGCCCATCCCACATTGGTCCCGGTCCACGGACCGATCCACGCGAGCTGGCTCAACCAGATCGAAATCTACTTCTCGATCGTGCAGCGCAAGGTGCTGACCCCGAACGACTTCCCTTGCTTGGCGGCGGTCGCCGAGCGGCTGGCGAACTTCGAGCGCCACTTCGAGAGCATCGCACGTCCGTTCGAATGGAAGTTCACCCGCGCCGATCTCAATGCACTGGTCGCACGCATGCGTGATCGATGGGCGCAGAGCCAGCCCTTGAAGCTGGCTGCTTCAAAAATACGTGTGTGAACTTACGAAACGAACTACTTAGGCAGGGAGTCCGGTGGGTGGTCGCTCTGAGAAAATGGAAATCGCCAAACCCCAGTTCTCTCAGGAGGCCCAGCCGAATGAACATGCATAAGAACGCCCGACTGACGTTTGCCCGTCGACTCGAAATGGTCTGAGACCTCACCGAACGAGGCTTGAACCCAAGCACTGCTGCCGCTACGCATGGGGTGAGCGTGCCTACCGTGCGCAAGTGGTTGGGGCGCTTCCTGGCCTACGGCGCGGCAGGCTCGGTGCATCGTTCGATCCCGGCAGATCCATCGTGGGCGACGGCAGGGGTCCGCAGGCCGCGCCGCCCTCGTTCTCCCACCTCGACAACGCCCGGATGCGCAATCGTGTTCGTTCGGTTTCGGCGGGTTTGCTTGCGCGCATGACAGGGAATGCCTTCAGTTCAAGGTTCAGCTCTGCGCTGACGAGTTGGGTCGGAGCGCGTCGAAGCCGGCAATGACGTCGAACAACTCTTCGTCGATGCCACTCTGGCGAAGCCGGTGGAACTTTGCGCCGAGATCCGTGAGCAACTCGCCGATGTTGCGATCGGCGCGCTGCATGGCGGCAAGACGACTCGCGTTCTCGCTGGCGAGGGACTCGGCGCTGGCACGAAACAGCGAGACGAACAGGTGCTCGCGGACGAAGGCCCGCAGCGCCTGGGGGCCTGTGCCGAGCACTTCGGGCAATGGGGTCGTGGGCCAGGGCTGACGGGCCAGTTCGCGCTGCCAGCGCTCGTCCAGTGGCAGCAGTCGCTGTCTCACCGGTTCGTAGCCGGAGCCGGTCGGCCGATTATGGAAGAGCATCAGGGTTCCACCCTGCGGTTCGCCCACCGATTCGGTGTCCGGCACCTGGACCTGCAGGAGGATCTGCCCGACGAGCCGCGTGATCAACTCCACCGATCCCGGCACAGGAAACGAGCCAACGGGTGCAATGCCCGCATCGAGCAGGCGCGCATGCACACGCTCGCCGACCGCCCAGACCTGCGCCTTCGCAGGCAATGATCCCAAGTGCACCATCGCATGCTCGACCACCACCTCGTTGAACCGGCCCACCAGCCCCTGGTCGGAGCCGAACACGACGGCGTGCACCACGGCGTCATCGGCGTGCCTCGGGGGGGAGTGCGCGCGTGACCCATTCGGATCGACTGTGCGCAGACACACACCGAGCCCGAGTTCGACTGTGCGCGCGTAGTCGGCGAGTGCGGCCACCGACCTTTCGTACTGCCCGATGGCCGACGCCGCGGAGGCCTTCATCGTGCGCACCACGGACTTGAGGTCACCCGCGCTGCCGATCTGGCGGCGCAACGCGATCGTGGTCGTGGCCATCAGCGCTGCGCGGGTTCCGTCCCGGACGAGGGCGGGCCGGACGCCTTTTCGCGATCGTCATGCAGCCGTCCGAGCGTGCTGTCCAGCAGACGCGCCAGCTTCTGCGCAGCGCCATGCACCGCCTGCTCCAGCGTCGCGGCCTGGTCCGTCACCGCCACCGGCTGCCGGCCTTCGAGACGGGCCTCCAGCATGCAGCGCTGGTCTTGCTGCCCGCTCTTGCCGCCGTTCTCGTCGCTCAGATGAACTTCCACCCGGGTCACGCGTTCGCCGAAGCGCTCGAGCGCCTGCTCGAGCGTGGCGCCCACCTGCGCGGCCAGCGCCTCGGTGCCGTCGATGTGGACGTCGGTGTTGAGTTGGATCTTCATGAGGTTCTCCTGTGGGGTTCGGGATACACGCGGTGTCAGTGACGAAAACTGGCCGCCACGCCGGTACGACAAGGCATGCGCTCGGCCGGCAGAACATGGACCTGGCCGCCCATCTTTTCGACCAGCGCACCGAGGTCGTCGAGCACGTCATCCACGCGCGGGTTGCCGAGCTCGGCCGGATCGATGCGCCCGGTCGCTGCGTCGATCCGGCCGGCCACCTGACGCTCGGCCTCGATCAGCAGCGTCGCCACGCGACCTGCCACCGCGGCTTGGGCGACCTGTGCCAGATCCTCGCTGCCCAGCCCTTTAGCCGCGGCGGCCGCGTAGGCATCGCTCCACGCCGCCTGCTGCGCCTGTTGCTGCGGCGCTGCCACGTCCCAGGCGCGCTGGCGCAAGGCGTCATGCGTCAGGCCCTGGGGGTCGGCCATCACGCCGCTGGCCATCAGGAACGGGTTGTGGCTGACCTCGTGGAACAGGTGATGGTGTTCGGGCAAGGCCGCCAGCATCAAGGGCAGGCCTGACGGGCGCGAGTGGTGTTCCAGCACGGCGCGGTCCACGGCACGGAAGAAGCGCTCGGCGTCGCCTTCAATTTCGTCTTTCTTGCCGCCCTGGCCATGGTGCATGGCCATGTGACCGCCGCCGATGCCGCCATACGAAGACACCTTGGTGTGCGGCTCGGTGCGCTCCTCGCCCAGTGCCGCGGTCATCGTCTGCGGCACGCCGGGGGCCAGCACCACGGCATCGAGCGCGTTGCGATCACCTTCGAAGAGCTGCACCAGGTGCAGGCTCAGCGCCAGCACCTGGTAGCGCCCGGCCGACTGCAGCCACCGGCGCAGCGGCTTGGTGTGGAAGCTGTCGGCCACCACGGCCAACTCAGCCACCGGCCGCTGCAGGAGGAACACGCGGAACAGGCCCGGTGCGCCCAGCACAGCCAGGCCGTCGAGCGTGTGGTTCCAGAAGTCGTGATCCTGTGCGAGGACCTCGAACGGCTCGATCAAGGTCTTGACGGCATCGGTCGCGTGGTGCTGTCGCAGCGATGTCTCCAGCGCCGTCACCAAATGGCGGAAGCGGATCGGGTCCTGCTGGTTGTCCGGATGGCGTCGATGGGTGGGCTGGTAGAGTGACAGGCACGGCCGCCCCTGGAACGAGACCAGTTCGGCCAGGCGGGCGGGGGTGAGTGTGTCGAGCGTGTGCGTGGTCGTCATGTTGATTCCTCCGGTGGGTTCGGTTTTGTCTCTGGCCCAGCCACGGGCGGCGCCGGGTTCGACTCCGCGGGGGCCAGGAACGATGCAAGTGATTCGCGGGCGGCTTCGGTGACCTGCTCGCGATCGGCGTCGGACAGTTCATCGGCATCGACCAGTCGCTCGCCCACGTCCTCGGGCAGCGCGTTGGCCGCGTCCTCCACGGCCCGCTGGGCGGCGGCCATGCGCTCCAGCGGCACGGGGTCGAACAGCGCCGCGTTCAGCGCCAGCAGGATGGCGATCTGCGCCGGCACCGACACCGGCGACATTTCAGACTGGCCCAGGCAGGCGCGGATGCGCTTGCCGTGCGCGATGGACTGCCGTGTGCCCTCGTCCAGTCGGGCGCCGAAGCGGGCGAAGGTCTCGAGTTCCTCGAACTGCGCGTAGGCCAGCTTGAGATCGCCCGCCACCGCGCGGTAGGCCGCGCGCTGCGCCTTGCCGCCCACGCGCGAGACCGACTGGCCGACATCGATGGCCGGCAGCACACCCAGTTCGAACAAGGACGGCGACAGCACGATCTGCCCGTCGGTGATGGAGATCAGGTTGGTCGGGATGTAGGCCGAGATGTTCTGCGCCTCGGTTTCGATGATCGGCAGGGCGGTCATCGAGCCACCGCCGCGCGCGTCGTTCAGATGGGTGGCGCGCTCCAGCATGCGCGAATGGATGTAGAAGATGTCGCCCGGAAACGCCTCGCGCCCCGGCGGGCGACGCAGCAGCAGCGACAGTTCGCGATAGGCGCGCGCGTGGTGGGTGAGGTCGTCGTAGACGATCAGCACGTCGCGGCCCGCCTCCATGAAGTGCTCGGCGATGCTGGTGGCGGCATAGGGTGCGATGTAGGCCAGGCCCGGCGCGTCGTTGCCTTCGGCCACCACCACCACGGTGTAGGCCAGCGCCCCCTTCTCGCGCAGGTTCGCCACCGCCTTCGCCACCGCGGACGCGCGCTGGCCGATGGCGCAGTACACGCACAGCACGCCCTTGCCGCGCTGGTTGAAGATGGTGTCGATGGCGATCGCCGTCTTGCCGGTCTGGCGGTCGCCCAGGATCAGTTCGCGCTGGCCGCGGCCGATGGGAATCAGCGCGTCGATGACCTTGAGGCCGGTTTGCAGCGGCTCGGTCACCGGGGCGCGGTCCATGATGGCCGCCGCCGGGCGCTCGATGGGCAGGCGCTCGCGTGTCGCCACGCGCGCGCCACCGTCCAGTGGCCGGCCCAGCGGGTCGATCACGCGGCCCAGCAGCGCATCACCCACCGCCACGTCCATCACGCGGCCGGTGCGTTGCACTTCCTGGCCGGCGTGCAGGTGGGCGTGGTCGCCCAGCAACACGACGTCGACGCCGTCCTCGTCGAGGTTGAAGGCGATTCCCGACAGGCCGCCCGGGAACAACAGCAATTCCTCGAAGCCCACGCCGGGCAGGCCGTGAACCCGTGCGATGCCCGTGAATACGCTGGCGACCGTGCCCACCTCGCGCGGCATCAGTTCGAGCTTGAAGGCCTGGAGGTGCTCGGCCAGGCCGGCGAACGCACCCCGCACGACACTTTGCAGCGTGGCGGGCGCCGGCGCGGTGGTCGTCACGCGGGCTCCGTCACGCCGAGCCGCTCTTCCAGGCCAGATGACAGGGCGCCGAGGTAGTCCGAAATGCTCCAGGCCAGCTTTTGCCCCGGCGCGCTGAGTTCAATGCCGCTGACCAGCTCCGGCGTGGCCTCGAACTGCAGCGGAATCGGCTGCCCGAAAGATTCATCCAAGGCCGCCTGGATCGCGGCACGCTGCGGCGCCGGCAGTTCGAAGGCGCTGCGCAGCAAGGCCGGCTCGGCTTCGGACACTGCCTGGAGTGCCGCGCCGAGTGTGGCCAGCGCGGGGCCCTCGACGGCCTGCAGGCGCTGGATGAAGACCTCGCACATCCGCTGCTCCAGACTGAGCCCGGCGAGGTCACCGAGCACCCGGCGCGAGATGTCGAACACCTGCTGCTGCGTGTGGCGGGCGATCTCGGCGTGCAGGTGCTGCGCGTCGGTCAGCAGCGCTTTCGCGCGCTGGGCGCTCGCAGCATCGGCCGCCTCGCGGGCTTCGCGTTGCAGGCGCTCGCGTTCGGCCTTCGCTGCGTCCCTGGCCTCGCGCAGCAACTCGGCACGCTGTTCGTCGAAAGCCTGGTTCTTTGTCTGGAACTCGTCCTGCTGTTGGTGAGCTTTTTCCTTGGTCGCGGCGGCGTCCGCCAGTTGCGCTGCGATCTTCTGCTCCCGTGCCGCAATGGCGTCCAGCACCGGCTGGTACAAAAAGCGCTTCATCAACCACACCAGGACGATGAAGTTCAGCAGCTGTGCCCCAACGGTGAACCAGTCGATGAGCACGGTCTACTTTCCTGCCGCCTGGGCGGCGGCCGCGACCGCGGCATTCCAGAACGGGTTGGCGAAGATCAGGATCATCGACACCACGAAGCAGTAGATGGCGGTCGACTCAATCATCGCCAGGCCGACGAACAGCGTGCGGGTGATGGTGGCCGACGCATCGGGTTGCTGGGCCAGCGACGTGAGCGCCACCGCCACTGCTCTGCCCTCGGCCAGCGCCGGCCCCATCGTGCCGAAGCCGGTGGTCAGGCCGGCCATGATGATGGAAGCGACGGCGATCCAGGTGAGAGAGTCCATGGGAAGTCCTTGAAATGATGAATGGGTGGCCGCGGACCGCCTCAGTTCGCGGCCGTCGGGGACGGCTTGGGCTTGCTGCTGTGCGTGGCGGCGGCGATGTAGACCGCCGCCAGGATGGTGAAGATGTAGGCCTGCACCATGCCGGTGAGCAAGCCCAGCACCGTCATCACGATCGGGAAGAGGAAGGGCGTAATGGACAGCAGGATGGCGATGATCATGGCCCCGCTCATCATGTTGCCGAACAGGCGCACGGCCAGCGCCAGCGTGCGCGAGACCTCGCTGATCAGATTGAATGGCAGCATGATCGGCGTCGGCTGCACATACGACTTCAGGTAGGCAGCCAGGCCCTGGCCCGAGATACCGAACAACGGCACCGCAACCAGCACGCACAGGGCGAGCGCTGCGGTGGTCGACAGGGACGCAGTGGGCGGCTCGTAGCCGGGCACCATGGTGGCCAGCGCTGCAGCGGCGACGAACAGGAACAGCGTGCCGAGAAACCCGAGGTAGCGGCGCGGCTCCTTCAGGCCGACGTCTTCGATCTGCCCCATGATCGCGGTGACGACGATCTCCAGCAGGTTCTGCCAGCGCGAGCGTTCATGGCCAGTAGCGAGACGGCGCGTGATGAGCGTGGCCCCCAGCACCAGCACCGCCATCAGCGCCCAGGTGAACACGATGGTGGCATTCAGCTTGAAGAAGCCGTGCTGCCAGAAGATCCACTGATCCGGTGTCAGGCGCATGGGGGTGCCCTGGACACCGGCGGCGCCGCTGCGGCAGGGGTCGGTCGTGTCGTGCTAAGAACGATGGCGCGCGCCAACAGGAAGCCGAGCAGGCACAGGCCCAGCCGCACAGGCTGGCCGGCACCGACGACGTAGAACCCGGCCAGCACGATGGCGGTGCGCAAGACGAGGCTGCCGAGGAACCAGCGCCCCGGTGCCGCTGACGCCGCACCCCGTTGCACCGTCCACCACAGCCCGCCGAAAAAGACGGCCCCCAGCGCAGCGCCCGCCAGCATGGCCGCGCCTGCCACCACCGGCGACTCAGGTGCCGCTGCCCAGGCCGCGGCCCAGTTCGGGGCCCAAAGGCCGGCATCAGTCATCGGAGCCCTCCCGCTCGTCGCGCATCGCCTGGTCCTCCCGGGAGACCCAATGCCAGGCGTTCAGGCAGCCGATGGCCAGCCCCGCCACCAGCAGCGCCAACGTCCACGAGCGCCCACCCGGATAGCGCTGGTCCAGCCAAAGGCCGAGCGCAGCGCCCAGCAGCGTCGGCACCGCGACCGACCAGCCGATCAACCCCATCATGCCGAGGCCGAACCAGACCCCTGGCGTGCCGCTGCGGCGCGCCTTGAGCTTGCGCGAAGCTTTGGCGCCGACCTGGTTGGCCAGGGTCGGACGGGCCGGGTCCGAGCCCGGTGGCAGGCGCTTCGGGTCCTGACTCATGACCGACGATCCCTCAGCTTCACGAACCGCCGCAGAAAGCCGGTCTCCAGCCTGGTCATCGCCGTGCGCATCTCTTCCTCTTGCGCATCCAGCGTCAGGAACTCCTGCTCGACGGCGTCGCGCAGCCGGGCCAGGTCGGTGCCGCGCAGCGCACGCCGCACCGAAATCACGACCGCCCTGCCGGTCTTGACGAGTACGCCCTCGTCCACGGCCAGGAACTCTTCAACCTGGCCTTCGGCCTCGAAACTCAGGATGCCCGGCACCAGGGCCGCAACGCAGTCCAGCCGCTGCGGAAGCAGACCAAACGAACCTTGCGCCGTCTCCACGACGATGCGCGCCACACCCGTCTCGTCGGCGAGGACCTGGAAGGGCAGCAACACCTTAAGCGTCATCGAGGGCATGCGCCTCCTCGTTGGCGGGCTGCGACGCGGCCTGGGGCTTGGCCTTTCCCTTGGCCTTGGCCGTGGCTTCATCCACCGCGCCGATCATGTACAGCGCGCTCTCGGGCAGGTCCTTGAATTCGTCGCCCAGAATCCGTTCGCAACCGTCCAGAGCATCCTTCAGGCTCACGAGCTTGCCGGCGAGGCCGGTGAACTGCTCGGTGGTGAAGAACGGCTGCGTGAGGAAGCGCTCGAGCCGGCGCGCACGGGCCACCACCTTGCGGTCGTCGGGCGAGAGCTGTTCCAGCCCGAGCATCGCGATGATGTCCTTCAGTTCGGCGTACTGGGCCAGCGTGCGGCGGATGGCCTGCGCCAGGGCGTAGTGCCGCTCGCCGACGATGCCTGGCGTGACCATCTTCGAGCTGGACTGCAGCGGGTCGATGGCCGGAAACAGGCCTTCGCTGGCGCGCTTGCGCGACAGCACGATGGACGCCGACAGGTGCGAGAAGGTGTGCACGGCCGCGGGGTCGGTGAAGTCGTCGGCCGGCACGTACACCGCCTGGATCGCCGTGATGGCGCCGCTGTCGGTGTTGGCGATGCGCTCTTCCAGCGCCGCCAGTTCGGTGCCCATCGTCGGCTGGTAACCCAGGCGTGACGGCATCTGCCCCATCAGGCCCGAGACTTCGGAGCCGGCCTGGATGAAGCGGAAGATGTTGTCGACCAGCAGCAGCACATCACGGTGCTCGTCGTCGCGAAAGTACTCGGCCATCGTCAGCGCCGCATGGCCGACGCGGAAGCGCGCACCTGGCGGCTCGTTCATCTGCGCGAAGATCATCACCATGTGGGGCAGCACGCCCGCGGCCTTCATCTCGTGGTACAACTCCTCGCCTTCGCGCGAACGTTCGCCGATGCCGCAGAAGATGCTCACGCCCTCCTGGTGGCCGATCATGTTGTGGATCATCTCGGTCAGCAGCACCGTCTTGCCAACGCCGGCGCCGCCAAACAGGCCCGCCTTGCCACCGCGCTCCAGCGGCGTGAGCACGTCGATGGCCTTGATGCCGGTCTCGAACACCTCGGACTTCGTCGAACGGCGCACCAGCGGCGGCGGCTGGCTGTGCACCGAGCGCCACTGCACGCCGGTCAGCGCCGGCTCGCGGTCGATGGTGTTGCCGAAGACGTCGAGCATGCGCGACAGGATCGGCTTGCCGACCGGCGCCTGCAGCGGCCCACCGGTGTCCTCGACGGGCATGCCGCGCGCCAGCCCCTGGGTGGGGGTCAGCGCGATGCCCCGCACATGCCGCGCATCGCGCTGGGACAGGACCTCGATGGCCACGCGTCCACCGTCACCGGCGCGCAGCAAGGTGTAAATGGCCGGTAATGTCCCATCGAAGCGCATGTCCACGACGCTGCCGCGGACCGCCACGACGACGCCGGCCTGCTGGACTGTGAGTTCTCGGTTCATTCGGACGGGCCCTGGTTCAGCCGGCAGCAAACCGGCGATATCTGCCGCGGCATGCAGCGACATCGGCATACCACGCGCCCCCTGACCGGGACGGTAACCAGCACGCGGACCAAGGTGATGATGCAGTCTGCCCGGCTCGCGTGACCGCGTCTGTGCGATAGCGTACGGTGCGGCAGGCAGGGATCGCCATAATCAACGCGGATGACTCCCACGCGCGCAAACCTGCCGCCACGTACCCCGAGAAGCCGGCGCACGGACACGGCGCACGTGTCCCACCGGCCATGAATCCGGGCGGTCTGGCTCGTGACGAAGAGTTGCTGGGTCAGTCGGACGCTGAGCGCGCAGGGGACAGCGTGGCGCGGCCATTCCAGCTGTTCGCACAACGGCAGGCATCCGGCGGCCTGGTGCTGCTGGGCTGCGCCATCCTGGCGCTCGCCTGGGCCAACTCGCCGTGGGCAGCAGCCTACTGGCAGATGCTGGGCGTTCCGCTTGCCATATCACTGGGCGAACAGGTGTTGCGCCTGGACCTTCGCCATTGGATCAACGACGGCCTGATGGCGATCTTCTTCTTCGGCGTCGGGCTCGAGATCAAGCGCGAGTTTCTGGTCGGTGAACTGGCCGAACGGCGCAAGGCGATGCTGCCGATCGTGGCCGCCGTCGGTGGCATGGTGGTCCCGGCGCTGATCTATGTCGGGTTCAACTTCAATGGCGCCGGCGCCAAGGGTTGGGGCATTCCGATGGCGACCGACATCGCCTTTGCGCTCGGTGCGCTGGCTGTCCTGGGCTCGCGCATCCCCGAAGCACTGAAGGTCTTCCTGGTTGCGCTGGCCATCGTCGACGACCTCGGCGCGCTGCTGGTCATTGCGATCTTCTACACCGCGTCGATCGAGTGGCGCGGCGTCGCCCTGATCGTCGCCTTCCTGCTGGCGCTGTGGGTGGCCAACCGCATCGGGGCCAACCGGGGATCTGTCTACCTGATTCTCGGGCTGGGCCTGTGGGCCGGCTTCTACATGTCCGGTCTGCACGCGACACTGGCCGGTGTGCTCACGGCGCTGTTCGTGCCTGCGCGCGTGAAGATCGTGCCGGGCGCACTGCCGCAGGTGATCCGCCGCGGCGCCGACAGCATCGAAGCCCAGGCCCTGGACACCGAGCCCGACGCGTTGGATCCCGACCGTGTCGCCATCATCGGCGCGATCGGGGGCAGCCTCGACGCCGCCACCGCACCACTGCAGCGTTTCGAGCACGTGGTGCAGCCGTGGATCACCTACGGCATCCTCCCGGCATTCGGTTTGTTCAATGCAGGGGTCGCGATCGACGCCACGGTGTTGGGCACGCTGTCGACGGCCGTGCCGTTGGGCATCATGGTCGGGCTCGTGCTCGGCAAATCGGTCGGCATCGGCCTGGCCAGCTGGCTGGCGGTGAAGACCGGGCTGGCGGTGCTGCCCGAGGGGGCGACCTGGCGGCACCTGATCGGCACCGCCTTCCTGGCCGGCATTGGCTTCACCATGGCGCTGTTTATCAGCGGCTTGGCGTTTGCCGGCACGGACTTCGAGCGCGAGGCCCAACTGGCCATCCTGATCGGTTCGTTGCTGGCCGCAGCGCTCGGTATCGCCATTCTGCTGACGTCGAAGGCGACGCAGGCGCCTGGCCCGGAGTGAGTTGTTGACTGCGAGACCCGTCGTTGCGTCAGCCGTGAGGCTCGCGCAACGCCTGGGTCGCCGCCGTGAAGCGCGTCTCGACGGCGAGCAGATCGTCCGCTTCCGGCACGGCTTCTCGCGCCCCTCTGACGATCATGTCGGCGTGGCGCTGGAGGCAGGCCGTGTCCTGCGCGCGTTGCAGGTGGCCGGCGATCTGGGCGATGGCATCGAGCATGCGGATCGTCACGGCCGGGTTCGAGCGGGAGCTTTGCCTGATCTGATTGAAGGCCAGGTCAAGGATCCCTTCAAACGAAGATCCCGGCGCCACCATCCGCAGTCGCCCGTGAGGGTCGAATCGGAGGGCTGATGGCATGTCGCGTCGGGACAGGCGGCACAGGGCCGATCCCAGTCGATCCACGCAGGCGATCGCCGTGAACGGGTCGTTGATGCCCGGGGACAGCGCCCGCACGGCGATCTCGACCAGCTGGCGGAAGGAGTACTCGACATCCTGGGTGTCCGTGCGCCGGTTGCCGAGCACGAAGGCAGCGTTCATCTTGCCCACCAGGGCTTCCGTGACACGATCCCCGGGCCAGACCATCACCAGCGCCTGGCCTTTGACGAGGTAGTGCCCCGGCCGGTGCTCCAGCCGCAGGAGCAGATCTTCCTCGCAGGCCAGATCCATCAGGGCGTCGGCATCGATCAGTTGGAGATAGCCGCCTTCGGCGGCGCCCACTGGCCGCGCCTCGCGCGCAAACGCCGCTGGCAGGTCGGCTGCGCCGGGTGCTCTCACGGCTTCGGATCCAGGCTTGCCCAGGTCGTCGGGAAACAGCCGGTCGATCCCCTCGTCCAGTTCCCTGCCGACCCGTGTCACGACCTCATCCGCCTGGATCGCGACCGAGACGTGATGGATGAAATAGATCAGCACTCCAATGCTGGCAATGGCGAGCACCACGCCGATGCTGATGGAGAGATGCGGCACGAATGCCACCTCGTCGGCGCGCCGGATGGTGCGCAGCACGAGCAGGCAGTAGACAAACGTGGCCACGAAGGTGCCCAGCACCACCTGGTTGACGGTGTTGCGCATGAAGTTGCGCAGCAGGCGCGGGCCCAACTGGGACGAAGCCAGCGACAACGCCACCAGCGTCATCGAGAACACGGTCCCGGCGATGGCGATCATCGACCCGGCCACGGTGCCCAATAGCAAGCTTGCTCCTTCCGCGCCACCCGAATAGCTCCAGCCCAGGCGCTGCAGCCAGTCGTCAGAGACGGCCTTGTCGATCTCGACGGCGCAGAAGGCCAGTGCCACGGCCAGGCACGCCATGGTCGCCGGCACGAACCACAAGCTGGATCGAAGGCTATACCAATATTTCAGCAGCAGTGTTTTCATGAAGCCTCCATTCAACTCGTGAGCCTCGGACGAAGCGCCCAAGCTGGCGCTGAACGGAGCATCACTACAGTGTAAGTTCTCGAACCGATGCGCTCTGTTCGTTGCCGCACCGTGCGTCAGCGCACAGCCGCAGCGGCGCCAGACGCGCATACTTGCATTTCCGTACCCTGAGACACCGTCCATCGGGACATGCACCATGCTCCCCGTGCGCTGGCCTAGCCCTTGTCGAACGCTTTGCGTTCAAAACATTTGAAAGTGAGAACACCATGCTTCGCCAAACAAAAGACCTGCAGGATCTCGCCGTCGTTGCCACCGATGGCGCCATCGGCGACGTGAAAGATCTCTACTTCGATGATGAGGACTGGGTGATTCGCTACCTCGTCGTCGACGTCGGCTCGTGGCTGTCCAGCCGCAAGGTGCTGATCTCGCCCATTGCCGCCGGCAAGCCCGATTGGGTCGCCAAGCGGTTGCCGGTCTCGCTGACCCGTGAGCAAGTCAAGAACAGCCCTGACATCGACACCGACAAGCCGGTATCGCGGCAGTACGAGACGACGTACTCGGGGTATTACCGTTATCCCTATTATTGGGGTGGTGCTGGGCTCTGGGCCGGTGGAATGTCTCCGGGCATGCTAATGACAGGCTACGGTGGCGTTGGTGCGCTGCCCGTCATGAAGCCGAAAGTGAAGGAAGATTTCGCGCGGGCCGAAGCGGCGCGGCACCGGGATGACGACCCCCACCTTCGCAGTAGCGAAGCGGTGAAGGACTATCACATCCACGCGAGTGATGGCGATATCGGCCACGTACAGGGCTTGCTCGTCGACGATGAGACCTGGGCCATTCGATACCTCATCGTGGACACCAGCAACTGGTGGCTTGGTCACCAGGTGCTGATCGCGCCGCAATGGATCCAGGACGTGAGCTGGCCCGACGCCAAGGTTTTGGTCAATCTCACTCGGCAGGAGGTGAAAGACGCGCCGGCCTACGACGCAGCGGCGCCACTGGATCGCAAGCAGGAATCGGGTATCTACGAACACTACGGCCGTCCCGGTTATTGGGAGAACGGGGAGTAGCGCGAAGCAGCAATTTAATGCCATCAGGTCCGCGTCTGAAGCTATACACGCAACCCGGTCGACTCGGGCCATAACGCAACAAGGAAACAGGAAACAGGAAACAGGAACCATGAAACGCGCAGCGCTTGCCACTTCGCTGACAGCGTTCTTTTGCTTTGGCTTCGTCGCCCCACTGCTCGCGGCTCCAGCGCTGGAAACCACCGCGGTGCACAAGCCGTCTCCTGACGCGAAGGCCGCCTCCAACAGGCAGCCCGCGCAGAAATGCCTGAGCGATCTGCGCGCCTTCGACAGCCAGATGCAAAAGGACGGCTACTGGCTGCGCGGATCCGACTACGGATATGGCTATCCGCTGTATGGCTAGATAAAGCAACTTCTTTTCTGTAAATTTTCGAAATCTGGTTTTGGGCTGTTGTGTATTCGCGGCGCTCAGGGTTTCATGGTCAGGTAGATTTTTGCGGACATCCACTCCTCGTCTTGTTCGGCCAGGATGGCGCTGACCAAGCGCAGACAGCTTGCCGAGTTGGGAAACAGGGCGACCCGTGTTCGGCGCTTTATCTCCTTGTTCAACCGCTCCAGGCCGTTGGTTGTGCGCATACGCACGCGGTGTTCGGGTGGCAAGCCAAACACCGTAAAGCCCTCGACCAGATTCGTCTCTGCCCAGGCCGCCAACTTGGGATGCGCGCTACGCCAGCCCTCCACGGCCAAGCCCAGCAACCGAGTGGCCTCGTTCGCATCCGGTGCATTGAAGATGGATCGGATCGTGCGCGCCACCGGCACCCTTTGATCGAGCTTGGAGACATAGCCCTGTGCGTTGTGCTGCAGGTGAAACTGGCAGCGCTGCCAGGGCACACCAGCGAACATCGCCTTGCGCGCGGCCTTGAGTCCAGCATGGTCGTCGCTGGCAATGAACTTGACCCCGCGCAGACCGCGCTGAATCAGGCTGTCCAGAAACGCCCGCCAGTGCACTTCTGCTTCGGACAGCGCGACCGATACACCAAGCACCCGCCGGTGACCGCTGGCGGTGACGCCCACAGCGACCAGCACCGCGCAGTCCACTACCTGACCGGCTTCTCGCACGCGCTCGTAGCGCGCGTCCAGCAGCACGTAAGGGGTTTCTTCCAAGGGGCGGTTGCGCCAGGCTTCAAGCCCCTCATCGAGCTTTTGCGCGCAGCGGCTGATCATCCATCAGGTTCGGCTCCCCGGATGGACGCGAGGAGTGGGGCTTCGAAGCCACTGAAAGTGGCGCCGATCGGTGCCGGCGAATGAGGCCCGGCCACCCCATGGGACTGCGTTCTGGCGGCGCCAATACTCGCTGACGGGCAGTCAAAGGCGGCCTATCCTAGTCGCGCGCCGTGGGTTTCGAGCGACTCAAAGGATTCCGACATGACTTAGGGCTCGCTGAATAAGTGCCCCCAAAACAGCGGCACAGGTTGATAGCCGACGAGTTTTTTAGAAACAGCCTCAGAGAAGCTGTTTTCTTGGGTCATATTTGCCCTTTCTTTGGGCCATTTAGCCCACCCCTCGTTGCAGATCGTGCGAGACCCTCAGTCAACACAATGCCAACGTTCGGATAGATGGCGAAAAGAAAGTCGTTGAACTGGACCTCCCGGAAACAGCCGTTCGTGGTCGTCGGCTCCCGCTGCCCAGGTGACGGACAGCCAAGAAGACTGGTTTTCGTCGCTGGGTGGCAACGCAGCCAGTCCGGTGAAGTCACCGAAGACAGGGGTTTTTGAAGAAGCTGGGCCGCATGAAAGGGCTGTGGCGGACCAGTTGCCCCAGACAGATGGCGGCAAGACGATACGGGTACAGCGCTGGAATTGTCAGGAAGAGCAATTCGTGCAACGTCAGTACGGCGATTCGACCGGCGCGGCCAGCGCGGTCATAGGCCAATGGCTCTTCAAGCAATGCGAGGATCAATGCCCTCAGCAGTGGGTTGACTTCGAGCAGACCACAGGCTCGACGGTTCTTGGAGAGCGCCATCGGTGCGGGAAGGCTTCGAGCCCCGCCTTGTGAATCGATTCAAAGAACTGTATGACTGAGTGCGG
>JAGXGM010000016.1 GCA_024636675.1 Hydrogenophilales bacterium | reverse complement strand
CGGTGACCTTCACCCCCAACGCCAACTTCAACGGAACCGCCGACTTCGCCTACACGGTGACCGACGGCAGCCTGACCTCGAACACCGCGACCGTGACGGTCAATGTCGCCGCAGCGAACGACCTCGTCGCTGCCGATGACACCGCGTCCGGCAACGAGGACTCCACCATCAACGGCTCGGTGGCCGGCAACGATTCCACCTCTTCTGGCGGCGCGCTCAGCTATGCAGTGGTATCCGGTGTTAGCAGCGGCAACCTGCTGTTCAATAGCGACGGCAGCTACGGCTACACGCCGAATGCTAATTTCAACGGCTCCGACAGCTTCACCTACACGGTGACCGACGCCGCCTCCGGCGAATCGGCCACACGCACGGTGTCGATCACGGTCAATCCGGTCAACGATGCGCCCGTCAATGCGCTTCCGTCCGGCTACACGACCAATGAAGACGTTCCGCTCAAGCTAAGCGGCTTGTCGGTGACGGATGTCGATGCGGACTCCGGAGCCATCACAGTAAACCTGACGGTGGAACGTGGGACGCTTACGGCAGCGGGTGGCGGCGACGTGACGGTGACGGGTTCCGGAACGGCGAGCATCGTGTTGACCGGCACGCTCGCGGCAATCAACAGCTACCTGGCGGCAGCAGCCAGCCAGCCGACCTACGTCCCTCTTGCTGACGACAGCGGGAGCGTCACGCTGACGATGACGACCCATGATGGCGGCAACACCGGCAGCGGAGGGCCGCTCTCCGATTCCGACAGCATCAGCATCACCATCTCTCCCGTGGCCGATGCGATTCCGGGCAGCGACATTTCGCTGGTGATTGGCAACCCCGTGACGAACACGATCGATTTTTCAAGCACCATTTCCGGCCTCGATGGCGTGACCAACTATACGTTCCCGAGTGGAATCACGATGTCGACAGGAACCAGCGGCACGGTGTTCGACTGGTCGAATGGAAGCTTGCTGTCGGTACAGACCGTGGGCGACAACGGCGACGGCCGGATTAAAGGCAGCGATGCCATCGAATTCACCTTCCCGTATGGAATGCAGTACATGGCGATGAAGCTCAAGAACGCCGGAAACGATTCGATTTTGCTCCGCAGCGATCTTGAAGTGGGCGATCTTACGACCGGCACCCTGTCCGGGGCCCTCACTTCATCCTCTAGCACGACGGTCTCGTCAACCAATCTCAAAGTCGATCTTGTGCTTCAGGTATTGAATGGAACCGTCACGACCCCGGTTACCCTGTCCGCTACCGTGAGTTCGGGCGGTGCATGGACAGTCGATTACAGCGGCGTTACAGGGACGATCACCGGGGCCACTGTCGTGTCCTACGTCAACGGCAGCCTGTTCAACCAGGGCGGCAATACGTCGGCCAACGTCACGTACTCGATCAGTTCGGACATGACGAGCCTGTCGATCGCTCAGGATCCGGCCAATACATACACTCAGAACAACGACGGCTTCCAGATCGAATACGTCGACATCAGAACCGATGCGTCCGGGGCGACCACCTACAGCTATCCGATCGACCTCTATGCCGCGGTTCAGGATACGGTCGGCACAACGGAAGTGTTCACCAGCCTGAAACTGAGCGAGTTTCCGGCCGGATCGACCCTCAGCGTGGTGCATGCCGATGGGTCGTACACCGAAATCAACCCGGTCGCTGGCGTATACGACCTGAGCGCCTATACCGACCTGCTCAGCAGCCCGACGGACACTTCGGGCACCGACCAACTCTACCTGATCACAAGTTCTCCGCTTCCCGCCGGTTTCGCACCGACGTTGGTTGTGGAAGTCAACGACGACGGTACGAGCAGCGCGATCACGATCATCGGCGGATCCGGCAGTTCGACGCATGCCGGCGACGCGGGCAACGATTACATCAGTGGCGGGGCGGGCGACGACGTTCTGATCGGCGGCGCCGGCAACGACACCCTCTTCGGCGGGCTGGGTGCCGACACCTTCGTCTGGAGCCTGGCCGACCAGGGCACCTCGACCACGCCGGCAATCGACGCCATCAAGGATTTCGACAACGTCGCGAACGGTGACAAACTCGACCTCAGGGATCTACTGGTAGGCGAGTCCCATACAGGCACCGATGCAGGCAACCTTGCCGACTACCTGCACTTTACGTTCAATGCTGGAACGAACACGACCACTGTCGCCGTAAAATCGAACGGTACCTTAACGAGCGCACCGGATCAGATGATCCAACTGGAAGGGGTCAACCTCGTCGGCTCGTTTACGTCCGACCAGCAGATCATCCAGAACCTCTTCAGCCAGGGCAAGTTGATTACGGACTGATCGTCAGCCTGGATTAAAGGAACAGCATATGCCGTATGTAAAGCGCGACGAGCAGGGACGAATCACCGCATTGAGCCTCGAACCCGGGGGCGGTCTGGAGGACATCCCCGCCAGTTCGCCGGAACTGCTCGACTTCATGCACAGCATGGGCATGGAGCAAAGCACGCTGCAACAGTCCGACATGCGGCTGGTGCGGGTGCTGGAGGATCTGATCGATCTGCTGATCGACCGCGATGTGATCCGTTTTACCGACCTGCCGTTGCCGGCACAGGAAAAACTGATGGAGCGCCGTTCGATGCGTCAGACGCTGGGCGCGCTCGACCTCCTCGGCGGGGCCAACGAAACCATCTAAACCGGCATCCCCGATTCAGCCCAGCACGATGCCGGGGCCCGTCATGCCCTTGAAGCCAAGCTCCTTCAGGCATGCGGCCTCCTTCTGATTGAGCACCCCCTCGGCGATGGTCATCATGCCCATGGTATGGGCAATGGTGCACAGCCCCCGCAGAAAGGTCTGGTTGCCGACGCTCTGGTCGATGTCGCGAATGATTGCGCTGTCGATTTTCAGGTAGTCGAGTCCCACGTCATGCAGTTCGCCAATATGGCAAATCTGGTTACCGACGTGTTCCAGGCCGATTTTGCAGCCCAGCGGCTTGAGGGTGTCGCAGAACACACGGAACTCTCTGGCGTGGCGGTAGGCGACAAACTCGGGGACATCGATCCAGAGTTTCTGCGCACTGCACTGGCTGCTCTTGAGAGCGCGGTAATAACGCGATGTCAGAACGGGGTCGCACACGGATTGTGGTGACACGTTGATGCATAGCGGCCCCTCGTTCACTTCCAGCCAGTCGAGCGCACAGTCGAACACCGCCGTGTCGATGCGTTCGGTAAAGCCCAGACGGCTGGCCCAGGGCATGAACTCCTGGGCAGACATCCATTGGGCGTTATCCATATTCTGCATGCGGGCGGGCGCTTCGTAGTGGATCAGCTCGCCCTGAGGGTTCAGCACGGGGTAGGTCACGAACTGGACCCGTTTCTGCATCAGGGCCGTTTCGATCAGCACCTGCCAGGTGGCGACCAGGCTGGGCACGGGTTTCCATTCGACATCGAGGTCTCCCGCCTCCACTGCGCTGCCGCCTTCCTGCCCGGCGCGGCCCAACGCCACGTCAGCACGTGACAGCACCTGCGATACCGGATCGCCATGGCGATACACCGCGGCACCCAGCAGCAGGGCAAATTCGGTGGCGGCACTCGGGTCATTGATCGACAGGCTGGCGCGGGCAAAAACGTGCTGCGTCCGTTCGGCAACCGAATCGACGTTGGGGGCGAGCACGGCAAAATCCGATCCATTCAAGCGGCCGATCTGACACGACTCATCAGGAAAGGATTCCTCCAAAGCCACCGAAACCCGCTTGAGCAGCGTATCGGTGGCTTCCCGCCCCAATTCCCGGTTCAACTTGATCAGATCGGGCAGGCGGAGAATGAATAGCGCGCCTGTTGGAGCCGACCGTTCATCCGCCAGCGCATACTGGACTTTTCTCAAGAAATGCTCGCGATTCAACAGGCCAGTCAACTCATCATGCTGGGCGTCGCGCCGCAGCTGCTCCAGTCGTGCGGACTCCTCGTTGAGCATGCCGCGCACCTGCATGGACAGCGCATTCATGGCCCGCACCACGCTGCGAAACTCCCGCGTGCGCGGCTCCCTGATGGTGATAAAGCGGCGCGCGCCGATCGCTTCGGCCTGATTGACCACCTCTCCCAGCGGACGGGTGATGGAACGCAGGATCAACGTGCCGAACACGCCGCATAGCAGCGCGCTGGCCAAAAACCAGCCCAGCAGCCTGCGGTTGCCCTCCCACAGGGACTGGTAGGCGAAACGGTTGTGGCTGGTCACGCTCAGGGTGCCGTATTGGCGCCAGCCATCCTGCACCTGCGCGATGCCGGGCTCGGTCTGCAGCGGGATCAGGCTGACGAACCAGGCGGGCACCCGGTCGATCACGGCGTCGCTGAGCTTTTCGATCATCACCTCGCCGGTCGGCGAAGTCAGCTTGATCTGCTTGTAGTGGCCCATGTCGAATTGCGCGGAAAGCAGCAATTCGATCAACACCGGGTCCTTCTCGATCTGCGACATTGACAGGGCCAGCGAATTGGCATTGTCGCTATTTTTCAGCCGCAGCTGATCTTCCAGATAGCCTTTTGCCGACCACGCGCTGACCAGAAAACTGATCCCGAACGCCATCGTCAGGATGACCGCGATGGCAAGCCAGAGTTGCTTGGTGAGTGTCATGACATGTCCCTGTGCATGAGGTGGTTCAATCGATTCCTTCTTCCCGCATCCTGGCAAGCACCGACTGCCATTTTGAAAGTCGCTGCGACGGATTGGCCGCACGGGGGCTTGCCCCCCCTACCCACCACAGCCCTTCGGCATTGAAGCCAAAGATCATGGTGAGGTCGGTGCGGCGGGATGCGGGTCGAATATCGGAAATCAGGTTATCCAGCACCAGCGGCTCGTCGTCTGGCGCAGGATAATAGCTCAGGACCATGTGGGCCTGGACGATGCTGCTTTGCGGTCCGCCAATGCGGGCCTTGACGTAGGTCAGTCGCAGCTTCTCGGAAGGAATGCCCAGCAGCTTCAGCGTCACGTATTTGGCAATCGCAAAATCCTCGCAGTCGCCTTGCGCACGCCCCAGTGTTTCGAGCGGCGTCGCCCAGTAATCCTGTTTGCCCCAAATATCGATGTCTTCGCCGAAGTAAATTCGGCGATTGAAAAAATCATTGACCAGACGCAGCTTGCCGGAATCCGGCTGGCTGGCCGCCTTGGTCCGCAAGTCATGCCAGGTGTTCACCGAGGCAACCCCTGAGTCGCCGTAGCGTTGGCCCGCCAGCGACAGCATTCGATCCAGATCGACACCGGCTGAAACCAGGCTTGCGCTGACAGCCAGCAAAAATACCAGCAAGCAGGCGTCTAGTTTTCCAACGAGCTGTCGATAAATCTGCATGGAAAAGTCAGGACGCGTGCAGGCCAGGGCAGAAAATCCCCCGTTGGGGGCCGAATTGGACCCGCCCGGAACACACCGGGCGACGGTCCCGGCTGCCGTCAGACGCCAGGCAAGTCCTTGATTGCGGGGGGAGATACAAATGATTTTCCTGGGTCAATATTATCTTTGTGAACGGGGCGTGTCTTAAGCCCCCCAGTGGCATAAACATTGCGGACAATCCGGCACTACTTTACACACACGTTATCGGACATGTTCCGGGAGGCTGAAGGAATGCCCAAAAGAAATATTGCGCTGCTGGTGTTGATGGCCGGCTTGTATGCGGCGACAGCCGGCGCGCAGCCTATCACGCTGCAAGACACGGTAAAAAAAGCCGTGGTGAGCAATCCCGAGGTGCAGGCCCGCTGGCATGCCTTTCTTTCATCGAAGCATGAGCAGGACGTCGCACGCGGCGGTTATTACCCGCGGCTGGACCTCACCACAGACGTCGGCCGGGAAAAACTGCAACAGCCCGACTCGCCGACGACCAGCCTGAACCGCCGGGGTGCCGCGCTGACGCTGAACCAGATGATTTACGATGGTTTCGCCACCCGCGACGAAGTCGCCCGGCTGGCTTACGCCAAGCTGGTGCGCTACTACGAAGTCCTCGACGCGTCGGAATCGACTGCGCTGGACGCCGCCCGCGCCTATCTCGACGTATTGCGCTATCGCGAACTGTACAAGCTGACGCAGGACAATCTCGCCCAGCATGACCAGGTGTTCAAGCAGATCCAGGAACGCGTCGAAGCTGGGGTTGGACGGCGGGTCGACCTCGAACAGGCGGGCGGCCGCCTCGCCCTGGCCCAATCGAACATGCTCACCGAGACCAGCAACCTGCATGACGTCAGCGCGCGTTTCCTGCGCATTGTGGGCGAACTCCCGCCGGACGAAATGCTTGCGCCCGAACTGCTCAAGCAGGGCATCCCGTCGAGCATCGAAGAAACCTTGAAACTGGGCTACCAGGGCAGCCCGGCGCTCAATGCCGCCATCGAGAACGTGCGCGCCGCGCAGGCCGATGCGCGGGGTCGCCAGGCGAATTTCCAGCCGCGGGTCGATCTGCGCGCCAGCCA
The DNA here is from genome assembly GCA_024636675.1 of Hydrogenophilales bacterium. Classification (GTDB taxonomy): domain Bacteria; phylum Pseudomonadota; class Gammaproteobacteria; order Burkholderiales; family Thiobacillaceae; genus Thiobacillus. The sequence goes on along the minus strand of JAGXGM010000016.1, from coordinate 13,354 downwards.
GGACGTTGCCTACAACGACAGCGGCCTGGCCGGGCGAAGCGACAATCAGGTCATCGAACTCGTGCTGAACTACAACCTGTTCAAGGGCGGCTCCGACCAGGCCCAGGTGCGCCAATACGCCGAACGGCTGGCGCAGTCGAAGGAGTTGCGCGACAAGGCCTGCCGCGACATCCGCCAGAACCTGTCTATCGCGTTCAACGACATTCACAATCTGTCGCGCCAGCTGGGTTTTCTGGATCAGCATCAGCTGTCGATCGAAAAAGCCCGTGTCGCCTATCGCGAGCAATTCGACATCGGACAGCGCACCCTGCTCGACCTGCTGGATACCGAAAACGAGTACTTCCAGGCCCGGCGCGCTTACGTGAACGCCACCTACGAGCATGCAATCGCCCACGCGCGCACCCTGACGGGCATGGGCAAGCTGCTGCCGACCCTGCAGGTGGGCCGCGACGGTATGCCCTCCGCCCAGGAACTGGGCCAGGATCGTCAGGAAATCGACCCCGCTGACCAGTGTCCTGCAATCGCACCGGTCGTGGCGGCAAACAACAGGCGCTAAAGGCCCGCAGGACCACCCCGCACCGCAACAGCGAGGCCTGCAGGCGGACGCCATGGGAAGTGGCCGGAAATAGCTTAAAATGGCGGTCTGCTTTATATCCGCTCGTCCTCCCCGATGGAATCCACCCTGACCGCGCCGGCGCAAACCGGCGATCCCGCCTTGGCGCGCGACGTCAAAAAGCGCCGCACCTTCGCCATCATCTCGCACCCCGACGCCGGTAAAACCACGCTGACCGAAAAGTTGCTGCTGTTCGGCGGCGCGATCCAGATGGCCGGCACGGTCAAGGCGCGCAAAAGCGGGCGCTATGCCACCTCCGACTGGATGGAGGTCGAGCGCGAGCGCGGCATTTCGGTGGCGAGTTCGGTGATGCAGTTCTCCCACGGCAACTGCGTGTTCAACCTGCTCGACACCCCGGGCCACAAGGATTTTTCCGAGGACACCTACCGCGTGCTGACCGCGGTCGACGCGGCGATCATGGTGGTCGACGCCGCCAAGGGCGTGGAAGAGCAGACGATCAAGCTGCTGGAAGTGTGCCGCCTGCGCGATACCCCCATCATCACCTTCATCAACAAGATGGACCGCGAGGTGCGCGAGCCGCTGGAGCTGCTCGACGAGATCGAGTCGATCCTGAAAATAAACTGTGCGCCGGTGACTTGGCCAATCGGCATGGGCAAGCGCTTTCAGGGCGTGTACCACCTGCTCAACAACGAAATTTTGCGCTTCAAGGCGGGCGAGGAAAACGCCAGCCAGCAGTTCGAATCGCTGCAGGGCCTGGCCGACGCCGCCCTGAAGGAACGCTTCCCGCTCGAAGCCGACACCCTGCTGTCGGAAATCGAGCTGGTGCGCGGCGCTGGCGACAGCTTCGATCTCGATGCGTTTCTGCAAGGCCGACAGTCGCCGGTGTTTTTTGGCTCCGGGATCAACAACTTCGGCGTGCGCGAAGTGCTGCGCGCGCTGGCCGACTGGGCGCCGCCGCCGCAGCCGCGCGAGGCGGTCGAACGCGTGGTCGACCCCACCGAACCCAAGTTCACCGGCTTCGTGTTCAAGATCCAGGCCAACATGGATCCGCAGCACCGCGACCGCATCGCCTTCTTCCGCGTCTGTTCCGGACGCTACAGCCCCAACATGAAGGTGCGCCACCGCCGCACCGGCAAGGACATGAAGATCGCCAACGCCGTGGTGTTCATGGCCAACGAGCGCACCCGCATGGAAGACGCGGTGGCGGGCGACATCATCGGCATTCACAACCACGGCCAGCTGCACATCGGCGACACCCTCACGGAAGGCGAGGCGCTGCAGTTCAAGGGCATTCCCTATTTCGCCCCCGAGCTGTTCAGCCGCCCGCGCCTGCGCGACCCGCTGCGCGCCAAGCAGCTGAACAAGGGCCTGCTGGAACTGGGCGAGGAAGGTGCGGTCCAAGTGTTCGAGCCGTTCACCGACAACACCCTGCTGATCGGCGCGGTCGGCCAGCTGCAGTTCGAGGTCGTCGCCCATCGCCTGAAGACCGAGTACGGCGTCGACGCCAGCTTCGAAAACGCCGGCATCTACACCGCGCGCTGGGTCACCTGCCCGGACGCCCAGCATCTGGCGGAATTCACCCGCGCCAATACGCTCAAACTGGCCAAGGACGTCGATGGCAACCTGGTCTATCTGGCGGACACGCGGGTGAACCTGATGCTGGCGCAGGAGCGCTGGCCCAAGGTGGCTTTCCACGACACGCGCGAGCACGGCCAGCTGATGAGCTAGGGCGCGGGAACGTAACGGCAGTCTAGAGAGCGATCCGGCAAGCGAGTCCCTGCCGGACCTCTCCGCCAACGTCTGCTCCTCGCCCAAGGCACCCGGTCGGTTTAACCGGCCCGCCCGCATATTCGACCCGGTGCCAACTTCAAGGATTTCTATGCATGACAACTATCAGATACTGGGCATCTCGCCCAGTGCAACAACCGATCTAATCAAGGCCGCCTACCGAAAAAAGGCCGCACAGTTCCACCCCGACAAGAACCAGTCTCCGGATGCTCCGACGCGCTTCAGGGAAGTCCAGGAAGCCTATGAAGTGCTTTCCGACGCAGAGCGCCGCAAGGCTTACGACGACTATCGGCAACGCAGCCTGATCGAAGACCCCTTGCCTGTCGCATGGGACATGTCGGGCAAATACATCCAGGAAGCCCTTAAGTGAAAAAATCGCGTTATTTTTCGGACCTCATCAAGAACTACATCGACGAGGTCGACGACCTGGTGACGGACTCCGAAGGCAAGTCCGTGCTGCAGAAACGCCTGAACGAGAAGCGCCGGGAGATCGATGCCATCCTGCCGATGATCGGGTTCAGCCCGGAAATGGTATCGGTCATTTTCTACGGCGCCTTTGACTTCAAGTCGCCGGCAACCATGCAACGGGTCGTGCTGAGCGAACCGGGGCATGCCGACTTTCTGGCCTGGGCGGAACTGGAAAGCGAGCTGGCGGTGTCAGACTGGGCCAGGCCGCTGATCGATTCGTCGCTGAAGGTTCAGGGTGGCGACGCTTTTCTCGTCGCCACGGCTGCGCTGGAATTTCTGCGCAACAAGGATTCGGTGCCGATGCCTGAGCCAGAGGCGGGGAAAGATGCAGACGCCGAAGACGAGGCAGGCGACGAGGACGGCTCGGATGATTTGAATGAGGCGGGCGCGGACTGGCTTGCCGAACAGGGATTCGATCCCTTGGGCCACTAAGCACCATGATTGATAAGGAAGGACACAGCATGCATCCGGTCGTTTTGAAATCCTCACAGCTGATTCTTGCCGGCGATATCGTCGGCGCCGAAAACGCTCTCGCGACCATTGCCGATGAGCACGGCGATCATGCGCTGGTCAGCATCCTTGACGAGTTGCAGCCCAAGGACCTGCTGGCGGTCATGCGCGAATTTGATTCGTCCAGGGAATCCGTGGTGAACATGCTGGTGACGCCCGAGCAGTTCGCCCGCTCAATCGTCCTGGAAAAAAAATACGGCGACCGCACGAGGGAGCGACTGCGCGCCATGATGAATGCCGTCATCCACCGCGATTACCATGCCGCTCACGAATACCTCGAAGCCATCTCCGACATCGAGGGTGGCAGCGCAACGCTGGCCGATTACTTTGCCGACCATTACGACGAAGTATTTTGTTTTGCCACCAGCGGCAGTTTTGCACCGCAAATCGATCCTGATTCCGATCCCAAGCTCCACACCACCTGGCTCATGGAAAAAATCGAGGAGATCGATCATGGGCTGGCTTTTGGCAACTTCATCGAGGATTCGCGGCCCGTTCTTTCCCGCTCGGAAGTCGCGGATGGCGACTGGATGGAAACCGCATGGGTGCTTCGCTATGAGCTGACCGATGCATTCGAGGAAGTGATGATCACGCTGCGTGACCGTGCGCAAAAAATGGTGGAGTTGGCCGAGTTGGCCTTTATTTCAGAGGCATTGGGCCCGGTGGGCCCGGCCGGCGACGAAGAAGAGTCCGCCATTTAAGGGCTGGATGCATGGCAACCGCACTCACGACTTTCGACAATCGGCCGTTTTTTGACAAGGCGCTGCGTTACGGCGTTGCGCAAAACATCATTCCGCCGGCACGACTGCAAAGCCTCCAGGAGGAGTTCTCGAAGGGCATCGTCCAGATCGCCAACTTTTTCGGCACGGCGCATCTGCGCCCGGAGCTTGAACTAGCCCAGCACCGGATGGTGAACCTGGTCAGCCTCTACCTCGAGGACATGTCGGGCGGCGACCTGCAGATCGCCGCAGCGTCCCTGCGCGACAAGACCCTGCTGTCGCACTCCAAAGCCGGTTCGGACATGCTCAAACGGCTCCATGCAATGCCGGACAGCACGCTGGTCGAGCGCGGCCCGGTTTCAGCCGAGCGTCAACGCGCCTATCTCGACGAAAAGACGGCGTCGGACACGATCCCCCAGGCTGAATACCGGTCTGAACTTGCCCTGCGCCAGACGATGCGGAACACGATCGATTTCACGTTCTGGCTGGCAAAAACGATGGGCGTTTCCCGCGACGACGTCGATGATGTCGAGCCGCTGATCCGAAGCGCCATGCTGGTGATCTTCGTTGATCAGGCCGAACCGAAGCTGCCGACCCGCTCGGCATTCGTCCGCCTGTTCAAGTCCGCGAAAAACCCGAAAGCCAGGCTTGATCAAGACCGGCTGAAGGCCTTTCTCAGAGAGGCGCCAACGGAATTCCAGCAGCTTGCGCGGGATGCAATGGATCGCTTCATTGAAAGAGATCTGCCGCAGATCCGGGCTGCCTCCAGCACGGCTGATAGGTTTCTGTATGGCGGCGCCGGCGAAAATTACTTCGTCCGCGAGAGCGTGGACGACGACGTCAGGGAATACGACCGCCTGGTCGCCAGAGAATGGGATCGCGTGACGCGGGGCGAGGCGGACGACCCGGCAGTCGTGGCCACGGTGTTTCTTTTCGTTGCGACCGGACTGCCGCCCAAAGCCAGCATGCTCCTGCGGGAAGCCCGGGACGTCATCGGCGTTTTTCGAAGCGGCGGCTTCGATTCGCAGGCCGTGATCAGGTTCGTCGATGACCATGCGCCAGAGGCGATCCGCGAAGAACTGCAGAAATTCTGGACAGTTGAGTTGAAGCCTGAGGCGGAAGAACAGCTCGGCGACCTGGATCCCAACTGGCCAGACACCCACATGGAGCGGGCCCTCGAATACCTGAGAAAAACCTGCCGTGTCACCTGGAAAGCGCGTAGACGGTAATCCGGGCGAGCCCCGTCGCGTGACATCGACCCTGTCCCGGGCACCTTCAGCCTTCCCTGAACAAGCGGATCGCCTCGTCCAGCCGATGAACGGGATGAACCGTCATCCCCGCGATCTTCTGCTTGGGCTGGTTGGCGGCCGGCACGATGGCCTGGGTGAAGCCCAGCTTGGCAGCTTCCTTCAGGCGTTCCTGGCCGCGCTGCACCGGGCGGATTTCACCGGCCAGCCCCACTTCGCCGAACATCACCAGCTTGTCGGGCAGGGGCTGGCTTCTCAGCGACGATACGATCGCCGCAAGCACCGCCAGGTCGGCTGCGGGCTCGCTGATTTTCACCCCGCCCACCGCGTTGACGAACACATCCTGGTCCATGCACGCAATGCCGGCGTGGCGGTGCAGCACGGCGAGCAGCATGGCAAGCCGGTTCTGTTCCAGGCCGACCGACAGGCGGCGCGGATTGGGCGACTGGCTGCTGTCGACCAGCGCCTGAATCTCGACCAAAAGCGGGCGTGTGCCTTCCTGCGTGACCAGCACGCAGGAGCCCGGCACCGGCGCGCCGTGGTGCGACAGGAAGATGGCTGACGGATTGGACACGCCCTTCAAGCCCTTCTCGGTCATCGCGAAGACGCCGATTTCGTTCACTGCGCCGAAGCGGTTCTTGATCGCGCGCACCAGGCGAAAACTCGATCCGGTATCGCCCTCGAAATACAAGACAGTATCGACGATGTGCTCGAGCACGCGCGGGCCGGCGATCGCACCTTCCTTGGTGACGTGCCCCACCAGCAGAATCGCGCAGCCGCTCTGCTTGGCGTACCGCGTCAGCTGCGCCGCGCATTCGCGCACCTGCGCCACCGAGCCGGGCGCCGAAGTCAGCGTCTCCGAATACACCGTCTGGATCGAATCGATCACCGCGATGGCGGGCTTGATCGAGGCGAGATGACTCAAAATCGCTTCGAGCCGGATCTCCGGCAACACCGGCAACTGCGCTTCGGGCAACTGCAGGCGACGTGCGCGCAGCGCCAGCTGCTGCGCCGATTCTTCGCCGCTGACATACAGCGTTGGCAGGCTTTGCGACAGCACCGCCAGCGCCTGCAGCAGCAGGGTCGACTTGCCGATGCCAGGGTCGCCGCCGATCAGCACCACGCCGCCGGCGACCAGCCCGCCGCCGAGCACGCGGTCAAGCTCGCTGAGCGTGGTCGGAATCCGGCTCGCCTCGGCGCCCTCCACTTCGCCCAGCATCTGCACCTGGCTCGATGCCGCCAGCGCCTGGTAGCGCGGCTTGGCCGACTCGGCAATGGTCTCGACCAGGGTATTCCAGGCGTTGCAGGCGGGGCACTGGCCCTGCCACTTGGGCGACTGCCCGCCGCATTCGGTGCAGGTGTAGATCGTTTTGGTTTTGGCCATCAGGCGTTGCTTCTTCTCGTCGAATGTCTGTTCACAGCCCGACCTCGCGTTGGTGGCGGATTGCCAGCACGGTCACCACATCGCGGATTTCGTTGTAGCGATACAGCGCCAGGTAGCCAGTTTTTCCACGCGAGATGACAAGCTCGCGCAGTTGGCTTCCACTTCGTCTGCCGATGTTGGGATGCTGGCGGAGGGTTTCTACCGCCGAAATGATAAGGGGAATGATTTGTCTGGCGGCTGGCGCATCCACCTCGAGCAGAAATTCTTCCAGCCGATCCAGGTCGTCGAGTGCCTGCAGGGTATATACGACCGCCGTCATCGATCAGTTCTTGATCGGTTTGGGACGTTTGACGGGTTTTCCTTCGAGCTTATCCAGCAGATATTGATGCACGTCTTCCATTGCATAGGCTTCACCTGTCCGCAGCATTTCCTGCTCTGCTTCCAGCGCCTCTGCGACAAAGGCTGTGTAGGCCTCGGATTGCTCGACACGTTCTTCCAGTGCTTCGATCATCCAAGCATGTGGGGATTTGCCTGCAGCCTCGGCCAGCGGCACGATGCGGCTTTTGAGCTGTTCGGGCAGTTTGAGCGTGGTGGTAGCGGCCATGACATTCTCCAGCAAACAAGGTGCTACCAAAGTAGCACCCGGCAGGGGAAACGTCAATTTCAGGCCGGGAACACGCCGGTCGACAGATAGCGGTCGCCGCGGTCGCAGACGATGGAGACGATCACCGCGTGCTCGACCTCCTTCGACAGCTGCAATGCCGCCCACAGCGCGCCGCCGGACGAGATGCCGGCGAAGATGCCTTCCTCGCGCGCCAGCCGCCGGGTGGTTTCCTCGGCGTCCGGCTGGGAGACATAGATCATGCGGTCGACGCGGCTGGGGTCGCAGATTTTCGGCACGTACTCTGCCGGCCATTTGCGGATGCCGGGGATCTGCGCGCCCTCGGTCGGCTGCACGCCGACGATCTGGATCGCGGGATTCTGTTCCTTGAGATAACGCGAGCAGCCCATGATGGTGCCGGTGGTGCCCATGCTGGATACGAAATGGGTGATCTGGCCCTCGGTGTCGCGCCAGATTTCAGGGCCGGTGGTGCGGTAGTGAGCGTCCGGGTTGTCGGGGTTGGCGAACTGGTCGAGGATTTTGCCGATGCCCTGCTTTTCCATCGCGATGGCGAGGTCGCGCGCGCCTTCCATGCCAGCCGCCCTGCTGACCAGCTGCAGCTCGGCACCGAAGGCGCGCATGGTCTGGCGCCGTTCGATCGACAGATGCTCGGGCATGATGAGGATCATCTTGTAGCCGCGCATCGCCGCCGCCATCGCCAGCGCAATCCCGGTATTACCGCTGGTGGCTTCGATCAGGGTATCGCCCGGCTTGATCTCGCCGCGCGCCTCGGCCTGCTCGATCATCGACAGCGCCGGGCGGTCCTTCACCGAACCTGCCGGATTGTTGCCTTCGAGCTTGACCAGAATGACATTACTGGTCGCGCCGGGCATGCGCTTGAGGCGCACCAGCGGCGTGTTGCCGACGCAGTCTTCGAGGGTTTTATACATGCCTTATTGACGCCCGATCGGAAAATAATCGAAGCCCATGTCGCGCATCGCCTGTGGCTCATAAAGATTGCGGCCGTCGAACACCAGCGGCGACTTCAGCAGCGCCTTCATGGTGTCGAAGTTGGGGCTGCGGAACACTTTCCACTCGGTGACGATCAACAGCGCATCGGCACCCTTCAGCGCGTCCATCGGGCTGTCGACCAGCAATAGATCGGTGCGCTCGCCGTAGATGCGGCGGGTTTCTTCCATCGCCGCCGGGTCGTAGGCCGACACGGCAGCGCCCATCGCCCACAGCGCTTCGAGCATGCTGCGGCTGGGCGCTTCGCGCATGTCGTCGGTGTTCGGCTTGAACGCCAGGCCCCACATGGCGAAGCGTTTGCCCTTGAGATCGGTGCCCAGACGCGCGGTCAGCTTGTTGACCAGGATCTGCTTCTGCGCGTCGTTGGCTTCCTCCACGGCGTCGAGCACGCGCAGCGGGACGCCGTTTTCCTGGCCGGTCCGGCGCAGCGCCTGCACGTCCTTGGGGAAACACGAACCGCCGTAGCCGCAGCCGGCATAGAGGAAGTCGTAGCCGATGCGCGGGTCGGAGCCGATGCCGTGGCGCACCTGCTCGATGTCGGCGCCGAGTTTTTCGGCCAGCACCGCGAGTTCGTTCATGAAGGAAATGCGCGTTGCCAGCATGGCATTGGCGGCATATTTGGTGAGTTCGGCGCTCCTCACGTCCATCACCGTCAGGCGATCGCGGTTGCGCTGGAACGGCGCATACAGCTGGCGCAGCAAGGCGGTGGCGTCCTCGCTGTCGGTGCCGATCACGATGCGGTCGGGCTTCATGAAGTCTTCCACTGCCGCGCCTTCCTTGAGGAACTCGGGGTTGGAGGCGACGTTGAATTCGATCGCCACGCCGCGTTTGGCCAGCTCTTCCGCGAGCGCGGCTTTCACCCGGTCGGCAGTGCCGACCGGCACGGTGGATTTATCGACCACCAGCTTGTGGTCGGTCATGTGGCGGCCGATGTTGCGTGCCGCCGCCACCACGTACTGCAGGTCGGCCGAGCCATCCTCGTCGGGCGGCGTGCCGACGGCGATGAACTGGATCTGGCCGAAGGCCACCGACGCCTCGATATCGGTGGTAAACGACAGACGGCCTGCGGCGACGTTGCGCTTGACCATGTCTTCCAGCCCTGGCTCATAAATCGGAATGCCGCCGGCTTTCAGCATTTCGATTTTATTCGGGTCGAGGTCGAGACACAGCACCTCGTTGCCGACTTCGGCCAGGCAGGTTCCCGTTACCAATCCAACATAGCCCGTTCCAATTACAGTGATTTTCACAGCGTCTTCTCCCTAGTATTTTGTATATCGGACTGTATCTGCCGGAGCGCGGCCAGCGGATCGGCCGCGGCCGTGATCGGACGGCCGATCACCAGATCGGTCGCGCCGGCACGCAAGGCTTCCACGGGCGTCATCACGCGGCGCTGGTCGCCTATGTCGGCTCCGGCGGGGCGGATGCCCGGCGTGACCAGATGGAAGCCCTCGCCGAGGTCGCCGCGCAGCATGGCGGCCTCCTGCGCCGAGCAGACAACGCCATCAAGCTGGCAGGCTTGCGACAGGCGCGCCAGACGCAACACCTGATCGGCAGGCGCATCGGACACACCGACTTCGATCAGATCCTCGGCACTCATGCTGGTCAGCACCGTCACCGCGATCAGCAGCGGTCGCGGCTGAAGATCCGCAAGCGCCTGTTGCGCCGCCATCATCATGCGGCGGCCGCCTGATGCATGCACGTTCAACATCCACACCCCCAGCCCGGCGGCCGCGCGGCACGCCGCTGCCACGGTGTTGGGAATGTCATGGAATTTCAGATCGAGAAAAACCTCGAAACCACGCGCAACCAGCACGCGCACCAGTTCCGGCCCCGCCACGGTAAACAGCTCCTTACCCACCTTGAGCCGACATAGCGCCGGATCCAGCCGTTCCACCAGCGCCAGCGCCGACGCGGCATCGGCGAAATCCAGCGCCACGATAATTTTGGACGAATTCACACCGTACCCAGTTCTTGAAATTTGCACCTTGAACCCTGCATCTCAACTTTCGCTCTCGCGACGCTCCGGGTCGAAACTGTCCCACCGCCCGCACGCCGGGCAGCGCCAGAAGAACTGCTTGGCCTTGAACCCGCAACTGCCGCACTGATAGCGCATCATGCGCTGGCTGTGCGACGCCACCAGGCTTTTTTCCACCTGCAGCAACTCGCGCTGCTCGGGGCTGGCATCAATCAGATCGGCTTCCAGCAGGCGATCCAGCGTGCGCAGGGTGGGGTTGCGGCGCAGTTCCTCGCGCGCCAGCTGACGGGCCGCCACCGCGCCCTCGGTTTCAGACACCGCCAGGTAGAGGGCGTTGAAAACATCCTGGGATGGTTGGCGCGCATACAGCGCGCGCAGCCACTGCACGCCTTCGGCCAGTCGCCCCAACTGGCGATAGCTGCCGAGCACGCGATCCACCACCAGCGCCATGTGCGCCGTATTCTGCGTTTCAACCAGACGCCAGTCGGCAATCGCGGCTTCGTGTCGTCCGGCCGCCGCGTCGAGGTCGCCCGCCATCAGATTGGCGCGCACCGACTGACGATTGGTGGCCAGCGCCTGCTGCAAAAGAGCCGCCGCGGCATCAGGGTTGCCCCGGGCCGCCTCCTGCAGCGCCAGCTCGCAATAAAAGTGGGCGATGTCGGCATTGAGCGGCTTGCTGGTGTCCTTCTCCAGCAGGCGCGCCGCGTCGATGGCCTTTCCCCAGTCTTTTTCCTGCACGTAGATTTCCAGCAGATAGGTGCGCGCCTGCCCATGCTGCGGGGTTTCCAGCAGCTTGCCGAATACCTGCTCGGCACGGTCAAGCAGGCCGGCCTTCAGATAATCCTGTCCCAGTTCGCTCATCGCGCGCAGACGCTGGTCTTCGGCCAGGCCCTCGCGTTCAAGCAGGTTTTCGTGCATGCGGATCGCACGATCGAGTTCGCCGCGGCGGCGAAACAGGCCGCCCAGCGCAAAGTGCAGCTCGATGGTTTGGGGTTCGAGCTTGACGACTTCGAGAAAGGCCTCGATAGCCTTGTCGGGCTGCTCGTTGAGCAAAAAATTAAGGCCGCGGAAATACGAATTGGGCAGCGCGCGCGATTCGGTCACCACCTGACGAATATCGACCCGCGCCGCCAGCCAGCCCAGCACGAAAAACAGGGGAAACGCCAGCAGCCACCAGAATTCGAATTCCATGACGTCTTACACGACGGGGAAGTCGGTCTGGGCGATCGTCGTGTCCGAATCGACAGCCCGCTGCTTTCTGGCCAGTTCACGGCGCATGCGGATCTGGGTGGGCAACAAGGCCAGCACCCCCGTCAGCGCGCCCAATACAAATGCCAACCCCAGCATGACAATCAGCGGCGCCTGCCACACATAGTCCAGATAGGAATTGAAAGTGACGCTATGACTGTTCTTCAAGGCAAATCCCAGCACCAGCAGGAACACCAGCAGTTTCGCCGCCAGCCCCAGATAACGTGTGATTTTTTTCATGGTTGATCGCGTCAGATGGTGATCCATTTTACCTTTGTGGGCTGATTTCAAAAAGCGCAGGGGGAAAAAGAAAAACGGCGCTTAACGCGCCGTTTTTCAATAACCATGAGTTCATGGCCCACCCGTGAGGGGAGGCTGGTTCACGCTCAAAGCGGAAAATCCACCCGATCACGCAACTCCTTGCCCGCCTTGAAGTGCGGCACATACTTGGCCGGCACCTGAACGCGCTCGCCCGATTTGGGGTTGCGCCCAAGACGGGCGGGGCGGAAGCTCAAACTGAAGCTACCGAATCCACGGATCTCGATGCGCTCGCCACGCGACAGATTTTTTGCCAACGCGTCGAGAATCGTTTTCACCGCCATCTCGATATCCGCAACCGAAAATTGCGAATGCCGCGCCGCCAGTTGAGCAATCAACTCGGACTTGGTCATGGATTACTCGGCGTTCTTGTTTTCGAGCTTGGCTTTCAGCAACGCGCCGAGGTTGGTCGAACCGGTGGCAGCCGCCGAGGAGTCTGCGGCGAGTTTCTTCATCGCGGAATCCTGGTCGGTCATGTCCTTGGCCTTGATCGACAGGTTGATCACGCGGTTCTTGCGATCGACGTTGATGATCATGGCTTCGATTTCGTCGCCTTCCTTGTAGTGGGTGCGCATGTCTTCGACACGGTCACGCGAGACCTCGGATGCGCGCAGATAGCCTTCCATGTCGCTGTCCAGCTGCACGGTGGCGCCCTTGGCTTCCACGGTCTTGATGGTGCCCTTGACGATGCTGCCCTTCTCGTGGCCGGTCGCGTAGCTGGTCAGCGGATCGCCTTCGAGCTGCTTGATGCCGAGCGAAATGCGCTCGCGCTCGAGGTCGATACCCAACACCACGGCTTCCACGTCCTGGCCCTTGCGGAAGTTGCGCACGGCCTCTTCGGCGGGAACGTTCCACGACAGATCGGACAGGTGAACCAGGCCGTCGATACCGCCGGGCAGGCCGATGAACACGCCGAAGTCGGTGATCGACTTGATCGCGCCGGAAACCTTGTCGCCCTTCTTGTGGTTCATCGAGAAGTCTTCCCACGGGTTCGACTTGCACTGCTTCATGCCAAGCGAGATGCGGCGCTTGTCTTCGTCGATGTCGAGCACCATGACTTCGACTTCGTCACCCAGCTGCACGATCTTGGAGGGGCTGACGTTCTTGTTGGTCCAGTCCATTTCGGAGACGTGCACCAAGCCTTCGATGCCCTCTTCGATTTCGACGAATGCGCCGTAGTCGGTGAGGTTCGCGACCTTGCCGAACATGCGGGTGCCCTGCGGGTAGCGGCGTGCAATGCCGACCCAGGGATCATCACCCAGCTGCTTGATGCCGAGCGAAACACGGTTCTTCTCGGTGTCGTAGCGCAGGATCTTGGCTTCGAGTTCCTGGCCGACGTGCACCACTTCGGACGGGTGCTTGACGCGGCGCCACGCCATGTCGGTGATGTGCAGCAGGCCGTCGATGCCACCCAGGTCCACGAACGCGCCGTAGTCGGTGATGTTCTTGACCACGCCCTTGACGATGGAGCCTTCCTTCAGGTTCTCCATCAT
>JAGXGM010000015.1 GCA_024636675.1 Hydrogenophilales bacterium | reverse complement strand
GATCGGCCACATGCGGCGGTACTTGCGGTGCAGGATGACGTCGTGATGCTTGTGCAGCACCTGCATGAGTCCGCGCGACCAGCGGCGGCGCTGGGCAAACAGGCCGGACAGCGTCGAGGGCACGGTCATCCAGACGAGCGCACTGGGTTCGTAGCGGATGTCCCAGAAGCGCCGCTGCAGCTTCCAGGTGAGTTCGATGTCCTCGGTCGGCATTTCCGGCGAAAAGCCGCCGACGTCGACGAGGGCGGATTTGCGGAACGCCGCGACCACGCCCGACACCGTCATGATGCGGCCCCAGATCCGCTGCGAGCGGCGCAGCAGACTGACGATGGAGCTGAACTCGATCAGCTGCAGCCGCGCAAGAAAGGTGTCGACGTTCTTGACGCGTGGGTTGCCGGTGACGGCAGCGACGCGCGCATGTTCGAAGTGCGGCAGCATATGGGCGAGGATGTCCGGTGCAGGCTCGGCATCGGCGTCGATGATGAGGACGATCTCGCCATTGAGGCAGGGCAGGGCATCATTGAGCGCCATCGCCTTGCCTTCGTTTTGCTGCTTCGAGATCAGGCGCACCTGGCCGCAATTGACATAGGGCTCGACCGCGTTGCGCGTGCCGTCGGTCGATCCGTCGTCGACCACGACGACCTCGAAATCCGGGTAGTCGATCGCCGTCGCCGCGGCCAGCGCCAGGCCGATCACGCGCTCCTCGTTGTGCGCCGGGATTAGCACCGACACCGACGGATAACGCGCAAGCGCGGGTGGCGCGCCGGGTTTTTCCCAGCGGTTGCGAAAGAACATCGCGGTCGTGATCCACATCACGCTCGTGACCATCGGATATGCGGCAAAAAAGACAAGCGCGATCCAGTACGGCCAGCTATGCTGGATCGCTGCAAGTACGCCGATCAGGGTCATGCTGCTTTGGCCTGTGGGGGGGGATCGGCCGAGAGGAACACCTTCTCGTTGGCAGAGCCGCTAATGACGATATGGCGCGCGTGCCCGAGCTGATCGAACAACGCAATGACCGGGCGCCCGGCCCAGTCGTGCGTGTACACCGTCGCGGCGACCTGCACCTGATGGCGCGGACCCTTGCGGGCATAGATGCCGCGGTTATGGATGACCCAGTAGAGTGTGATCGCCGGCAGCAGCACGACGGCGCCGCCGAGCAGCCAGAACAGGTTGGCGAGCGGATAGGTCTCTTGCAGCAGGACCAGCCACCAGAAGCCGCCAAACAGACCCCAGCCGAACGCAACGATGATCGCGTGCCTGAGCACATGCCATGGGCCGGACAGTGCCGGGCGAGCGGAACGCATGGCTCAGGCGCCCGCCAGCCGACGGCTGACGCCGATTGCTGCGAGTCCGGCGAGCATCAACAGGGGAACCGAGGGTTCGGGGATGGCATTGGTGAATAAATGCGCCTGCGGAACCAGCGCCCAGTCGTTTGCGCCGGGCGTATACCAGGCGAGCTGTACAGCGCCAGCCTCGAGCCTGTCGTAGGCATCGAGCTGGAAACCATAGAGCCCCTGCGTCAGCTGCAGGTCCTCGGCGAAGCCCAAGCGCTCGCGCGGGTTGAGGCCGTCGCGTTCGATGCTTTGCGAACCGTCCGCACCCAGCAGGCTGAAGCGGAAGCCATCGTCGAACAACACGCCGAAGTTGTAGTCGCCGGGAACGGTGATCGCGAGATAGCCCCAGAAGCGCGAGGCCCAGTTGTCCTGGCTTGCGAGCGCGCCGCCGAAAATCGGGGAGAGCAGCGGCGTGCTCCACGAATTTCCCCAGTCGTCGATGAAACGCTGGTCGGCGAAATTGATCTGGGCGACAGGCGTCTTGAGATGCCGCACGACCGAAGCGTCGTCGGCGGCCAGGCCGATTACCGCAGCGTGGTCGGCAAGCCCCCAGATGCCGGTGCCCCAGGCCTCGCCGCCCTGGAGGCTGCCACGCCACGCATCATCGACTTGCACCCACTGGCTGTTGGCGCCGTTGCCGTCCAGATAGGTTCCGGCGTATTGGGGAAGCAGCGGCATCGCCTGCGCCGAGCCAAGGGCGCCGAGCAGGATGGCAAGCGAGCCTGCGAAGAACAGAGTGGAACGTTTCATGGCGCGGGTACCGGATTTTTGAGGATTGCAGTTCCACTAGCAAACCCTGTTCCAGCCGCGAGCAAGACCCTTTCTATCGTATGGATCTGCGTTTGGTCCAATTCCATGACGTCATCGCTGTTGCCATCTCGACACCGCCGCCAAAAACGCAACGCTGCCGGGCCGGGCGCGAGGCCGGCTTTCGACGGCGCGACAGAAGCCTGCCGCTTGCCGCGGCGCCCTTAAAACCGTTCGTCTTCGAGCAAGTAGCGCCACTGCCCCGGCGGCAGCTTCCCCAGCGGGACGCGGCCGAGGCGGATGCGTTTCATCGAAAGCACCTGCAGGCCGACGGCCTCGCACAGGTGCGCGATCTGTCCGATCTGGGCGCCCTTCAACGCCACCCGCAGGCGGGTTTCATTTTGCCAGCTGACCTTGATGGTCGGCGGGGTGCGGCCATCGAAGGGGACGCCCCGATTCAGGCGCTTGAGGCCATTGGCGACCATCTCGCCTGCGACTTCGACGATGACCTCGTGCTCCAGGGTGGCGGCGTCTTCAGTCAGCTTGCGCGCAATGCGCCAGTCCTGGGTAAACACGACAAGGCCGCTGGCGTCGGTTTCCAGCGGTACGCACAGGGTCAGCTGGGCGAAGTGCTTTTTAAGCGGGCGGGTGCCGGAGCGGTCTTCTGACCACAGTGTGTCGGGGGTGAGCAACTGCGACGCATGCGGCTCGCCCTCTGTCGTGCGATAGCCGGGCGGCTTGTGCAACAGCAGGGTGACCGGTTCAGTCTGGCCGAGGTCGGCCTTGGGGTCGACTTCGACGCGCTGGTCGGTGACACGGAACTGCGGCGCCTCGATCACGATGCCATCGACCCGCACCCAGCCGCCGGTGATGAATTGTTCGGCCTCGCGGCGCGAGCAGGCGCGCAGTTCGGCGACACGTTTGGCAAGGCGGGTGGGGTCGGTCATGGCGGGCGGACGTGCGGGCGAAGCCGCAATTTTACGCTGCCCCAGCGATGCGCACAGCACGGCCGCATGGCCGTGACGGAAATGCGGTTGTTATTGCGCGGGCCGGCGCGGTATGCTTTTGGGTCCGATCATTCTGATCGCCTTGCGGTCACTCACTCCTGGAGACGCTCATGAAAACTGCACTTGCGCTGTCATTGTTGTTTTTCACTTCTTCCGCCCTCGCCGCGCTGGTCGGCAAGGATGTCACGTACCAGGCGGGGGACACCGTCATGAGGGGCCATCTGGCGTATGACGATGCTGTAACGGACAAGCGCGCCGGCGTGCTGGTGGTGCCGGAATGGTGGGGCGTCAACGATTACGGCAGGAAGCGCGCACGCATGCTGGCGGAAGCCGGCTACGTCGCGCTGGTGGTCGACATGTACGGCAACGGCCAGGTGGCCGACAACCCGAAGGACGCTGGCGCGTTGGCGGGCAGCGTCAACAAGAACCCGCCGCTGGCCTACGCGCGCTTCGACGCCGCGCGGCGCTTCCTCGCCGCACAGCCCAACGTGAAGGAGGGCGAGATCGCTGCGCTGGGCTACTGCTTCGGCGGCGGCGTGGTGCTCAACATGGTGCGCGCCGGCATGCCGCTGAAAGCGGCGGCCAGCTACCACGGCGTGCTGGCGACCGACATGGCGGTCAAGCCGGGCGACATCAAGACCAAATTGCGCATCTTCCACGGCGAGGCCGATCCCCTCGTGCCGCCGGAGCAGGTCGAGGCATTCAAGACCGAGATGGACAATGCCAAGGCCGACTACATGTTCGTCGCCTACCCCGGGGTGAGGCACACCTTCACCAACCGCGCGGCCGACAGCTACGCTGCGCAGTTCGGGTTGCCGCTCAAGTACGATCACGCGGCCGATACCGATTCGTGGACGCGCACGCTGGAATTCCTCAAGGCGACCCTCAAATAATGGCCGACGCCTGCGATCACGACGCCTGCCACACGCCGCCGCCGGGCAGGGGCAGCCTCGGCATCCCGCAAGTCGGGGCGTTCGACCCGGTGGCGTTCGAGCAGGCGGTCAACGCCATGCTCGCTGCCTGCGGGGTGGCGCCCGATTCGGTGCACACCGGGCGCACCGCCGAGCGGGTGCGCGAACTGTGGCAAAAGCGCCTGCTCGGCGGCTATGCGATCGAGCCCGCCGTGGCATTGGGCGAGGGCTTCGCCGATGATCGCGACGACATGGTGGTGGTGCGCGGCATTGCGGTGCACGGTGTGTGCCCCCATCACCTGGTTCCGTTTCGCGGGGTGGCGCACGTCGCCTACATTCCCGGGGGGCGGCTGCACGGCTTCGGTCGCATCGCGCGCATGGTCGACGCCATCGGTCACCGCTTCACTTATCAGGAATGGATGACGCGCGATATCGCCGAGGCGCTGGTGACGCACGGTCAGGCGCAAGGGGCGGCCTGCATCATCGAGGCCGAGCAGCTGTGCCTGCTGCTGGGCGAGGACCGGCGCGGCGACGAGCGCGTCGTCACCCAGGCCTTCACCGGCTGCTTCAAGACCCACGACCAGATGCGAAACGAGTTTCTGCGCGCGGTTTCGCACAGCGATCTCAGATAGAAGCAGTGTGATGCCGGCAACGCGCGATCCGCGTATCCCGCGCAGTCCGCCTACCGAGGAGCAAGCATGTATTCACGAATCCTGGTCGCCATAGACGGAAGCGCCGGTGCCGCCCACGCGCTCCGGCATGCGGTCGGTCTCGCCAAGGGGCTGTCCGCCCGCTTGCGCATCATCCACGTGGTCGATATCGGCCTCATGCCTTACGGGCCGGAACTCAGCATCGATATCGACGCCCTGCTCGATGCGCGTCGTGCCGCCGGCGAAAAGATCCTCGCCGCCGCGCGGGACAGCGTGCAGGCGCCCGAAATAGAGGTCGAAACCCGGCTGCTGGATACGGCGACCCCGGTCCAGCATGTCGCGGCGGCAATTGCCGGGGCGGCGGCGGCCAGCTGGCCGGCCGACCTGCTCGTACTGGGCACGCACGGGCGCCGCGGGATGGAGCGCTGGCTGCTCGGCAGCGTGGCTGAGGGCACCGCGCGGCGCTCGACCGTGCCGGTGCTGCTCGTTCCCGTGGCGGACTGAGCTGCCGGATCGCCATGCCTGACCATGCCCTCCGCCCGCGCACGCTGATCCTGCCCCCCGCGCCCTATGCAGCAGCGATGCTGGGCGGCTGGTGGCTGGACCGCCAGGTCCATGCGCTCCCGCTCGACTGGGGCGCGATGACGCGGCCGTCGGGCTGGCTGCTGGTGGGGATCGGGCTGGGGCTTTTCATGTGGACGCTCACGACTTTCTGGCGCCACCGCACCACGGTCAATCCCTACGTGGCGGCGTCCAGCCTGTGCACCGACGGCCCGTTCCGCTTCAGCCGCAATCCGATTTATGTCGGCGACTGGTTCATCCTGGCGGGCGTGTCGCTGTTGCTGGCGACCTGGTGGCCGCTGCTGTTCGCGCCGCTGATCTGGGTCATGCTGCGCCACGGCGTGATTCGTCACGAGGAAGCCCATCTCGAGGCGAAGTTCGGGGACGACTACCGGACCTACAAAAACCGGGTGCGGCGCTGGCTATGAGTGCGGTGCGCTGAACGACGCCCGGCGCGGCGCTGCCCGGATCACAGCGCGGCCCGGTCTGGCTGTTAGAGGCCACGGATGACGTCGTTCAGGGGGCCGCCATGAACATAAGGCTGCACGATAAAACGCTGGAAATCAGGCTTACCCGGGCGGCGCGAAAGGCGTTGGCCCGGCGTGACACCCCGCTGGTCGCCGAGATGGAGCTGCTGTTTTCCTGCCTGCTGCGCAAGCGGGTGCATTTCGGTGAGGCGGCGGAGCGGTCGCCGCCGGTTAACGACTGGCTGGCGGTACATTCCGGCCCATCATGACCCGGCATTGCAACGTGGCAGAAGGCGGTCCCACGCCGCCCTCCGACACTTCCCCATCGCCAACCCGCGCCCCTGTGTGTCCAGCTGGCTGGCCATCGATTACCGTCGCGGGGAGGTGGGTGCGTTTGGCTACGTGCGCTGGCGCCGCCTCGACTTAGGGCACGCTAATTTATTCATTAACGAGCCGTTAGGCCGAACTGTTCGCGGGCATTGCGCGTGGTGGCCTCCGCCACCGCGTCGATATCCAGGCCGCGCAGCTCGGCCAGGACCTGTGCGATGCGCGGCAATTCGCCCGGTGCGTTGCGGCCGCGGCCGATCCACTCCGGCGGCATGTCGGGGCTGTCGGTTTCCAGCACGATCGCGTCGAGCGGCAGATTGGCCGCCAGCCGCCGCAGATTGTTGGCGCGCGACCAGGTGAAGGCGCCGCCGAACCCCAGCTTGAACCCCAGCTTGATGAATTCGTTCGCCTGCTGCGGGCTGCCGTTGAAGGCGTGCGCGATGCCGCCCCGCACCCGGATCCTGCGCAGGTGTTTCAGCAACTGGTCGTTTGCTTTCCTGCCATGCAGCAGCACCGGCAGGTCGTATTCCCGTGCGATCTTCAGCTGCTCGACGTAGAAGAACTCTTGGGTGGCGTAGTCGAGGTCGCGCACAAACAGATCGAGCCCGATTTCACCGATGGCCAGCGGGCGCTGCGTCTCGATCTGCGCGCGCAGGTCGGCCAGATGCTCCGGGCGATGCACGTCAAGCAGCATCGGGTGCAGGCCCCAGGCCGGCAGGCAGCCGGGGTAGCGTTCGCAGGTGGCGGCCACCGCGGCGAAGCTGTCGCGGCTGACGGCAGGGATGATCAGGGTGGTGACGCCGGCGGCGGCGGCGCGCGCGAACTCGGCATCGCGGTCGGCATCGAACTCGGCCGCGGCGAGATGGCAGTGGGTGTCGATAAAAAACGGCGCCCCCAAGGACGCCGTTTCGCTTGCCTGTGACATCGATGCTTAATCGTTGCTGGCGAAGCCCAGCAGGTGCAGCAGGCTGGTAAACAGGTTGAAGATTGCGACGAACAGCGTGACCGTCGCCATGATGTAGTTGGTCTCGCCGCCGTTGATGATGTTGCTGGTCTCATACAGGATGAGGCCGGACATCAGCAGTACGAACATGGCGGAGACCGCCAGCGACAGGCCGGGCATGTTGAAGAAGATGGCGCCAAGGCCGGCGAGGAAGGCGACCAGGATGCCGACCACGAGAAAACCGCCCATGAAGCTGAAGTCCTTGCGGGTGGTCATCACGTAGGCCGACAGGCCGAGGAAGATCGCGGCGGTGCCGCCCATCGCCATCATCACCACCTGGGTGCCGTTGGGCAGCGACAGGTAGGCATTGAGGATGGGGCCGAGCGTGTAGCCCATGAAGCCGGTAAGGGCGAACACGAAGGCGATGCCGAGGCTGCTGTCGCGGAACTTGGTGGTCAGGAACAGCAGGCCGAAGTAGCCGACCAGCGTGATGATGAGACCGGGATGCGGCAGGTTCAGCGACATCGACAGGCCGGCCGTCAGGGCCGAGAATGCCAGCGTCATCGACAGCAGCATGTAGGTGTTCTTGACGACCTTGTTGGTCGACAGCGCCGCAGACTGGCTACGGCCGAGGGTGGTGACTTGCGGGTTCATGTGGTTTCCTCACGTGAATGAATAATGGCAGTGCCTGTACAGATTATTGTAGCGGGCACAAGTTCCCGAGTGCATTCGGGATTGGGTGTCAGGATACCGTGATGCGGGCCGGCTTGCTACCCGCAACCCTGCGGATACCGGGGTTTTCGGTCGACGTACACATTCCACCACGCTTTGCTCGCGGCTGCAGGCACGCTCCGCGCGATGACGGAATTGTTAGCGCTTTTCCTGCCACTACTCACCGGATTTCGATCCCCGCACCATCAGATTCAACAGCTCGCCCGGCATCGGAAAGATGATGGTGTTGGTCCTGTCGCCGGCGATGTTGGAGAGCGTCTGCAGATAGCGCAGCTGCATCGCCTGCGGCCTGGCTGAGAGAACCTCGGCGGCGGCCAGCAGCTTTTCAGAGGCCTGCAATTCGCCCTCGGCATGAATGATCTTGGCGCGCCGCTCGCGCTCGGCCTCGGCCTGCTTGGCAATGGCGCGCACCATGGTTTCGTCGATGTCGACATGCTTGATCTCGACGTTGGAGACCTTGATGCCCCAGGCGTCGGTCTGCGAGTCGAGTGCCTGCTGGATGTCGGCATTGAGGGTTTCCCGTTCGGCCAGCATCTGATCGAGTTCGTGCTTGCCCAGCACCGAGCGCAGCGTCGTCTGCGCCAGCTGGCTGGTGGCGATCAGGAAGTCCTCCACTTGCAGGATCGACTTGGCCGGGTCGATGACGCGGAAATACACCACCGCGTTGACCTTGACCGAGACGTTGTCGCGCGAGATCACATCCTGGCTGGGCACATCGAACACCACGGTGCGCAGATCCACCCGCACCATCTGCTGGATGCCGGGAATGATGACGATCAGCCCCGGCCCTTTCACCTTCCAGAAGCGTCCGAGCATGAATACCACGCCGCGCTCGTACTCGCGCAGGATGCGTATGCTGGCGACCAGCAGCGCGACAACTATAAAGACGATGGTCAACCCGCCGAATTCAAACATGATCATTCTCCTTTATGGACCATCCCGGTCCGGCTCCACATCGAGTATCAGGTCGCGCCGGGCGCGTACCCGGATCGTGCTGCCGCGTTTCAGCGGCACATTGCTATGCACCTGCCACTGCTCGCCATGGACGTGGGCCCAGCCTTCGTGATCCATGTCGTGCAGGATTTCGCCGCGGGCGCCGATCATTTCCTCGGCGCCGGTCACCACGGGTCGCGCGCGCGCCTTGATCGCCATGCCGACGACGAAGAAGCTGAACAGACCGCTGACGGCGGCCACCGGGATAATCAGCGTCCATGGGATGCCGTAGCCGGGAACGTCGGTGTCGATCAGCATCACCGAACCGATGACGAAGGCGATGACGCCGCCCATCCCCAGGGCGCCGAAGCTGGGGATGAAGGCCTCCGAAATCATCAGGACAATGCCGAGGATGATTAGCGCCAGCCCGACATAATTGATCGGCATGACTTGCAGCGCGAACATCGCCAGCAGCAGGCAGATGCCACCGACCACGCCGGGGAACAGCATGCCGGGATTGGAGAACTCGTAGATCAGCCCGTAGATACCCAGCAGCATCAGGATATAGGCGATGCCGGGGTTGCCGATCACCGCCAGCAGGCGGCTGCGCCAGTCGGGCTGGGCGCGTTCGATGACGGCATTGGCGGTGTCCAGGGTGACCGTTTCGCCGTTCATCTGGATGATGCGGCCATTGAGCTGGCGCAGCAGATCGTCGAGATCGGTCGCCACCAGGTCGATCACATTGAGTTCAAGCGCCTCGGATGCGGGCAGGCTGACGGCCTCGCGCACCGCGCGCTCGGCCCACTCGACATTGCGCCCGCGCAGTTCGGCCAGGCCGCGGATGTAGGCCGCGGCGTCGTGCACCGCCTTGCGCATCTTGGGGTCGCCCGGTGGTTGATTGGCAGGTTTGCTGGCGTCGGGTTTGTCGGGCGCGGCGGGCTTGTCGCCGCCGCCAGTGGGCGCCAGTTCGACCGGCGTTGCCGCCCCCAGATTGGTCGCCGGCGCCATCGCCGCGATATGGCTGGCATACAGGATGTAGGTGCCGGCGCTGGCGGCGCGGGCGCCCCGGGGTGAAACATAAGTGGCGATCGGCACCGGCGATGCGAGGATGGCCTTGATGATGTCGCGCATCGCGGTGTCGAGCCCGCCCGGCGTGTCCATCTCGATCACAATCAGATGCGCCTGCTCCTCGATCGCCTTGTCGATGCCGCGCAGCAAATAGTCGGCGCTGCCGGGGCTGATCGCCCCCTCCACCGTCAGTACCCGCACCATCGCCGCGCTGGCGGGCGCGGCCAGCCCCAGGATCAGGCAGGCGGGCAGAACCAGGCGCGCCAGGAAGTGAAGCCAGTGGGTCATGGCTTCACTCTAGACCGAATAAAACCATCCTGCCATGGCGGGGGGCGAAGCGAAAAAGCGAAGGCACGCGAAGAAACCCGGGGGTCAGGCGCTTCTTCGCGAGCCTTCGCGAGAACAAGGATTGCGCCGGCGCGGGCCGGCGAAAACGGGGCGGCTCAGTTCGCGACCACCGGCAGGATCCACAGTTCGACCCGGCGATTCAGCTGGCGGCCGGCTTCGGTCGCGTCGTCGGCGCGCGGCTCGGATTCGCCCCTGCCGTAGGCCTCCAGACGCAGCGGGTTGACGTTCTGGCCGGCGAAATAATTCATCACTGCCTGCGCGCGATTGTCCGACAGGGTCTGGTTGGCGGCGTCGGAGCCGACACTGTCGGTATGGCCGATCACGGTGACGGTGGTTTTGCCGTACTGGTTCAGCACGCGGGAAACCTTGTTCAGCGTCGTGGTTTAGCGGGCGGCGAATCAATCAGCGTGTCCCTAAGGCTTGCCGTGCAGGTTGCTGTGTAAAGGCAGACCGGATGAGAGGCAACATCAGGGCCGGATCAATGTTGCGGTCGCCTATCATTCATCCTATGGTCATCGATCATTCACCTTGGCTTCTAGAAAGCCTCGCTGACGCATTGCTTCGATCAAATCCCTGATTTGTTTGTGTGCGGAATTTGCCGCGCGCTGAATGTGCGGAACCAAACAAGCAGACTGCAATCTATCCGGCATCTGTTCCTGCCCCTCGGGTGGATACAAAAAATCTATGCTTTTCAGGACTATTCGTGAGGAGAACGCGTCGGCCATTGCCAAATGGCAACACTTCTTCGACCATGCCAAGTGGGGCATGATCGTTTGCGATGGCACGACCAACACCATCGAACTGATGAATCCTGAATTCGCCAGGATGCATGGTTACCGTGTGGAAGAACTGACGGGACGGCCATTGGCCTACGTGTTTTCCGAGGCCTGCAAGGCGGGCCTGCAGGAAACCTTGCAGCTGCTCCGCGAGCAAGGCCATCATGTCTGGGAATCGTGGCATGTCCGCAAGGATGGCAGCGAGTTTCCGGTCCAGATCGATGCCACTGCGGTGACCGATCAAGGTGAGGTGGTCTACCAAGTGTTCAGCGTTCAGGATATCACCGCGCGCCGGCGCGACGAGGACAGCCTGCGCGAAAGCGAAGCCCGTCTGGCACGCGCACAGGCACAGGGCAAACTGGGCAGCTGGTTGCTGGATATCCGCAACGACATTCTGGAATGGTCGGCCGAGTGCTATCGCATTTGTGGTCTGTCCCCCGGCTCCCCGCTCAATTACCAGGCTTTCCTCGACTGCGTCCATCTGGACGACCGCGAATGCGTGGACCTTGCCTGGCGCGCTGCCGTGGCGGGGGGCAACTACGATGTCCAGCACCGCATCGTTGCGCACGGCCGGGTCAAATGGGTGCGGCAGCGTGCCGAGCTTGAATATTCCTCCGAGGGCTACCTGCTGCGCGCCCTCGGCACCACCCAGGACATCACCGAACTCAAGCAGCATGAAGCGGCCTTGCTGAAATCCCAGCAAAGCCTGCGCGAGCTTGCCGCTAACCATGAAAAAGTACGCGAAGCCGAGCGCACCAGCGTGGCACGTGAAATCCATGATGAACTGGGGCAGTACCTGACCGCCTTGCGGATGGATGCGGCCATGATCGGCATTCGCTTTGGCGAGGACAATCCAGAGCTGACCCGTCTGGTTGCAAGCATGAAGCACACCATCGACACCACCATCGGCGTCGTGCGCAACCTGGCAACGTCCTTGCGCCCAGGGGCGCTGGATATGGGGCTGGGGTCGGCAGCGGAATGGCTGCTCATCGGCTTTCAGGAACGTACCCGCATCCGATGCCAGCTGCAGGTCTTGCCGGAGGAGATGAACCTGGACGAGGAACGCACGACGGCAGCTTTCCGCATCCTGCAGGAATCCCTGACCAACATCGCCCGCTATGCCTGTGCAAGCGAAGTCAGCGTTCGCATCGAGCAGGCCGACAACATCCTGACCATGGAAATTCGTGACAATGGCACCGGCTTCGATCCTGCCGAAGTGGGCCGGCGCAAGACATTTGGCCTGATGGGCATTCGTGAGCGGGTGCTTCAGTTTGGCGGTGAATCACGCATCGACACCGCACTGGGGGCCGGGACTTGCGTGCATATCCGGATGCCATGCACCAGCGGGGTGGCGGCATGACTCGCATCCTGATCGGCGACGATCACGCGCTGGTACGTCAGGGACTGCGCCAGGTGTTGAGCTTGGTCTCGGACCTGGAAGTGGTTGCCGAGGCGAAAAACGGCTTGCAGGTGCTCGAACATATCCGCGAATCCGATCCCGACCTGCTGTTGCTGGACATGAACATGCCGGGGCTGAGCGGGGTGGACCTGATCAAGCGCGTCCGAGAGGAGGCGCCGAGCATACCGATCCTGGTGCTGTCCATGCATAGCGAGAGCCATATTGCAGGCCGCGCCATCAAGGCGGGCGCGTCCGGCTACATCACCAAGGACAGCGAACCCGAAGCGCTGATTTCCGCCATCCGCCATGTGGCAAAGGGTGGGCATTACATCGAGCCGTCGATCGCCGAGCGCCTGTTGTTCAGATCCTCGCCCGATGAGCAATGCCTTCCCCATACGCTGCTGTCCGACCGTGAATACCAGATCTTCCTGATGCTGGCCCAGGGGCGCGGCGTGGTGGCGATCGGCGTGACGCTCCACCTGTCCGCCAAGACCGTCAGCACCCACAAGGCCCGGCTGATGAAAAAGCTGGGCGTGGAGAACCTCAGCGATCTGGTGCGCTACGCCCTGCGCCACGAGCTGGACTGAACCCTGCAAAAACGGTTTTTCCGCCAACCCCCATTCGCGGGTAGGGCGATTCCTATCCGGAATTAGTCCTCGTCTGACCACCCGGACAAGCCAATCGCCGATACGGACGTCTGATTAAGCGCCGTTACCTCCAGGTATGTTCATACCAAGCGGAGTTGCGGTGAAATTCCTGATCGTGGATGGCTCTTCGGCCATATATGGCCGCTTGATCGAGAGGTTGGGCGGGGTGAAACACCTCGCCGCCATTGCGAGCGCGCGCACCTTGCGCGAGGCCGTGTCCAAAGCACGCGAACTGCTTCCTGATGTCGCGGTGTTGGATACCACGCTTCCGGACGGCAATGGCCTGGAGGCTCTGGCCGACATCAAGTTTCATTCCCCGCATACGCGCTTCCCTATGTTCAGCAACCAGATTGAACAGCGGGGCAAGGCCACGCTCGCCGGCACCGATGGGTTTTTCGACAAGTCGCTCGAATGCGAGGCGCTGGTTGCCCGTCTCGTTGGGGCTAATGCCCACACCATACAGCGGGGCGAGGCATGAATCTGCGCGGACTCAAGCTGGTTGCGCTAAGCGCGGCAGGTCAAGTGTGGGCAGTGTGTGCCGGACTCGGTCTGTTCGGGGCCGTCGCCGTGCTTACCGGCACGGCGGGCAGTATGGTCTGGGCCGCCATGCTGGGACTGGCCGGGATTCTGGCCGGCAGTCTGCTGGCCTACCGGTTGCAGCGCGGGTTCAAGGGTGGCTACTGCCAGCAGGACGAACCGGCCGAGGCCGGCCAGCTTGGCCTCGATGCCCTGTGCGGCGAGGTGTTGCCGATCTGGAACCGGCAGATCGAAACGGCCCGCAGCCAGACCGAGACCTCACTGGTCGATCTGTCGATGTGTTTCGGCGACATCAGCGAGCGGCTGGAAGCTGCGCTGGGCCTCTACCGAAACAGTACCGGCAATCTGTCGAGCCAGGGCGGGGGGGCGGATGTCATGGTGATGCTGGAAAAGGGGCAAAACGACTTGTCCGCCATGCTGTCTTCGCTGCAGGCCGGGATCAAGGCCAAGGAAGCAATGCTCGAACGCATTCGCGAAATGAATTCTTTCGTGGACGAACTCAAGTCGATGGCGGGCTCGGTGTCGGCGCTCGCCAGCCAGATCAACCTGGTGGCACTCAATGCGGCCATCGAATCGGCCTGGGCCGGCGAAGCGGGGCGGGGATTCGCCGTGATCGCGGAGGAAATCCGCAGGTTGTCCAAGCAGTCCGGCGAAACCGGCAAGCAAATCCGCTTACGCGTCGACGGCGTGACCCAGGCAATCGAGGGCGCGGTACAGATCGCCGAGCACTATGCCGACCAGGATGCCCGCACCATGCAGAGCTCCGAAGAATTGATCGGGGGCGTGCTGAAAGTATTCCGGGGATCGGTGGAGCAACTGACCGATGCGGCTACCCAGTTCCAGCATGAAGGCCAGGCCGTTCAGGAACAGGTTTCCGGCGTCATCGTCGCGCTCCAGTTTCAGGACCGGGTCAGCCAGATCATGCGCCATGTGATGGATGACATGGCGCGGCTGGAAAGCGTCATCGGCGAGAACCGCGAACGCCATGCAGGCGGCGAGCCGCTGCAACCCATCGACGTGAAGGCATGGCTCGAGCAGCTTTCCAGCAACTACACCACGCTGGAGCAAGTGGATAACCACCAGGGCAAGCAGAGCAACACGCCTGGTAATGCAACCGAAATTACTTTCTTCTAGGGGAAAACATGGCGAAGACCATTTTGATCGTTGACGACTCGGCATCCGTTCGCCAGGTAGTGGGGCTGACTCTGCGGGGTGCCGGCTATGAGGTCGTTGCTGCCGAGGACGGCCGGGACGCGCTCAGCAAGCTGGACGGACGCAAGCTGCATCTGGTGATCAGCGACGTCAACATGCCCAACATGGACGGCATCAGCTTCGTCAGGGAGATGAAGACCAGGCCGGCCTACAAATTTACCCCCGTCATCATGCTGACGACCGAAGGCAGCGAGGCGAAGAAGCGCGACGGCCAGGCGGCCGGGGCCAAGGCCTGGGTGGTCAAGCCCTTCCTGCCGGCGCAGATGCTCGATGCCGTGTCGAAACTGATTCTGCCCTAACGTCTGGAGCCCACCATGGAACTGAGCAGCGAAAGCCGCGACAACCGCCTGTGCCTGCATGCCAGAGGCGAGATGACCATCTACCATGCCGCCGCGCTCGCCCCGCAACTGCTGGAGGCGCTCGCGCAGAGCGAGGCGGTCGAGATCGACCTGTCGGGCGTCAGCGAGCTCGATGCCAGTGGCGTGCAATTGCTGATGCTGATGAAGCGCGAAGCCGGCGCGGCGGGCAAGCCCCTGACCCTGTCCGGGCATAGCCCGGTGGTGCTCGAAGTATTCGAGTTGCTCGGCCTGGGAGGGTGGTTCGGCGATCCCCAGGTGTTGTCGGCACACGCCGAGACAAGGAGGCCAGCATGAGTCTGGATCTGGGCGACGCTCTGCAAACCTTTTTCGCCGAGAGCCGCAGTTTGCTGGAGGACATGGAGACCGGCCTGTTGCGCCTGGAATCCGTTCCCGACGATGCGGAGGCGATCAACGCCGTATTTCGCGCGGCCCATACCATCAAAGGGTCGGCCGGTCTGTTCGGGCTCGATGACATCGTTGCGTTTACTCACAAGGCCGAGAATGTGCTCGATCGGGTGCGCAACAACGAACTCGACATGAACGAGGACCTGGTCGGCCTGTTGCTGGGTTGCCAGGACCATATTGGTCGTCTGCTGGATCTTGCTTCCGACGAGGAAGAACTCGATCCCGACACACGCCAGTTGGGCAAGGCGCTGACCGCCCGGTTGCGTGCGAGCCTGGGCGAATCGGCTGCTTCACTGCCGGTCGAGCTTGAAAGCCCGGTGGAAAAATTGGAGGCAAGCAAGGGATCAAACGATACCTGGCATATCTCGTTGCGATTTACCCGGGGTGTATTCAAGAACGGGATGGATCCACTGTCCTTTCTGCGCTATCTCGGCACCCTGGGCGATATCGTTCATCTCGCCACGCTGGATGACGCGTTGCCGACGGCCGCGGAATTTGATGCGGAATCCTGCTACCTGGGATTCGAGATCCAACTGCGCAGCGATGCGGATAAAGCCCGTATCGAAAATGTTTTCGAATTCGTGCGCGATGACTGTCAGCTTCGTATCCTGCCACCCGGCAGCCGCGTATCAGATTACGCCGAGCTGATTGAGTCCCTGCCCGAGAACAGCGTTCGGCTGGGGGATATTCTGGTGGCATGTGGTGCGGTCACCCAGCGTGAACTGGAAGAATCGTTGGCCCTGCAGGCATGCCAAAATGCGCGCCAGGTTCCGCAGCAGGCGCTGGGCGAAATTCTGGTGCAACGCAAAGCTGTTCAGCCTGAACTGGTTGATGCGGCGTTAAGCAAGCAAAAAGATGCGCGCCAAAAGCAGGCCCAGGAATCCCGCTTTATTCGGGTCCACGCCGACAAACTGGACAGCCTGATCAATCTGGTGGGCGAACTGGTTATCGCCGGTGCAGGCGTCGGCCTCATGGCTGCCCGCAACAAGGATGGCGCCATGATCGAAGCCGTGTCCGGCATGGCCCGCCTGGTGGAGGATATCCGGGATAACGCCATGCGGCTGCGCATGGTCGAAATTGGCGAAACCTTCAATCGCTTCCGTCGTGTGGTGCGCGACGTCTCCAAGGAAATTGGCAAGGATATCGACC
The DNA here is from genome assembly GCA_024636675.1 of Hydrogenophilales bacterium. Classification (GTDB taxonomy): domain Bacteria; phylum Pseudomonadota; class Gammaproteobacteria; order Burkholderiales; family Thiobacillaceae; genus Thiobacillus. Next base: position 2,287 of record JAGXGM010000015.1, on the reverse strand, counting down.
TCGAGATCAACGGCGCCGACACCGAACTCGACAAGACCGTAGTCGAGAAAATCGGCGATCCGCTCACCCATCTGGTTCGCAACGCCCTCGATCACGGTATCGAATCCGCCGACGTGCGCAGGGCTCGCGGCAAGCCGGTCAAGGGCACGTTGCAACTCAATGCCTACCATGAGTCCGGCGGCATCGTTATCGAGGTGATAGATGACGGTGGCGGCCTCAATCGCCAGCGCATTCTGGACAAGGCCCGCGACAAGGGCCTGATACAGGACGGGGCAAACCTGCCTGATCGCGACGTATGGAACCTGATTTTTGAACCCGGCTTCTCGACCGTCGAGCAGGTGAGCAACCTGTCCGGCCGCGGCGTCGGCATGGACGTGGTGCGGCGCAACATCGAAGCGCTGCGCGGCTCGGTGGAAATCGACAGCCGCGAGGGCGAAGGCTCCACGTTCCGCATCCGTCTACCGCTCACCATGGCCATTATTGACGGCTTCCTCATGGGCGTAGGCGATATCCATTATGTGGTCCCGCTGGATATGGTGCTGGAGTGTGTGGAAATGAATGGCAGCGGAGCCGAGGTTGGGTGTGACTACCTCAACCTGCGCGGCGAGGTGCTGCCCTTGTTGCACGTCAAGAAGCATTTCAAGTTGGATGGTCGAGCCGCTCGACGCGAGAACATCGTGGTTGTGAACGCTGCCGGGCGCAAGGCGGGCCTGGTGGTGGATGAGTTGAAGGGTGAATTCCAGGCGGTAATCAAGCCAATGGGCAAATTGTTCGAGCAAATCAGGGGGATTTCCGGATCCACCATTTTGGGCTCGGGTGAAGTCGCGCTGGTGCTGGATGTGCCTGTTTTGCAGGATGAAGCGGCGCGTTTGGATGCATTAGCGGTGGCGGTCTGAGCTTTAAGAATATTTGTTTCGTAACTTTTACTGAATGATTGGAGATAAGCATGATTGGCAATATGAAAATTGGAATTCGACTCACGATTGGGTTTTTGTTCCTGGCATTTCTGACCGGCGTGGTTGGGGTGATGGGCATTTCCAATATGGGCAAAATCAACGACGCGGCGGATAGCATTTATCAGAACGAGCTGCTGGCTCTTTCGTATGTCAAGGAAGCCAATATTGGTTTGGTTTTTGAAGGACGCGTGCTGCGCAACTACTTGCTGGCATTAACCACGCCGGGAGTTGAGGCGGCGCCTTTTCTTGAAACGCTGGCCAAAAAACGTTTGGAAACCCAAGGCAATCTGGAAAAGGCTCGGCCCTTATTGCTTAAGCCGGAAGCCAAGGCCAAGTTTGCGGAAATGGAATCCGCTTATAAAGAAGTGATGTTGACCCAGGATAAAGTCATTGAAATGGCCAAGAGCGAAATGGCGGCCGGGCTGCAACAGCAAAATCGTAATTCCGTCGTTTATACCATGAAGGAAGCGCTTCCGCTGGCGATAAAAGCGGATCGCCTTATGACCGATCTCGGCGAGATTAAAGAGGCCAATGCCAAGCAGGCGTCCGATGAAACGACCGCACTTTATGACTCGTCCAAGTGGATGATGATGGGCTTGATCGGTGCATCGGTGCTGTTTGGCATTCTGATCGGCTTCTTTATCACCCGCAGCATCACCAAACCGCTCAACGAAGCCGTGAACGTGGCCAACCAGTTGGCCCAAGGCGATCTCAATGCGCGTATTGAAGTGAAATCGACCGACGAAACCGGCAAATTGCTGGAAGCAATGAAAGCCATGGTTGGCAAGCTGTCGCAGATCATCAACGACGTGCGTTCGGCTTCGGACAATTTGTCGTCCGCCTCCGAGCAGGTGTCGTCGACGGCACAGTCGCTGTCGCAGGGTGCAAGTGAGCAGGCAGCATCGGTGGAAGAGACTTCGGCGTCGATCGAGCAGATGAGCGCCTCCATTTCGCAGAATACCGAGAATGCCAAGGTGACCGACGGCATGGCCGGCAAAGCCTCCACCGAAGCCACCGAAGGCGGCGAGGCCGTGAAGCAGACCGTGACCGCGATGAAGTCGATTGCCGGCAAGATCGGCATCATCGACGACATCGCCTACCAGACCAATCTGCTGGCGCTGAACGCCGCAATCGAGGCAGCCCGTGCCGGTGAGCACGGCAAGGGCTTCGCGGTGGTGGCAGCGGAAGTACGCAAACTGGCCGAACGCAGCCAGGTGGCCGCGCAGGAAATCGGCGAACTGGCAAGCGGGTCGGTCGAAATGGCGGAACGCGCCGGCAAGTTGCTGGATGAAATGGTGCCGTCGATTCGCAAGACCTCCGATCTGGTGCAG
>JAGXGM010000014.1 GCA_024636675.1 Hydrogenophilales bacterium | reverse complement strand
TTCGTAAGTGGTTCTGGCATTCTTATGGCTGTTCATCCGGTTGGCCCCCTGGGAGTACTGAAGCGTCGAGAACTCCAGTTTCCCAGATCCTTCCGGGTGAACAACCTATTGAAACATCACAGCTAGGCGTCCGGCTCAGGTGTAGTAAGGCGTGGTCCGCCGCAGCACCCGGAATTCGATGAACAGCAGCGTGAAGCTGAACATCGACATGCGGTAAGTACTGCCGCTGAAAAACCCCAGCGGCGAGCTGGACAGGCTGAGGCTCACGCTGGTTGCTCGACCGACTTGCATCAGAGTGCAGGCTGGCGGGCAAACAGGGAGAATTGCACGAACAGCAGCGACAGGCTGGTGAGGCTCATGCGTTCGGTCTGGCCGTGAAACCAGGCGAAAGGCGAGGCGCTGAGTTCGAGGACCAGTTGTTTTTTGCCGAATTGCAGTTTCATGATGCGCTCCTGGGTAAGGGGGGGATGCCTGAATACTTGCAATGCCTGTGCCAACCGGGCGATAACTGCAGGGCGAAAAAATAAACCAACAAAACAACAGGTTGCCCGAGATGGCTTGAGCGGCCCTATCGGGGCGGGTGCGCGGGTTGACGGAAAGCCGTCAACCTGTGTCGAAGCGGCAAACAGTCGACATCGCGGGCGGGCGAACTTGACCGACAGGGTAGAATCCTGCTTTCGGTTTTGGCGGCGCGTGTCCTGCGCACTGCATCTTTTGCATGATCATCCTCAAAAATATCAGCCTTAGGCGTAGCGCCAAGGTCCTGCTCGACAACGCGTCGGTTTCGATCAACCCCGGTGAAAGGGTCGGCCTGGTGGGGCGCAACGGCGCCGGCAAGTCGAGCCTGTTCGCACTCCTGAACGGCACCCTGCACGAGGATAAAGGCGACTTCTCCATCCCCTCGCAGTGGCGCATGGCGCAGGTGGCGCAGGACATGCCGGAAACGGCCGAGTCCGCGACCGATTTCGTCATCGCCGGCGATACCCAGCTGGCTGCGGCGCAGGCCGAGGTGACCGCCGCCGAGGAAAGCGACGACGGCGAGCGCATGGCGCATGCCTACATGGCGCTGCACGACGCCGGCGCGCACGACGCGCAGTCGCGCGCGCAGTCGCTGATTCTCGGCCTGGGGTTCCAGGTGCGCGAACTGAATCAGCCGGTCAACAGCTTTTCCGGCGGCTGGCGCATGCGGCTGCAGCTGGCGCGCGCGCTGATGTGCCCGTCGGAGCTGCTGCTGCTCGACGAGCCGACCAACCACCTGGATCTGGACGCGCTGGTGTGGCTGGAGGCCTGGCTGAAGAAATATCCCGGCACCATGCTGGTGATCAGCCACGACCGCGAGTTTCTCGATGCGGTGACCAATGTCACGATTCACATCGAAAACGGCCAGCTCACCCGCTACGGCGGCAACTACAGCACCTTCGAGGACATGCGTGCCGAGCAGATGGCGCTGCAGCAGGCGGCTTTCGCCAAGCAGCAGGACAAGATCGCCCACCTGCAGGAGTTCATCAACCGCTTCAAGGCCAAGGCCAGCAAGGCCAAGCAGGCGCAAAGCCGGGTCAAGGCGCTGGATCGGATGGAGCGCCTGGCGCCGATGCTGGCGAATGCGGAATTCACCTTCGAATTCAAGGAGCCGCTCAACTTGCCCAACCCGATGCTGTCGATCGACGACGCCAGCTTCGGTTACCCGCCGCCTGCCGACGCGCCGCCCGGAACGCCATCGACGGTGATCGTCCAGCACGTCAGCAAATCGGTGTTTGCAGGACAGCGCATCGGCATCCTGGGCGCCAACGGCCAGGGCAAATCGACCCTGGTGAAGACGATCGCGCGCACCTTGCCGGTGGTCGCGGGCGAAGTGATCGAGGGTCGCGGCCTCAACATCGGCTACTTCGCGCAGCAGGAGCTCGACGTGCTACGCCCCGCCGACACCCCGCTTGAACACATGATCCGGCTTGCCCGCGATACCCTCGCCAATGGTGGCGGCGGCCAGTTCAGCAGCCGCGAGCAGGATCTGCGCACGTTTCTCGGCACCTTCAACTTCAACGGCGACATGGTCAAGCAAGCGGTCGGCACCATGAGCGGCGGCGAAAAGGCGCGCCTGGTGCTGTGCATGATCGTGTGGCAGCGCCCCAATCTGCTGCTGCTGGACGAACCGACCAACCACCTGGATCTCGCCACGCGCGAGGCGCTGGCGATGGCGCTGAACGAATTCGAGGGCACCGTGATGCTGGTCAGCCACGACCGCGCCCTGCTGCGATCCGTGTGCGACGAATTCTGGCTGGTCACGCGCGGCGGCGTCGAGCCGTTCGACGGCGACCTGGACGATTACCAGCGCTATCTGCTGGATGAGGGCAAGCGCCTGCGCGAAAGCCTGAAAGAGGCCGGCCGCGTTGAGCTGCCCAAGCCGGCGCCGGCGCCCGTGGCTGAGAAGCGTGCGGTTCCGAGCGGCAAGCTCAAGCCGCTGAGGCAGTCACTGGAAAAACTCGACCAGCGCATGGCCGCGCTTCATGCGGAAAAAGCTGCGCTCGAAGCGCGTCTGGCCGGGACGCTGTCGGTCGAGGCGATTACCGAAACAAGCGGCCAGTTGCAGCACGTCAATGAGGACCTGGCGCGCGAGGAAGGGAAGTGGCTGGAGTTGTCGGAGCAGATCGAGGCGCTGGAGGGGACAAGCGCCTAGGCGCACCAGGTTTCCCCTTCTCTTCGCAAGCATGCGCTATGCAGCAAGAAGCGCAGCCGTATCCACCCAGGGGCCTTTCATGGCCCCTTTTTTATGCCACTCAGCCGCCGATGCGGGCGCTGCGGCGGCGGGTGACGGTGTCGACGAGATTGCGATAGAGCGGGGCGGGGAGCAGGCTGGCGACGAGGTGCTTGAGGTCGCCGGCTTTCCAGTCGGCTTTGCGGAAGGCGCGGCGGAACAGACGACGTGCGGATTCGGTGTCGTTGCGCCAGTGGCAGCGATAGGCTTCGTGCAGCAGGGGATCGTAGATCAGTTCGTTGAGGCGGGTGGGGGGAATACGGGCAACGAACTCGGGGTGATTGCGGGCGAAGTCGCGGCGCACAGTGACGGCGTCGAATACCTGTCGCCAGCGCGGGATGCGGGTGTTGCCGTGGGGGTGGCGGCGGTGAAATGCCAGGACCTCCGGAACCCGCGCGAGCCGGGGCTGGCGCGCGAGCATCCGCAGCCACAGGTCGTAGTCCATGGCGGTGGGTGTGCGTTCGGAAAACCCTCGAAGCTCGTCGATGAGGGGGCGGCGAACCAGCACGCTGTTGACCGGCCACGGGCCGTGTTCGAGAAAATGGCTGGCTGCTTCGCCGGCATCGATGGCAGGCAGGATTTTCGGGGTCGGGTCGATGACGGTCTCGCCGATGTCCTGCCAGCCGCAATAGGCGATGTCTGCGCCATCGGTCTCGATTGCGTCGTGCAGCAAACGGAGGGCGTCGGGATGCCAGACGTCGTCGGCGTCGAGAAAGGCGACGAAGTTGCCGTTGGCGTGGGCGAGCGCTGCATTGCGCGCGACGAATGGGCCGCTGCGGGTCTGGAAAATCAGCTTGATGCGCTCGGGATGGTCGGCAGCCAGCCGTTGCAGGATTTCGGGCGATCCATCGGTCGAGCCGTCGTCCACCACGATGAGTTCGAACAGAGGATAGCTTTGCCCCAGCACGCTCTCAATCGCCTCAACCACATAGGGCGCGGCGTTGTGGCAGGGCATGACGACGGAAATGAGTGCGGGGTCAAAGTTGTCCATTGGGTGTTTCCTGTCCGGTTGCCTGCCCGAGTATTTTCGCCCGTTCAGGACGGTCGATCGTATTGAATGAATAGATTATGGGTTGAGCCGGCCGGGATGCAAAGCAGCACCATGGCACGTGGGTGGCCGGCCTGGGGCGAATGGGCCGCAATACTCCACCGGCTTTGGTTACAATCGACCGATACGCTTACTCTTGCCCGGCTGCCCCATGCAAACCCTCACCGTCGACCTCGGCGACCGCGCCTACTCCATTCATATAGGCGCCGGTTTGTTGAATCAGACCGAATTGATCCTGCCGCACCTGGCACAGAAACGGGTGATGATCGTAACCAATACCACGGTGGCGCCGCTTTATCTGGCGCGACTGACGGCAACGCTGGAAGCCGGCGGAGTGGCGGCTACGCAAGTGATATTGCCGGACGGCGAGGCCTACAAGAACTGGGAAACGTTGAACCTGATTTTCGATGCGCTGCTGACCCAGCGTGCCGAACGCAAGACTACGCTGATCGCGCTGGGCGGCGGCGTGATCGGCGACATGACCGGCTTCGCCGCAGCCTGCTACCAGCGCGGCGTACCCTTCATCCAGATTCCCACCACGCTTTTGTCGCAGGTTGACTCGTCGGTGGGCGGCAAGACCGGGATCAACCATCCGCTCGGCAAGAACATGATCGGCGCGTTCTACCAGCCGAAGCTGGTGCTGGCCGACACCGACACGCTGAAGACGCTTCCCGCCCGCGAACTGTCGGCGGGGCTGGCCGAAGTGATCAAGTACGGCCTGATTTGGGATGCCGGATTCCTCGCCTGGCTGGAAGCCAATATGGACAAGCTGCGCGCGCTCGACCCGGCGGCGATCACCCATGCGATTCACCGCTCGTGCGAGATCAAGGCGCAGGTGGTGGGGCAGGACGAGCGCGAAGGCGGCATCCGCGCCATCCTTAACCTGGGGCATACGTTCGGCCATGCAATCGAGACCGGCATGGGCTACGGCAACTGGCTGCACGGCGAGGCGGTGGCGGCCGGCATGGTGATGGCGGCGCAGACTTCGCAGCGGTTGGGCTGGATCGGCGAAGCGGACGTGGTGCGCACCCGCGCGCTGATCCGCGCCGCCGGCCTGCCGGATGTGGCGCCGGACCTGGGCGTCGATACGTATCTCGAATACATGGGCCACGACAAGAAGGTCGAAGGCGGAAAAATGCGCTTCGTGCTGCTGAAAAAGCTGGGCGAAGCGGTGATCACCGGCGACGTGCCGGCCGACGTATTGACCGGCGTGCTGACCACGCCACACTGAAGGAGCTCGATGGATTCGCTTGCCCCCTACGCCGCGCACTCTGCCCAGACCCGTGGGCGGCACCACCCCGAGGCGTCTGCCGCGCCGCGCTCCGAATTCCAGCGTGACCGTGACCGCATTATCCATTCCGCCGCGTTCCGGCGGCTCGAATACAAGACCCAGGTTTTCGTGAACCACGAGGGCGACCTGTTTCGCACCCGGCTCACCCACAGTCTCGAAGTGGCGCAGATCGCCCGCACCATTGCCCGCCTGCTGGACCTGAACGAAGACCTGGTGGAAGCGGTGGCGCTGGCGCACGACCTCGGCCATACACCGTTCGGCCACGCCGGGCAGGACGCGCTGAACGCGTGCATGCGCGAGCACGGCGGCTTCGAGCACAACCTGCAGTCGCTGCGCGTGGTCGATCTGCTGGAAGAACGCTACGCCGAATTCGACGGCTTGAATCTCACCTTCGAGGCGCGCGAGGGCATCCTCAAGCATTGCTCGCTCGTCAATGCCGGCAAGCTCGGCGACGTCGGCGAGCGGTTTTTGAACAAGCAGCAGCCTTCGCTGGAAGCGCAGGTCGCCAACCTGGCCGACGAAATCGCCTACAACAATCACGACGTCGACGACGGCCTGCGTTCCGGCCTGATCACGCTGGAACAGTTGAGCGAAGTGACGATCTTTGCCCGCCACCTGAGTGAGGTCCGCGCCCAATACCCGGCGCTGACCGGCCGCCGCGTGGTCACCGAAACCGTGCGCCGCATCATCAACACGCTGGTTCTCGATCTGGTCGACACCACCCGGATCAACATCGAACGCAGCGGTGTGCAGACCCTGGACGAGGTGCGCGCCGCGCCGCCGCTGGCGGCCTTCAGCCCCGCGCTGCTCGACGAGCACCGTGAACTCAAGCGTTTCCTGCTCCATCACCTGTACCGCCACTTCAAGGTGGCGCGCATGAGCAGCAAAGCGGGGCGCATCATCACCGACCTTTACACCGCGTTCATCGGAGATGCACGCCTGTTGCCGCCCGAACACCAGGCGCGCGAATCGCTGGAGGGCGCGCGTGCCGTGTCCGATTACATCGCGGGCATGACCGACCGCTACGCCATGCGCGAGCACCGGCGGATTTTTGCGGTGGAAGAGATCTACGGCTGAACGTTCCCGGCCGGCAGTCGTTCGCGGCTGCTTTTTCGCTCCCCGCCGGAGCGGGCCTTGATCCCCCCGGGATGCTCGTCGCGATTCCGCCCCATCGCAATGCCTGTGGCATCAGTGACGGCGGGTCCCGCCTGCAGCAAACACCGCTGCCATGACTCAGGCGACGTCACCCGGCGGCAGTGTCCGCGCCACCACCCAGGTTTCCACTTCCATTGCGCCGGCTTGCTTCAGCGTCGCGGCCAGTTCATCGAGACTGGTCCCCGTCGTCATCACGTCGTCGACCAGGGCAATGCGCCGGCCCCGGACATTGCCTGAGCACGTGAATGCGCCGCGCAAATTGCGTCGCCGCGCATCGTGCTTCAGGCCCATTTGCGGTGGGGTGTCGCGGATGCGCTGGCAGCTGTCGGTGTCGAGCGGGAGATCGAGCTGCTTCGCCAGCTCGCGCGCGATCTCGGTGGCGTGATTGAAGCCGCGTTCGCGGATGCGGCGCGCATGCAGCGGCATGGGGATCAGGCAGTCCGGTCTGGGGCCGGGCGCCACGGCCGCTGCAAGACATTCGCCCAGTGCTGGCGCGATGGCGAGCTGGCCGTTGTATTTCAGGCGCGGGATCAGGCGGTCGAGCGGAAACGCATAGGCCAGCGCGGCACGGGTACGGTCGAATGCGGGCGGACGTTTGAGGCAGATGCCGCACACCTGGCCGTTTGGCGTAGGGCTGGCGCACCGCGGGCACTGCGGCAGGCGGTGCCAGGGCAGGTCGGCCAGACAGGCCTTGCACAGGTAGCCGGGCCCCGATGTCACACCGCACAGCAGGCAACTGAAGGGGAAGGGCTGCTTAAAAATTGATCGGATGTTCAATTTTTAGATCGCCCTAATTTGACAGGGGCGCCGCCTCCCCCGAGAATCCGGGCCATGAAAGTAAAACGCGTCATTTCCGCTTCGTCCTCCCGTTTTGCCGCGCAACTGTTCAACATCCTTACCGTCTTGGCGTTGTCGATTTCGCTGACCGCATTGCTGTTGGGCAAGTTGCTGGCCAGCCAGAAAATCGGTTTTTTGCCCTTCGTGCTGTCGCTGCCGCCGGTGATGCTGTGGCTGGGCGCGTCGATTTTTGTCTACGCGGGCATCGCTCACCATCCCAACCCGCGCGCCGCCCATTACAACAAGTGGGCAGGCTACCGCTTTTACGGCGTGATGGGCAGCCTGATGGTGATCGGTCCGGCGATCTACGGACTGCTCGATGGCTGGCTGGGACTGATGCTGGTGCTGGGGCTGGCGGTATTGATTATCGTGCCGTGGGCGCTGTTCGATATTTACAAGGCCGCGCGCGAACCGTGGCAGGACATGACCATCGAGGTGGCAATTAATGAATGATATGACTCAACCCATTGGCCGTCTTTCCATGGCCGAGATCGAGGGCCTGTTCGCCCTGCCCTTTGCCGACCTGATGTATCAGGCGCAGACGGTGCACCGCGCGCACTTCGACCCCAACCGGGTGCAGCTCTCCACCCTGCTGTCGATCAAGACCGGCGGCTGCTCGGAGGATTGCGGCTACTGCCCGCAGTCGGCGCGCTACGATGCCGGGGTGGAAAACCAGGGCCTGCTGAATCTGGACGACGTGCTGGCTGCCGCCCGCGCCGCCAAGGCCGCCGGTGCCTCGCGCTTCTGCATGGGAGCGGCGTGGCGCGGGCCGAAGCAGCGCGACCTCGAGCCGGTGCTCGACATGGTGCGCGAGGTCAAGGCACTGGGGCTGGAAACCTGCGCGACGCTGGGCATGCTGAAGGACGGCCAGGCCGAACAGCTGAAGGACGCCGGACTCGACTACTACAACCACAATCTCGATACCGCGCCCGAGTTCTACGGCGACGTCATCACCACCCGCCAGTACCAGGACCGCCTCGACACGCTGGAACGCGTGCGCCACGCCGACCTGCACGTCTGCTGCGGCGGCATTGTCGGCATGGGCGAATCGCGCACCCAGCGCGCCGGACTGATCGCGCAGCTGGCGTCGCTCGATCCGCAGCCGGAATCGGTGCCGATCAACCTGCTGGTGCAGGTCGAAGGTACGCCGCTGGCCGGCACCGAGGCGCTCGATCCGCTGGAATTCGTGCGCACCATCGCGGTGGCGCGGCTGGCTATGCCGAAGAGCTTCGTGCGCCTGTCGGCCGGCCGCCAGCAGATGAGCGACGCGGTGCAGGCCTTGTGTTTCCTGGCCGGTGCCAACTCGATTTTCTATGGCGAGAAACTGCTCACCACCGGCAATCCGGAATGGGAGCGCGACCAGCGCCTGTTCGACTCGCTGGGCCTGAGCGCATTGTGAGTTTCCCTGTGTGATGAGTTTTTCCGGGCTGACCCGCCTGCAGCAGGGGTTGGCGGCGCTGAAATCCGATCATCTCGATCGCCGGCGCCGTCTGCTCGACGGCGCACAGGGCGCGCACGTCACGATCGACGGCCAGCGCGTCATTTCCTTCTGCAGCAACGACTATCTCGGCCTTGCCGCCGATCCGGCGCTGGTGGCTGCCGCGCACGCGGCCGTCGACCAATGCGGCGTCGGCGCCGGTGCGGCGCATCTCATCACCGGTCATCATCGTTTCCATGACGACTTCGAGGCCGCCTTCGCGCGCTTCGTCGGCAAGCCGGCGGCGCTCCTGTTTTCGACCGGCTATCTGGCCAACCTCGGTGTGCTGACTGCGCTGCTGACCAAGAAGGGCGAAGCCTTCGCCGACAAGCTCAATCATGCTTCGCTGGTCGATGCCGCGCAGCTGTCGGGCGCGAGCTTCACCCGCTATCGCCATGGCGATCTCGCGCAGCTCGAAGGCCAACTGGTCGCCAGCACGGCGCAGGACAAGCTCATCGTGTCGGATCTCGTATTCAGCATGGACGGCGATATTGCGCCGGTCGACGCGCTGCTCGACCTGGCCGAACGCTACGATGCCTGGCTCTATCTCGATGACGCGCACGGCTTCGGCGTACTGAACGACGGCCGCGGCGGCCTGACCGAGCGCGCTCGCGCGAGTGACCGCGTGATCTATCTCGCTACCCTGGGCAAGGCGGCCGGCGTTTCCGGGGCGGCAGTGGCAGCGCATGCGAGCGTGATCGAGTGGCTGATCCAGAAGGCGCGGCCCTACATCTACACGACGGCGTCGCCGCCGCTGCTGGCCGCGTGCCTGCTGGAAAGCCTGCGCCAGATCGAGGCGGGCGAAGTGCGGCGCGCACGTCTGCGCAGCCACATCGCGCAGCTGCGCGAGGGTCTGGCCGACCTCAAGCTGGGCGCGCTGATGCCTTCGGACACACCGATCCAGCCCTTGGTGATCGGCGCGAACGCCAATGCGTTGCGGCTGTCGCAGGCCCTGCTTGCGCGCGGCCTCTTGGTGCCTGCCATCCGCACGCCGACGGTGCCCGCCGACACGGCGCGGCTGCGCATTACCCTGTCGGCCGCGCACAGCGCCGACGATGTCGCGCAACTGATCGAGGCCCTGCATGCCATCGCCTAAGCCCGTTCTTGCGCTGGTGCACGGCTGGGGGATGAACGCCCGCGTGTTCGACACGCTGGCGGAATTGCTGGTGGCCGATTTCGCGGTGCGTGCGTTCGACCTGCCCGGTCATGGCGGACGCGGCAGCGTGGTGGACAACACCTTGCAGGGCTGGGCGGACGATCTCGCGCAGCAGTTGCCGGAGGGGACTACGCTGCTCGGCTGGTCGCTCGGCGGACAGGTGGCGATGCGTGCAGCGCTCGATCACCCGCACAAAATCGCACGCCTGGCGCTGCTGGCGTCGACGCCGAAATTCGTCGCAACGGACGACTGGCAGCACGGCATGGCACCTGACGCCCTGCAGGATTTCGGCGCAGCGCTGCTGGCCGACCCGCAGGCCACGCTGATGCGCTTCCTCAGCCTGCAGACGCGCGGTATGAGCGGGCAGAAGACGATGCTGCAGCAATTGCGGCAGACCTTGCTGGCCGCGCCCGTGCCGATCCGCGAGGCGCTGGCAGCCGGACTGGCGATCCTGGGCGATACCGACTTGCGCGATGAGCTGCCGCAGCTGACGCAGCCGACCCTGGTACTGCATGGTGCGCTCGACACGCTGACCCCGCCGGCTGCGGGTGCCTGGCTGGCCGACACGCTGCCCGCCGCGCAGCACGTTGAGTTTGACCGCGCCGCGCATGCGCCGCATTTGTCGCACGGCAAAGACGTGGCTGCAGCGATCGGATGCTTTGCCCATGGCTGACGAGCGTGAACATCCCGCTGATGAAACTGGGGAAACGACCAGCACTGCAAGCGGACAAGCCGCTGGTCGCCCCCACGCCGCCCCCCAGGTGGGGGAGGAGGCGAGCCCCATGCCCCAGCCGATTGATGAACTCGACCGCGCCGAAGTGCGGCGCGCCTTCGATCACGCCGCCGCCAGCTACGACGCGCACGCGGTGCTGCAGCGCGAGGTGTGCGACCGCCTGCTCGAACGCCTCGATTTCATGACCCTGCAACCCGCGCGCGTGCTCGATGTCGGCACCGGCACCGGCTACGGTCTGGCACATCTGCGTGCGCGCTATGCCGAAGCCGAATGCTGCGCGCTCGACATTGCCCCGGCCATGCTGGCGGCTGCGCGTGCACGCCTGCCGCAGCCGACTTGGGCGCAGCGCGCCCTGCAACACCTCGCCCCTTACCGCTCACCCCCCACCCACCTGGTGTGCGCCGACATGGAGCGGCTGCCGCTCGCGCCCAGCAGCGTGAATCTGGTCTGGTCCAGCCTGGCGCTGCAGTGGGCGCACGATCTGGAAGCGACGTTCAAGGATTTCCATCGCGTGCTGGCGCCGGGCGGGCTGCTGATGTTCGCCACCTTCGGCCCCGACACGCTGAAGGAACTGCGCGCAGCCTTTTCGGCCATCGACGATGCGCCGCATGTGAACCGCTTCATCGACCTGCACGACATCGGAGACATGCTGATCCACGCCGGATTTTCCAGCCCGGTGATGGAAATGGAGATGCTGACGCTGACCTATGCCGACCTCAAGGCCCTGATGCGTGATCTCAAGGGTATTGGTGCGCACAACGCGGCAACGACCCGGCGGCGTGGCCTGCTCGGCAAGTCGGCATGGGCGCAACTGGAGCAGGCGTATGAAGCGCACCGGTTCGAAGGGCGCCTGCCGGCCACCTTCGAAGTGATCTATGGCCACGCGTGGGCGGGCGACAAGGCGCAACGCGCGGATGGCCGCCAGGTGATCCAGTTGAAAATTCAAAAAAAGCGGGCGGGCTCATGACATCGACGACTTCGTCTCACGGTTTTTTCATCACCGGAACCGATACCGGCGTCGGCAAGACGCGGGTGGCCGTGGCACTGATTCATGCGCTGCGCGAACAGGGCTTGCGCGTGGCGGCGATGAAGCCGGTGGCGGCAGGCCACGCGCCGGGCGAACTGAACGATGATGTGGCGGCGCTGCTGCAGGCGGCCAACGTGGCGGCCGATCTGCGCGACGTCAATCCCTACGCCTTTGCCGAGCCGGTCGCGCCGCACATTGCTGCGCAAAAGGCGGGTGTGCGGATCGAACTGGATGTCATCGCCGCAGCCTATTCCCGACTCGCCGCCGCCGCCGACGTGGTTGTGGTCGAAGGCGCGGGCGGTTGGCGGGTGCCCTTGAATGAGCACGACGATATGGCAGATTTGGCCCGGCGTCTGGGTCTGCCCATCGTGCTGGTGGTGGGCTTGCGTCTCGGCTGCCTCAACCATGCGCTGTTGACGGTGGAGTCGATTGCGCACCGGCAGTTGCCGTGGGCCGGCTGGGTGGGTAATCACATCGATCCGGCGATGGCATGTGGAGCCGAAAATGTGGCCGCGCTGCATGCACGCCTGCCTGCTCCGTGTCTCGGAGTGCAGGCGCATCTTGCTCCGGAAATGTCTGCGGTCAGTGCGCCGCAATGGCTTACGCTGCCAGATTATTAGTATCTTAGAATAATCTTTAATAACGATATTTAATAAATAAATCAATAAGTTAATACGATCGTACTGCTTGTTCTGGCGCGTGGCGCCGTGCTATTGTCTGCGACATATTGCCGCACTCGGTTTCCGCGATTCCAGATATGGGACAGGTAAATACGGAAGACTCTGCGGGAGGACCGGCAGGCGCGTTTGTATTCCGATCCTGCCCCAATCATTCGCTGACCCGTCCCCAGGAACGGCTCGCGTTCTGGAGCTTGGCGGCGCTGTGTTTTGCAACTGCGATCGGCTTTGCATTGTTGGGTTACTGGCTGATTTTGCCGTTTGCCGGATTTGAAATCGGCTTGCTGGCCTGGGCATTCAGAACCTTGCGCAACCACGCGGGTGATTATGAATCGCTCATGATCGTCGGCGACGTGGTGGTGCTGGAATGGCATTGCGGTCATCGGGGGGGAGGGCGCCGGGAATTGAATCGTCAGTGGGCGCGCGTGGTATGCAACTGCAGAACGCCGGGCAGGAATTGCCGGCTCAGCCTGTCTTCGCATGGTCACGCAACGGAACTGGGGCAGTATTTGAATGACGAGGCGCGGCTCCAGTTGGCCGCCACCTTACGCAGCAGGTTGCAAGAATAATGAAGCGCAGCAAGTTGCAGGGTTAACCGCAACACACGCCGCAACGACACCAATAATGGGGACGAGAGGACGGGGGACGCGATGATAGGCAAGTGGCAACGTGTAGGAATAATGGGGGCTGCACTGGCGTACAGCCAGTCGACGCTGGCAGAGTATGCCTACAACCTGCAAACACCCGCGAGTCAGGTGGCGCAGGATGTGTTCGATCTGCACAACCTCATCATGCTGGTGTGTCTGGGTATTTTTATTGTTGTCTTCGGAGCGATGTTTTATTCGCTGCTGAAACACCGTAAGTCGGTGGGTCACAAAGCCGCACACTTCCATGAAAACACCACCGTCGAAGTAATCTGGACCGTGATTCCTTTCGTGATCCTGATGGGCATGGCCTACCCGGCAGCCAGGGTGGTGATCGATATGAAGGACACGACCAATCCGGACATGACGGTCAAAATCACGGGCTATCAGTGGATGTGGGGATATGACTACCTCAACGAAGGCGTCAGCTTCTACAGCAATCTTTCCACGCCGCGTGAGCAGATCAACGGCACGGCAGAAAAGGGCGAGAATTACCTTCTGGAAGTCGACGAGCCGATGGTAGTGCCGGTCGGCAAGCGCGTGCGCCTGCTGATCACGGCCAACGACGTACTGCACTCCTGGTGGGTGCCCGCACTGGGCGCCAAGCAGGATGCGATACCCGGCTTCATCCGCGATAGCTGGTTCAAAGCCGACAAAATCGGCACCTACCGCGGCCAGTGCGTTGAGTTGTGTGGCAAGGATCATGGTTTCATGCCGATCGTGGTCGAAGTGGTCTCGCAAGAGGACTACATGGCCTGGGTCGAGAAGAAGAAAGGCGCGGCGACCAGCGCTGCGGCCGACAACACCAGAACCTTCGACGCTGCGGACCTGATGGCGCGTGGCGAGGCGGTTTACGAAGCCAGCTGCGCAGCTTGCCACCAGGCCGACGGTAAGGGCCTTCCCGGCGTGTTTCCGCCGATCAGCGGGGCGAAAATCGCGAGCGGTCCGATCGATGCGCATATCGATGTGGTCCTGAACGGTCGTCCCGGTACCGCAATGGCAGGATTCGCCGACCAGTTGTCCGATGCTGACGTCGCCGCCGTCGTGACCTACCAGCGCAATGCCTGGGCCAACAAGACCGGCGATCTGGTGCAACCTGCCCAGATCGCCGCCGCACGGAATGGGGCCGCCGGTGAGGCCGCTGCATCCGCTGCGCAGTAAAACAATATAAAGAGGAGAGCACACGATGTCTGATGCAGCACACGCACACGACGATCATAGCCACGGCCATCCCAGCGGAGTCATGCGCTGGCTGACCACCACCAACCACAAGGATATCGGTTCACTGTATCTGTGGTTCGCACTCATCATGCTGTTTCTGGCGGGGTCGATGGCGCTGCTGATTCGGGCCGAACTGTTCCAGCCCGGCCTGCAGCTGACCAACCCGGATTTCTTCAACCAGCTCACCACGATGCACGGGTTGATCATGATCTTCGGGGTCATCATGCCGGCTTTCTCGGGTTTCGCGAACTGGCAGGTGCCGCTGATGCTGGGCGCACCCGACATGGCCTTTCCGCGAATGAACAACTGGGCATTCTGGCTGTTGCCGATGGCGGGAATCATGCTGATGGGGTCTTTCTGGCTGCCAGGCGGCGCCGTCGCGGGCGGATGGACGATGTATCCGCCGCTATTCATCCAGGGCGGCATTTCCTACGATCTGACGATTCTCGCGGTCCACATCATGGGCCTGTCGTCGATCATGGGATCGATCAATATCGTGACCACCATCCTCAACATGCGGGCGCCCGGCCTCACCTTGATGAAGATGCCGCTGTTCTGCTGGACCTGGCTGATCACCGCCTACCTGCTGATCGCCACCATGCCGGTGCTGGCGGGTGCGGTCACCATGCTGCTCACCGACCGTAACTTCGGTACGCATTTCTTCAACGCGGCCGGCGGCGGCGATCCGGTGATGTTCCAGCACATCTTCTGGTTCTTCGCCCATCCCGAGGTCTACATCCTGATCCTGCCGGCATTCGGCATCGTCTCCCAGATCATCCCGACCTTCGCGCGCAAGCCGCTGTTCGGCTATGCGTCAATGGTGTATGCGACAGCGTCCATCGCCATCCTGTCCTTCATCGTGTGGGCACACCATATGTTTACCGTTGGCATGCCGGCGGCGGCGCAGCTGTTCTTCATGTTCTCGACCATGCTGATCGCGGTGCCGACCGGGGTGAAGATATTCAACTGGGTGGCCACGATGTGGAAGGGCTCGTTGACCTTCGAGACCCCGATGCTGTTCGCCATCGCCTTCGTCTGCCTGTTCGCCATCGGCGGCTTCTCCGGCCTGGTGCTGGCAATCGCGCCGGTGGACATTCAGTTGCATGACACCTATTACGTGGTGGCGCACTTCCACTACGTACTGGTCTCGGGTGCGCTGTTCTCCATCTTCGCCGGCATCTACTACTGGCTGCCGAAATGGACCGGCAACATGTACAGCGAGACGCTGGGCAAGTGGCACTTCTGGCTGTCGGTCATCGGCATGAACATCGTGTTCTTCCCGATGCACTTCCTCGGTCTGGCCGGTATGCCGCGCCGCATCCCCGACTACGCGCTGCAGTTCACCGAATTCAACCAGATTGCTACGGTGGGCGCATTCATCTTCGGCTTTTCGCAGCTGATCTTCCTGGCCGTGGTGCTGAGAACGATCAAGAGTGGAGAAAAGGCGACCAGCCGCGTTTGGGAAGGCGCCGAGGGGCTGGAGTGGACGCTGCCGTCGCCGGCGCCGTATCACACCTTTGAAACCGCGCCGGTGGTCAAGTGAGCGGGGAATTGACAGACATGGCAGGTAAGCGCGGGTCCAAGTACCGTACGGCAGCCATCCTGGCGGCGATCGCCATCGGCCTGTTTGTTTTCACCCTCTATAGCGGGCTGAAATAAGGCATGGCCGTGGGCAACGCCAAGACTCTGACCAAGCTCATCGTGGTGACGATTGGCATGTTTGGGTTTGGGTTCGCCCTGGTGCCGTTTTATTACAAGATATGCGAGGTGACCGGGATCAATGCCGGGGCCGAGCAGAGCTTGGTGAAAAATACCCAGATCGATAGCAGCCGCTGGGTGACGGTGGAGTTCGATGCCAATATCAATGAAGCGCTGCCGTGGCGGTTCACGCCGGTTCAGCGCAGCATGAAGGTGCATCCGGGGCAATTGGTGCAGGTGGAGTATGAGGTGACCAACACAAGCGGCCATCCGGTGGTGGGGTTGGCCGTGCCAAGCTATGGCCCGGCCCGCGCGGAAGCGTTTTTCAAGAAGATCGAGTGCTTCTGCTTCACTCCGCAAACCCTGGCTGCGGGCGAGACGCGCCGCATGCCGGTGCTGTTCGTGCTCGATTCGTCGATCGACCGTGAGATGCATACCGTGACTTTGTCCTACACCTTCTTCAATACCGCGAAGAAGGCGCAGACAGATTCTGAAAAAACGAGGCCGCGTGGCTGACAAGGGTAATCTCAAGGCTGCACTGGCGGTGTTCTGGAGTTTTTTTGGCGTGCGCAAACGGCGCGATTATGACGACGACGCGCAAAACCTCACGCCAGCACAGATCATCATCGCTGGCCTGATTGGCGGTGCGGTGTTCGTAATGACGATGTTGTTACTGGTGTATCTGGCAATGCAGTTCGTGAACTGAACGATCTAACAAACAAGAAAGAGGGGATGAGATGAGCCTGGCACAAACCGATAAGTATTATCTGCCGCAACCTTCACTCTGGCCGATCATCGGCTCGGTTGCGCTGCTGTTGATGGCGGTGGGTGGCACCATGGTCATGCGCGATATCGATAACGGCGGCTGGATACTCCTGACCGGGCTGGCGATCTTGCTCTATATGATGTTCGGCTGGTTTGGCGAAGTGATTCGCGACAGCGAGGCGGGCCGCTACAACAGCCAGGTAGATGCCTCGTTCCGCTGGTCGATGAGCTGGTTCATCTTCTCGGAAGTGATGTTCTTTGCAGCCTTCTTCGGCGCGCTGTTCTATACCCGGGTGCTGTCGGTGCCCTGGCTGGCGGATGCCGAAACGGGTAGTCTGCTGTGGGAAGGCTTCCAGGCCACCTGGCCAACTGCAGGGCCGGGATTGACGCAGGATGGATTCGAGTTCACGCCGATGGGGGCGTGGGGTATCCCGGCCTTGAACACGCTGCTGCTGCTGACCTCGGGCGTGACGCTCACCTGGGCGCATTGGGGGTTGAAAAAAAGCAACCGTACGCAACTGATCCTCGGTCTTGCGATGACAGTCGCGCTGGGCGTGGTCTTCATCGGTTTCCAGGTGTATGAATACATCCATGCCTATTCGGAAATGGGTCTGACGCTGGGCGCGGGCGTGTACGGCTCCACCTTCTTCATGCTGACCGGTTTTCATGGTTTCCATGTGCTGGTCGGAACCATCATGCTGATCGTGATGCTGCTGCGCTCGATCGCGGGACACTTCACCGCAGAGAATCATTTTGCCTTCGAGGCGGTGTCATGGTACTGGCACTTTGTTGACGTAGTGTGGGTGCTGTTGTTTATCGTGGTTTACTGGCTGATCTAGCCATTGGCGAAACCAGCGTCCGCTGAAATGCGGCGCAGGGCAAGAAAAAAGCCGCGTTTGCGCGGCTTTTTGTTGCGGGTTGTCGATGAAACTCAGCGCAGGCCGTTGTGCGGGATGAGACCGAAGTAATAGCCGCCCATCAGCAGGATAAACAGGAGAAGGGAGAGCGCGACACGCACGGTCAGCATTTTGACGACGCGGTCGGATTGCCCCTTGTCCTTGATAAGATAGTAAAGAGCGCTGGCGAGACTGGCCAGGATGAAAAAGATAAACAGCAGGGCTGCGATGCGCATGAAAAGAGTCTCCCGGCAAAATTTCAGTCTAACCGGATTGCTGAACGCATGCACTTGCTGAGGTTGCGTGTCGGTAGCTGGACGTTTTCCCCCACCTTGTGGCCCACGCTGGCGGCGCTCTTTTTTTTCGCGCTGACGTTGTGGCTCGGCAACTGGCAAACCGAGCGCGCCGAAACCAAACGCGCCTTGCAGGCGCATTACGATGCGGCCGAGCGCGATGCCCCCATCCACGTTGGCAGCACGCTGCTCGATCGCGACAGTGTGCTGTATCGCAAGTTGGCGGTCGAGGGTGTGTTCGACGACGCGCATACCATCCTGCTCGACAACCGGGTGCTGGACGGTGTGGTGGGGTATCACGTGCTGACGCCGCTGCGGGTCAGTGGGAGCCCATTTGCCATCCTGGTCAATCGTGGCTGGGTGGCGGCCGAGCGCACGCGTGATCAGGTGCCGGCACCGCCGACGCCGGCAGGGGTGGTGCGGCTGGAAGGCCTGGCAGTCGATCCGCATACGCGCTATCTCGAACTGGCGTCGACCACACCGCAGGGACGCGTCTGGCAGAATCTCGATTTTTCGCGCTATGCGGCGATTACCGGCCTGAGTCTGCAACCGGTCTTGTTGCTGCAGACGAGCAGCCAGGCCGACGACTTGCACCGGGACTGGCCACGACCCGATAGCGGGGCCAGCACCCATGCCGGCTATGCCTTCCAGTGGTACAGTTTGGCGGCGACACTGGTGGTGTTGTGGCTGATAATAAACATCAAGCGTTGCCGGGACGGCGACGTGAACTCCAAGCCTTGAATTGATAATCCAGACCCATGCAATTGACCCCTCGTAGTAAATTTCTGATGTTGATCGGCGTGTTCGTGGTGCCGGTGGTGGCGGCGTATCTGGCTTTTTTCGGCTGGCGCCCGGCCGGGCACACCAATTACGGCGATTTGCTCAAGGTGACGCCCCTGCAGCAGACGGCCGGCGCGACGCACGACGACACGCCGCTTGATCTGGCCTCGCTGCAGGGCAAGTGGCTGATGGTGCACGTCGGCCCGGCAAGTTGCGATGCCGGCTGTGAGCGGCAGTTGTACCTGATGCGCCAGGTACGGATCACGCAGGGCAAGGCACAGTCGCGCATCGAACGATTGTGGGTGGTGACTGATGGCGACGAGGCCGCTCCGGCTTTGTTGCGGGAGCATCCTGGCCTGCACATGTGGCGGCCGGCGGATCCCGCCTTTGTCGGGCAGTTTCCCGCAGAGGGAGACCGGGCCGGGCATATCTATCTGGTCGACCCGCTTGGCAACCTGATGCTGCGTTTTCCCACCGATCCCGATCCCAAGCGCATGATGAAAGACCTCAAGTTGTTACTTAAAGCCTCCCAGATCGGCTGATTATGAACCGATATCGAAACCTGATCCTGGCCGCTTTGATTCTCACGCTGGGGGTAGTGAGCCTGGGCGCCTATGTGCGCTTGTCAGATGCTGGCCTGGGCTGCCCCGACTGGCCCGGCTGCTATGGCAAGCTGACGCCGCATCATGCGGCCGACGCCATCAACGCTGAACTTGCCGAGCGCCCCGAGGGGCCTGTGTCGCATGGCAAGGCATGGAAAGAAATGGTGCATCGTTACGCGGCTGGCGTGCTGGGGTTGCTGGTGCTTGGGATTGCGGTATTGGGCTGGAGAGCGCGCCGCGACACGGCGGGCGGCCCCGGCTTGCCCATGCTGTTACTGGGTTTGATCGTGTTTCAGGCGCTGCTTGGGATGTGGACGGTTACCCAATTGCTCAAGCCTTTTGTGGTGAGCGCGCACCTGCTTGGAGGGATGGCTACTCTGTCCCTGCTATTCTGGCTGTGGCTGCGCGAACGCGGCCAGGCCAGTCATGTCTATTTTGCGCGGGTCGACCATCTGCGCGCCAGCGCAGCCGTAGGATTAGTGCTGGTGATCATGCAAATCGCGCTGGGCGGCTGGGTGAGTTCCAATTATGCGGCGCTGGCCTGCACCGATTTCCCGTTGTGCCAGGGGACGTGGATACCGCCAATGGATTTTGAGCACGGTTTCACCCTGCATCGCGAACTCGGCGAGACTGCATCCGGTGAATTGCTGTCGATGACCGCACTGACGTCAATCCATTGGGCGCACCGCGTCATGGCGCTGATCGTTGTCTTGTATATCAGCGGGTTGGTGCTGCGCTTGTCACGTACACCGGGTTATGCCGGAATGGGAATGGCAATAGGCGGATTGCTGGTACTGCAGGTCACGCTGGGGATCGCCAATGTGCTGCTGAGCCTTCCGCTTGCAGTGGCTGTGGCTCATAACACCGGCGCGGCGCTCTTGCTGCTCAGTCTGATCTGGCTTAACTATCGGGTGTACAGAAGATGAGCATGGAGACCTTGATGTTCCAGGGGGCGGCCTGTCGCTGCCAGCAATTCCTGGCGCTGTGCAAGTTGCGGGTGGTCAGTCTGATCGTCTTCACTGCGGTCATCGGCATGTTTCTCGCCGTGCCCGGTTGGCCGGCCTGGAACGTTCTGTGGGCCGGCACGCTTGGGATCGCGCTGGTGGCCAGCGCCGCCGCGGCGTTCAATTGCCTGGTCGAGCAGAAAATCGATGCAGTGATGGCGCGTACGCGCGCCCGCCCGCTTCCGCGCGGCGAGTTAACCAACACGCAGACGCTGGTATTTTCAGGGGTGATCGGCGGTATAGGTCTGTATCTGCTGCACGCCTTTGTCAATCCACTCACCATGTGGCTCACGTTGGCGACCTTTGTCGGCTATGCCGTGATCTATACGGCAGTGCTGAAACCCGCCACGCCGCAGAATATCGTCATCGGCGGCGCTTCCGGCGCGATGCCCCCGGTGCTCGGCTGGGTCGCGGCCACCGGCGAAATCCATCACGATGCGCTGTTGCTGTTCCTCATCATTTTTGCCTGGACGCCGCCGCATTTCTGGGCGCTGGCGCTCTACCGGCGTGAAGAGTACGCCCAGGCGGGGTTGCCGATGCTGCCAGTGACGCACGGCGAGGCCTACACCCGGTTGCATGTTCTGCTCTACACACTGCTGCTGTTCGCCGTGACCATGCTGCCGGTCGGTACCGGCATGGGCGGCTGGATCTATCTGGCCGGCGCCGCGCTGTTGGGGGGGGGCTTTATCCAGTATGGCTGGCGGCTGTATCGCGAGTACAGCGATGCCCTCGCGAAGGAGACCTTCCGTTATTCCATCTGGTATCTGAGCCTGCTGTTCGGCATCATGCTGGTAGATCATTACTTTCCTATACCCATTTGATTTATATGGGAAATTGAGCTTATAACTGGATATTCGGACGGGATTGTTTTATATTGTGCCCAATTCATACGCAAGGGCACGAGATGATCCTCTCCCGAACCAGCCAATACGCCGTTCAGGCGCTGATTTACATGGCCACCCAGCCAAGCAACGCGCCCGCGCTGAACAAGGATATCGCCGCAAAGCTGGGTGTGCCGGCACCTTATCTGGCCAAGATTCTGCAAAGCCTGGCCAAAGGCAACCTGCTATTTTCCTTTCGCGGTCGCTTGGGCGGCTTTTGCTTGCGCGAAGACGGCAATAAAATCACCTTGATGCAGATACTATTGCTGACAGAAGGTCCGGCGTTCACTCAAAGCTGTTTGCTGGGGCTGAAAAAGTGCAGCGACGAGGACGCCTGTCCGCTGCACTTTCGCTGGGTGCCAGTGAAGAAAAAAATTATCGACATGCTGCAGGACACCACGCTGGAGAAACTGGCGAAGGCGGTTGAATCCGGAAAATACCGTCTGGCCGATGTTCCGGGACAACTTTTCGAGCAGATCAAGACATGAAGGCATGGATTGCTGCAATGGGCGCCGCGGCCGCGCTTGGGCTGGCCGGCTGCCAGCCTGCCCAGCAGCCCCAGTCATTTCAGGCGACAGACATCACTGGTGCCGCATTTGCGCGTGATTTCAAACTGACCGATCACAATGGACAGGTTCGCGCACTGGCTGATTTCAGGGGGAAGGTCGTGGCCGTTTTTTTCGGCTACATTCATTGCCCGGATGTCTGTCCCACCACGCTGTCGGATTTTGCCCTGGCACTGCAGCAACTCGGGCCGCAGGCCGATCGGGTGCAGGTGATTTTTGTGACGGTGGATCCACAGCGCGACACCCCTGAGCTACTGAAACAATTTGTGCCGGCCTTCAATCCGGACTTTCTGGGGATGCTTGCGGATGAGGCGACGCTCAAACAGTTGGCAAAAGAATACAAAGTGGTCTATCAAAAGACATCGATAAAGGGTGCAAACGATTATCTGGTCGATCATAGCGCTGGAACCTATGTTTATGATCCGCAAGGGAATCTGCGACTGCTCATGCCCTACGGCAGCAGCCCCGATGCCATCGCACAGGATCTGAAAACACTGTT
This sequence comes from Hydrogenophilales bacterium, assembly GCA_024636675.1. GTDB lineage: Bacteria > Pseudomonadota > Gammaproteobacteria > Burkholderiales > Thiobacillaceae > Thiobacillus. The sequence continues at coordinate 28,685 of JAGXGM010000014.1, read as the reverse complement.
GGCACCATCCTGAACAGGGTTTTCAGCTTGCGGTGGCGGGGCGGGCTGTCCTATAATCCCGCAGTTTTTTAATATAAGCATATGCTGTTTGAAGCGCGGCAATAAGCGCTATTTCGGGTACAACAGGAGCGGTCGATGGCGGTAACCTCATATTCTGGCGCAGAGCAGTATAACTTTGATATCGTTAAGAAATTTGCCGTCATGTCGCTCGTTTGGGCGGTCGTGGGCATGTTCGTCGGGGTATATATCGCCTCCGAGCTTGCTTGGCCCTTTCTGAACTTTGACAGCCCCTACTTCTCGTTTGGTCGCTTCCGCCCGGTCCACACCACATCGGTGATCTTCGGGTTCGGTGGCTCGGCGCTCTTCGCCACTTCTTATTATGTCGTGCAGCGCACCTGCCAGACCCGGCTGATTTCGGACGGCATGGCCAGCTTCACTTTCTGGGGCTGGATGGCAATCATCGTGCTGGCGGACATCAGCTATGTTCTGGGCTACACCCAGGCGCGCGAGTACGCCGAGATGGAATGGCCGATCGATATCCTGATCGAAGTAGTGTGGGTGACTTATTTGATCCTGTTCGTCGGCACCATCATGCGCCGCAAACAGCCGCACATCTATGTGGCCAACTGGTTCTACCTGGCCTTCATTCTGGCGACCGCGCTGCTGCACACCTTCAACAACCTGGCGATGCCGATCGACCTGTTCTCGATGAAGTCGTACAGCCTGTTCTCCGGCACCCAGGACGCGATGGTGCAATGGTGGTACGGCCACAATGCAGTGGGCTTTTTCCTCACCGCCGCCTTCCTCGGCATGATGTACTACTTCGTGCCGAAGCAGGCCGGCCGCCCGATCTACTCCTACCGCCTGTCCATCGTCCACTTCTGGGCGCTGAGCTTCATGTACATGTGGGTTGGCGCGCACCACCTGCACTGGACCGCGCTGCCCGACTGGACCTCGTCGCTGGCCGCTGCGTTTTCCATCCTGCTCCTGATGCCCTCGTGGGGCGGCATGATCAACGGCATCATGACCCTGTCGGGCGCCTGGGACAAACTGCGCACCGACCCGGTGATGCGATTCATGATCGTTGCGCTGTCGTTCTACGGCATGTCGACCTTCGAAGGCCCGATGATGTCGCTGAAGGAAGTCAACGCGCTCTCCCACTACACGGACTGGACCGTCGGCCATGTGCACTCCGGCGCGCTGGGCTGGGTGGCGATGATCTCCTTCGGCTCGCTGTATCACATGATGCCCAAGCTGTGGGACACCAAGATCTACAGCAACAAGCTGGTTGAAGTGCACTTCTGGCTCGCCACCATCGGCATTGTGCTGTACATCGTCGCGATGTGGATTTCCGGCATCACCCAAGGCCTGATGTGGCGTGCGTTCGACGAGTTCGGCAACCTGCAGTATTCGTTCGTCGAATCCGTTGTGGCGATGATGCCCTTCTATGCGATGCGTGCCATCGGCGGCATGTTCTTCCTCGCCGGCACCATGCTGATGACGTACAACATGTTTATGACCATCCGCCAGGGCAAGCGTGAAAGCGCGGCGCTGGATGCCCGGTTGGCCGCCAAGATGGCACATGCCTGATTCAGGGACGATACAAAATGAACTTCAACTTCAAACACGAATGGATTGAAACCAACATCGGCCTGATGTCCGTGTTGACCATGCTGGCGATCAGCGTCGGTGGCCTGGTGGAAATCGCGCCGCTGTTCTTCATCGACGAGACCATCGAAAAGGTCGAGGGCGTGCGTCCCTATACCCCGCTGGAGCAGCGTGGACGCGACATCTATACACGTGAAGGCTGCTACACCTGCCACTCGCAGATGATTCGCCCGTTCCGCGACGAAAAGCTGCGCTATGGCCATTATTCGCTGGCGGCGGAGTCGCAATACGACCATCCCTTCCAGTGGGGCTCCAAGCGCACCGGCCCTGATCTTGCACGGGTGGGCGGCAAGTATTCCAACGAATGGCACGTGCAGCATTTGGTGGCGCCGCGTTCGATGGTGCCCGAGTCGGTAATGCCGAACTACCCGTGGCTGCTGTCGACGCCGCTGGATATCTCCGACACGACAAATCGCATGAAGGCATTGCGCAAGGTTGGCGTGCCGTATTCCTTGTCGCAGCCCGAGTACGATGCGAACGTGAAACAATTTGGCGAGACCGTTGCACGCCAGCTGCACATCCCCGATGCGCAGGAGAATCTGGTCGAACAGGCCAACTTTGGCAACTACGACGGTGACCCTTCCGGTATTTCCGAAATGGATGCCTTGGTGGCCTATCTCCAAGTGCTGGGCACCATGGTCGATTTCAGCAAATACACCGACGATGCGTTCGTCGAGTACCGCTGATCATCACGGCAGGAGGCCAGGAATATGGAATGGTTAATGTGGTTTTCCAAACCCGAAAACACCAAGCCCTTGGCGCTGATCATTTTTTTCGTCACCTTTATCGGCATCGTGATCTACGTCTACGGTAGCAACAAGCGAAGCGCGAAACTGGAGTCCTACCGCGACATCCCGTTTCTCGATGACCAGCCCGGCGATCAAGACGGCACGAAGGACAAGCAATGAGCGAGCAAAAACTACAATCTCAAACGGTTCAAACCACGGGTCATGCCTGGGACGGCGACCTGCAGGAATATAACAATCCGCTACCGGTGTGGTGGGTCTACACGTTTTATGCGACGGTGGTGTTCGCCCTCGTGTACTGGACTATCTATCCTTCGTGGCCGTTCGGCAAGGGTTGGATCGGCGGCGTTTCGGACATCACCTATGTCAACAGCGAGGGCGAAACCAAGACGCACAGTTGGAACACCCGCGCCCTGTTCATCACTGATATGAACGAGGCCGCGGTCGCGCAAAAGCCTTACTTCGACAAGGTGGCGGCGATGCCCTACGAGCAGATCGCCCAGGATCCGGACATGAGCGGCTTTATTATTTCCGCGGGCAAGTCGCTGTTTGCGGAAAACTGCGCGGCCTGTCACCAGGCAGGCGGGCAGGGCGTGATCGGCTTCTTCCCCAACCTGACCGATGACGACTGGCTCTATGGCGGCTCGTACGAGAAACTTCACGAAACCCTTGTGGGCGGCCGCCGCGGCTACATGCCGGCCTTCAGCGAAGTGCTGAACGGCGATCAGGTCGACCAGCTGGCGAACTACGTGGCCAGCCTGTCGGGCATCGGCCACGACGCCGACAAGGCGGTTGCCGGCGATGTCCTGTTCCATAGCGAAACCGCAGCCTGTTACTACTGCCACACCAACGATGCAACGGGACGTCAGGACATGGGCGCGCCGAACCTGACAGACAACATCTGGCTGTGGGCCGACGTGCCGGGCGCCAGAACCGCTGAGAGCAAGGTGGCTGCGATACGTGGCGTCATTTCCGGTGGCCTCAACAAGGGCGTGATGCCAGCCTGGTCCGATCGCCTGACGCCTGAACAAATCAAGGTTCTGACGGTCTATGTTCACGAACTGGGTGGCGGGCAGTAGCGTCGTTGGTTGACACGATGCGCCAAGCCCCCGTTCACGGGGGCTTTTGCTTACTACCCACTCAACCGGCCACACCATGCAAACAGGTCTAGAAGACCAACTCGGGCTCTATCAGAAGCGCATTCCCATTTTCACCCGTTCGGTGAAGGGACGCTTTCGGCGTTTCAAGAGCTCGGTGCTGGTGCTGGCCTATGCGATTTACTTTCTGCTGCCGTGGTTGCCATGGTCGCGACTGGACGCCCCGGCCCAGGCGGTCTTGTTCGACCTGCCAGGTCGACGCTTCCTGATCTTCGGACTGACGGTCTACCCCCAGGATGTCATCTGGCTGGCGCTGCTGCTCTTTATCGCCGCCATTCTGCTGTTCTTCGTCACCGGGCTGGTCGGACGCGCGTTCTGCGGCTATTTCTGCTTCCAGACCCTATGGACCGACTTCTTCATCTGGATCGAACACAGGATACAGGGTGAACGGCCCGCGCGCGTTCGCCTGTATCGCCAGCCATGGAATCGCGAAAAACTAATCAAGGTCGGCGGCACCCACGCCCTGTGGATCCTGGCGTCGTTCTGGACCGGGCTGACCTTTGTCGCCTATTTCACCTATGCGCCACAGCTGGTGTTCGATTTCGTCACCGGTCAGGCCGCGGCCGCAGCCTATATCACGACCGGCATCATTACTCTGTCGACCTATGCTGCGGCCGGCCTGATGCGCGAACAGATATGCACCTACGTCTGTCCATATGGCCGTTTCCAGAGCGTGATGTACGAGCCCGAGACCCTGGCCGTGCATTACGACGCCCGGCGCGGCGAAGGGACGCTTGGGCGGGCTGTGGTGCGCGCAGGGCGGGGCATTGTCGTTGAGCGGCGTCGCGCCGAAGGCGCAGTCGCGGAGGAACGTCGGCATTCCAGTTTGAGCGCGGGGCAACGAGCGCTTGCCGAGCGGCGCGAGAAGGGGATTGGCGACTGCGTCGATTGCGGCCTGTGCGTGCAGGTGTGTCCAGTCGGCATCGATATCCGCGATGGCTTGCAATACAAGTGCATCTCGTGCGGGCTGTGCGTCGACGCCTGCAACACCATCATGGATTCATTCGGCTTTCCACGCGGCCTGATCCGCTACGATTCGGAAAAGAATCTGGCCTCGCCTGCGCCGGCTGCCCCCAAAGTGCACTGGAAGCGGCTGAAAACCGTCGGCTACGGGATGGCATTGGTGCTGATGAGCGCCTATCTGGTCTATAGCGTGGCTACGCGCGGCAATTTCGACCGCGCCGTCAACCAGATTCGTCAGCCGCTCTACGTCGTGCTGTCGAATGGTGATATCCGCAACCGCTACCAGATCCGCATCACCAACAAGGCATCGCAGGAGCAGACCTATGTGATCAGCGCACGCGGCATCCCGGCCGCTGCGCTTGATCTCGGCAATTTCAGCAAGGTCGCCATCAAATCCGGCCATAGCGCACTGGTGCAGGCCAGCGTCCGGCTACCCCCGGTGGTGGCGGCGCAAACACAGCAGTTCGAGCTGATCATTACGCCGCTTGGAAAATCGGCAGAAGCCCGCACCGAAAACGTCCGATTCGACGCACCCGGGAAAAGACCATGAATACGATGACCACACTGTTTGGCGGCCTGGCGGCAGTGTTTGCCCTCTATGTGATGGGCGGTGCCCTTCGCAGCCTGCCCCCGATTTTGCGCGCGGTATTGGCGGGGCTGATCCCACTCCTCGCCTATTTCGCGCTCATCATCGGTCGTTGGCCGGGACTGGACGTGGTGGCCATGCATATCTCGGTATTTCTCGCGGCGGGGCTGGTGCTGTTTGCGGTGACCCAGTTCCGTCGGCGTAGCGCTGGCCGCTTGCACTGGGCGCCCAAGCTCTTGATAGTGTTTTTTTTGGGCCTCGTCGTGGTCAACGGCAGCCTGCTTTACCTCGCCACCAAGGGGCTGCCCGGGCCGCTGGCCCGCTGGTGGCTGGGCAGCGACGGAACCGCGGTTTACAGCGGTTTTTCCGGGGTGGTAACGCATGGTCAGGCAGCGGCCAAGGCGGTTTCCTCCGAACTGTCCCAGACGCAACATGAGTCAGAACTCGGTTGGCAGGTCGAAGTCGTCGGCCTCGACGGCAACGATCCCCAGCGTGTGATCCAGGTCCGCGTCAAGGATCGCACCGGGCTGCCGGTCGATCGCCTCGAGGCAGAACTGCGTCTGCAGCGCCCGGGCGCCGTCGAGCCTGCGCTCGTTTTGCCGCTTGCCGCACTTGAAGCCGGTACCTATGGCGGGGTGCTGCGCCTGCCCGCCAGCGGCGGACGCTGGCTGGCCGAACTGCGCCTGCTGCATGGCGGCGACGTGCGCTATCAGCTCACCCAGGAGCTGGTAGCGCCGTGAGCGGAATCATGGGTTTTTTGTTACTGCTGTCCGGCGTCTTTGTGCTGCTGATTGTCGTGGGCGTGTTCTGGTCGATCAGAAGTGGTCAGTTTGACGACATGGAAGGGCCTGCCGAGCGCATCCTGATGGACGACGACGACCCGTTGTTGCCGACCCGTCGCTTGAGCCGTCAAGATTCCAACCCGGGTGGGAATGCGCATGCAGAAGGGCAAGAGTACCCAAAAGGGCATAAGTAAACTAAAATTCACCAATCTTTTATGGAGCGCGCTCGATGAAACAACTTTTCACTTTTCAGGGTTTCCCCATGGTGGTGGTAACCGGCCTGATTATCTGGTCATGGATTAGCCTGCTCTCGGTTTTGGTCGCCTCGTTTTTCTGATTGACTGCAGCCCTAATGAAAACGCCCCGCATTGCGGGGCGTTTTCATTAGGGCTGCGCCGAATTTCTTTATGCCGGAATCAGGGCGCGCATTTTTTGCAGCGCGCGCGCTTCGATCTGGCGAATGCGCTCGGCGGATATGCCATATTCAGCGGCCAGCTCATGTAGCGTCGCCGTTTCCCCTTCGGTCAGCCAGCGCGCCTTGATGATGTGACGGCTGCGCTCGTCGAGATTTTCCAGCGCTGTGGTCAGGCCGGTCTGGCGCAGGCGCTCGGTCTGCTCGCGCTCAAGCAGTTGGGCCGGGTTTTCGTCCGGGCTCGCCAGATAAGCCAGCGGGCTGTAGCCTTCCTCGCCATCATCCACCGCCGGATCAATGGAAACGTCATGGCCCGACATCCGGGTTTCCATTTCCAGTACATCCTTGCGGCTGACGTTGAGCTCGCGCGCCATGGCGTCGGCTTCCTTGAGCGTCAGTGCATTGAGCGACTGCTTCAGGCTGCGCAGGTTGAAGAACAGCTTGCGCTGCGCCTTGGTGGTCGCAACCTTGACCTGCCGCCAGTTCTTCAGCACGTATTCGTGAATTTCGGCGCGGATCCAGTGCAGTGCAAATGACACCAGGCGCACGCCCCGTTCCGGATCGAACCGCTTCACGGCTTTCATCAGGCCGACATTGCCTTCCTGGATCAGGTCGGCCTGGGGCAGGCCATAGCCCACATAATGGCGCGCCACGCTGACGACCACGCGCAGGTGGGATACCACCAGCTGGCGCGCTGCATCGACGTCCTGCTTCTCGTGCCAGGCGCGCGCCAGCCGCTGCTCGTCTTCCAGGGTGAGCATGGAATAGCGATTGACGGTCTGGATATAGCTATCCAGGCTGTATGCGGCAGGAACGGGTAGGGATATCGTTTGACTCATGCGTGTAAACTCCTTTGCAAGCATTTTAGCACTCGTATTTAAGAGTGCCAGGGCCGCTCAGGGTTCCGTAAAAAGACAGAATCCACAATCAACGCGTGGTTTCGACCTGATGCAGCGCCCGCGTCACCGAGAGCCAGGCACCAAGCCAGCCAAGCAGGGCGGTGAGGCCGAGCACGGCGACAATCTCGATCGCGCTCGGCGGCTGCAGATGAAAGGCCGATCCGTACAGGCCGGCGAGGCGTTCGACCGGTGCGCGCAAGATCACCCCGGCAACGGCCAGTACCCCGCCTGCCGCCAGCCCGCCCAGCAGGCCCTGCAGTGCGCCCACATAGAGGAAAGGGCGGCGGATGTGGCGGTCGGTAGCGCCGATCAGCCGGCTGACCAGGATTTCGTCGCGGCGGACCAGCACCTGTGCACGGATGGCGTTGCCCGAGATGGCGACGAGCGCGATGGCAAACAGGCCGGTCAACAGCCAGACGCTGGTGCGGCCGATGTCGAGCGCGGCATGCAGGCGATCTGCCCACTGGCTGTCGAGATGCGTTTCCGCCACCCCCGGAAGCGTGCCAAGGTCAGCCGCAATCCGCACCAGTTCCATGCGCGAGGTTGTTTGCGGCCGGACCACCCAGGCATCCGGCAGCGGGTTCTGCGTCAGGCCGGCGGTGATGTCGGCCAGGTCATGAGCCGCGTTCAGCGCCGCCAGGGCGTCGTCTTTAGGCACATAGCGGGCCCCGGCGATGTCGGCCTGCTTGAGCCGTGCGGCGATGCGCTGCTTTTGTGCCGTCGATGCCGAGGCGTCGAGGAAGATGCTGATTTCCGGCTGTGCGGGCAGGTCGCCCGCCAGCCGCTCGAGGTGGCCGAGCCCCAGATAGAGTCCACCTGGCAGGCTGATGGCTACCCCCATCGCCAGCGCAGTGAGCAGGGTGGCGACCGGATGCGCGCTCAGGCGGCGCAACGCGGCGTTGAATGCATGTTTTTGATGACGCAGCCAGCTGATCATGCCGCCGCCTCGATCTTGCCGTGATCCAGCCGCAGCGTGCGACCCCCCAGCGCCGCGATGGCGCGGTCGTCGTGGGTGGCAATCACCAGGGTGGTGCCGACCTGATGGAAATCGCGGAACATCGTCATGATGTCGGCGGCATAGCCGGCGTCGAGGTTGCCGGTAGGCTCGTCGGCCAGCAGCAGGGCGGGGCGGCTCACCAGCGCGCGGGCGATGCACAGGCGCTGCTGTTCGCCGCCGGAGAGGCTGACCGGGTTGGCTTTTTCGCGCTTGAGCAGGCCGACCTTGTCGATCACGGCACGCGCACGCTTTAGCGCCTCGCGGCGGTCGAAGCCGGCGATGTCGAGCGGCAGCAGCACGTTTTCGATCACGTTTCGGTCGAACAGCAGCTTGTGGTCCTGGAACACCAGGCCGATATTGCGGCGCAGATAGGGCACGGCGTGGTGCGACAGGCGGCCGACGTTCTGGCCGCTGACCGACACGACGCCGCTGGTGGGGCGTTCGATGGCGGCGATGAGTTTCAGCAGGGTGCTCTTGCCTGCGCCGGAATGTCCGACCAGAAAAACCAGTTCCCCTTTTTCGATGGCGAAATTGGCCCCGGACAGGGCTTCGTGCCCGCCGGGGTAGCGCTTGGTGACCTGGCTGAAGCTGATCATGGGCATGTCAAACGGTGAATACAGCCTCGACGAATTCGCGCGCATCGAACGGCCGCAGGTCGTCGACAGTTTCCCCGACGCCGATGTAGCGCACCGGGATCGGCCGCGCCGGGCTTGACCTAGCCTGCGCGATGGCCGCAATCGCGCCGCCCTTGGCCGTGCCGTCGAGCTTGGTCAGCACGAGGCCGGTCACGCCGAGCGCATCGTCGAAAGCCTTGACCTGGGTGACGGCGTTCTGCCCGGTGTTGGCGTCGAGCACCAGCAGCACTTCGTGCGGCGCGCCGGGGGCAGCTTTCTCGATCACGCGCTTGACCTTCCTGATTTCCTCCATCAGGTGCAGCTGGGTCGGCAGGCGGCCGGCGGTGTCGGCCAGCACCACGTCGATGCCGCGCGCCTGCGCGGCCTGGATGGCGTCGAAGATCACCGCGGCGGAATCGCCTTTTTCCTGGCTCACCACGGTCACATTGTTGCGTTCGCCCCAGACCTGCAACTGTTCGCGTGCCGCCGCGCGGAAGGTGTCGCCCGCCGCTAGCAGCACGGACAGGCCCTGCGCCTGGTAGAGTTTGGCGAGCTTGCCGATGGTGGTGGTCTTGCCCGCGCCGTTGACGCCGGCAAGCATCAGGATGAAGGGCTTGGACGACGTGACGTCGAGCGGTGCCTGCAGCGGTGTCAGCAGGTCGACAAGCGCCTGCTTCAGCGCCGCCTGCAGGTCGGCGGCCTCGGTCAGCCCCTCGCGCCGCACTTTCTTCTGCAGGGTGTCGAGCAGCGCCTGGGTGGCATCGACGCCGACGTCGGCGGTGACGAGGATGGTTTCGAGCTCCTCGAACAGTTCGGCATCGATCTTGCGCCCGACGCCGAACAGGCCGGACAGCTGGCCGCCGAGCCTGTCGCGGGTTTTCGCGAGGCCCTGCTTCAGGCGTTGCGCCCAGCCCGGGCGCGCCTCGGCCGGCGCAGCAGCCGGCTCGACAACGGGTGGGCTCGAGATGGGTTGCGCCGTCTCTTCGGGCGCGGATGGCTCCGGGGCGGTAGCTGGTTTGGGCTTGAAGAAACTAAACACGGATTAAGTCAGTCAGGACAACTGTTGGACGGACGCTGTATCTTATCATCCTGAAAACCGCAGTTGACCACTCATACGCTTAAGGATTTTTGCATGCAGATTGGCTTGATCATTTTTGACCGGCAAGGTGCGTCCGGCAAGGGTTTCCAGGATATTTCAAATACGTGCAGACAGGGGTGAATAGCATGCGCAGCTTATGGGCAATCGGTTTGGCGCTGCTGCTGGGCAGCGCGCAGGCGGCTTTAACGGACGTCACGCTGGACAATGGCATGCGGGTGATCGTGCACGAGGACCGTCGCGCCCCGGTGATGGTGTCGCAGGTATGGTACCGCGCCGGCTCGATGGATGAGTTCAGCGGCACCACCGGGGTGGCGCATGTGCTTGAGCACATGATGTTCAAGGGTACGGAAACGGTCCCGCCTGGCGAGTTTTCCAAGCGAATCGCCGCCGCAGGCGGGCGCGAGAATGCGTTTACCAGCCGCGATTACACGGCGTATTTCCAGCAGATGCAGAAAGACCGGCTGGCGTTGTCGATGCGGCTGGAGGCCGACCGCATGGCCAACCTCGTCATCAGCGACGAACTGTTTGCCAAGGAAATCCAGGTGGTGATGGAAGAGCGCCGGCTGCGTACCGACGACCAGCCGCAATCGGTGCTGTATGAACGCCTGATGGCCACCGCCTACCTGGCGCACCCCTACCGTCGCCCGATCATCGGCTGGATGGACGATCTGAAAAACATGACCGCGCAGGATGCGCGCGACTGGTATGCGCGCTGGTATACCCCCAACAATGCCATTCTGGTGGTGGCTGGCGACGTCGAGGCCAAGGAGGTGATTGCGCTGGCCAAACAGCATTTCGGTGCGCTGCCGGCGCGTGCTTTGCCCGAACGCAAGCCGCAGGCCGAGCCCGCCCAGCTTGGTGTGAAGCGCATCGTGGTGAAGGCGCCGGCGCAGCTGCCATATCTGCTGATGGCCTGGCATGCGCCCGCCCTGAAGGACTGGAAGCAGGACACCACGCCTTATGCCCTGCAGATCCTGGCCGGCGTGCTGTCCGGTAACGACTCGGCGCGGCTTCAAAAGTCGCTGGTCAAAACACGGCAGATCGCAGTGAATGCGAGCGCAGGCTACGACCCCGTCGCGCGTGGGCCGGGCATGTTCATGATCGACGCGACGCCGGCGCCGGGGGGGGCGGTGGCGGCGCTGGAAAAAGCCATTCGCGGCGAACTCGAGAAGCTGCAGCGTGAAGGCATCAGCGAGGCTGAACTTGCACGGGTCAAGGCGCAGGTCATTGCGGCCGATGTTTACCAGCGCGACTCGCTGTTTTATCAGGCCATGCAATTGGGCGAATATGTGACCGTGGGCCTGCCGCCCGAAGCGCTGGCGGGCCGGGTCGACAAGCTGCGTGCGGTGACCGCCAGGGACGTGCAGGCCGCCGCGCAGCAATGGCTGCAGGACGACCGCCTGAGCGTGGGTGAGCTCGATCCGCAGCCGCTGGACGCGCAACCCCGCCGCGCCAATGTGCCGGGAGTACGCCATGCAAATTAAATCCCTGACACTCAAAACCATGTTGATCAAGCCTTTCCTTGTTGCCCTCTTGCTGGGTCTGCCGTTGTCGGTGCAGGCTGCGCTCGCCATCCAGCACTGGCAAACGCCGCAGGGCGCACGGGTGTTCTTTGTCGAAAGCCACGAGTTGCCGATGCTCGATGTCGCGGTGGATTTTCCCGCCGGCAGCGCCCGCGATCCCGCCGGCAAGGCCGGCCTCGCCCGGCTGACCCACGGCCTGCTCGATCAGGGCGCGGGTGGCCTCTCCGACACTGCCATCGCCCATCGCCTGGCCGATGTGGGCGCGGTGCTGTCGGGGCGCTTCGACCGCGACCGCGCCAGCGTGATGTTGCGCACCCTGTCGTCTGCCGCTGAAAAGGACAAGTCGCTCGATATTCTCGCGCGCGTGCTGCAGCGCCCCGACTTTCCGCAGGCAGTGGTCAAGCGCGAAAAGCAGCGCCAGATATCGTCGATCCGCGAAGCCGAGGCCGATCCCGGCAATGTCGCCAGCAAGGCGTTTTACCGTGCGCTGTATGGCAGCCATCCCTATGCGCACGATGAAGCGGGGGAGCCGGCTGCCATTGCGCGGCTGACGCGTGGCGACCTGCAGGCGTTTTATCGCGCCCATTACAGCGCGCCCAACGTGGTGGTTTCACTGATGGGCGACATCACGCGTGCCGAGGCCGAGGCCATCGCGGTTCGCCTGACAGCCGGCTTGTCTCGGGCGCCGGCGCTGCCGCCGCTGCCGGCGCCTGTGCCGGCAGCGGCCTCCGACACGCGCATCGCGCACCCCTCTAGCCAAAGCCATGTGCTGATGGGGGCGCTGGGGATGGCGCGCAACGATCCCGATTTCTTCCCGCTGTTCGTCGGTAACTATGTGCTGGGCGGCGGCGGTTTCGACTCGCGGCTGCTGCGTGAGGTGCGCGACAAGCGCGGTTACGCCTACAGCGCCTACAGTTATTTCCTGCCGTTGATGGAGGCAGGACCGTTCCAGCTGGGCCTGCAGACCAAGCTGGAGCAGACCGACGACGCCTTGATGGTGGCGCAGACAACGCTGCGGCAGTTCATTGCCAACGGCCCCTCGGAAGCCGAGCTCACCCAGGCCAAATCCAACCTCACCGGCGGCTTCCCGCTGCGCATCGACAGCAACCGGAAAATCCTCGATTACCTGTCGCTGATCGGCTTCTACAGGCTGCCGTTCGATTATCTGGAGACCTGGGTCGACCGGGTGGAGGCGGTCGATGTGGCAACGGTGAAGCAGGCGTTTGCCCGCCGCATCGACCCCGACAGGCTGGTGAGCGTGGTGGTGGGGGCTGGTGATGCTCGCTAAGCGCGCGGCACCCGGGCGGGCGCATGGCGCGGCCAATCGCGTGCGCATCATCGGCGGTCACTATCGCCGCCGGCTGCTGGACTTTCCCGACAGCGCCGGCCTGCGTCCCACACCCGATCGCGTGCGCGAAACACTGTTCAACTGGCTGGGGCAGGACCTGCCGGGCTGGGCCTGCCTGGATCTGTTCGCCGGCAGCGGCGCGCTCGGCTTCGAGGCCGCTTCGCGCGGCGCGGAGCGCGTCATCATGATCGAACGCGATCTCAAGGCAATCAGCGCGCTGGAAAAGAACCGTGACGTGCTCGGGGCAAACCGGGTCGACATCCGTCGCGCCGACGCGCTCGCCTGGCTGGACAACAGTCGCGACACCTTCGATCTGATTTTTGTCGATCCGCCGTTCGACAGCGGGCTGGCCGTGACGGTGCTCGCCGACCTGGCGCGTCATCTCAAATCAGGCGGCCAGGCGTACATTGAACAGGCGGCACCAGTGACCGCGCCGGCGGGGCTTGCCGTCCACCGCAGCGGGCGCGCGGGCCGCTCCCATTTTGCCCTGCTGATCAAGGAATAATTTAAAGATGCTGACTGCTGTTTATCCCGGCACCTTCGATCCCATCACGCGTGGCCACGAGGATCTGGTGCGGCGCGCAGTGCGGCTGTTCGATCACGTCATCGTCGCGGTGGCGGCGTCGCACAACAAGCGGGCGTTTTTCAGCATGGAGGAGCGGGTGGCGATGACACGCGACGTCCTGGCCGACGTGCCGAGGGTGCGGGTGGAAGGTTTTTCCGGCCTGTTGATCGACTTCGTCGCCGAGCAGGGCGCAATCGCCGTGCTGCGAGGCCTACGTGCGGCATCCGACTTCGAATACGAATTCCAGCTGGCAGGCATGAACCGCAATCTCAAGCCCGATATCGAAACCCTATTCCTCACACCGTCGGATCAATACATGTTCATTTCCGCCAGCATGATCCGCGAGATCGCGCAATTGGGCGGCGACGTGGCCCCGTTTGTCCACCCATTGGTGGCACAGCGATTAAGTGAGAAAATAAGCAGAAGCTGATATAACCCGGAGAGCCTTATGGCCTTGATGATTACGGACGAATGCATCAATTGCGACGTCTGCCTGCCCGAATGCCCCAACGAAGCCATTTCGCAGGGTGACGAGATTTATATCATCGACCCCAACAAGTGCACCGAATGCGTCGGCCACTTCGATACCCCCCAATGCGTGGAGGTGTGTCCGGTCGACTGCATTCCCTTGAATCCGAACTACCCGGAAACCAAAGAAGCGCTGCAGGAAAAATTCCTGCGCCTGACTGCGGGCAAGTAATTCAGGCTGTTTTGGCCTGCCGAGCTTCCGTCAGGTCGTCGGACAGGGCATCGACGATGCGCGCGTTGATGCGCGCCAGTTGATCCAGCTGGTCGCTCGCGGTCCCGGTTGACGCCTCGAGTTCGGCGATACGGTCATCCAGCGTTTCGGTCGCGGCATGGATGCGGCTGACGCTTTCCAGGCGGCGCTTCAACTGGACCTTGTGTTCGCGAACCTGGGTTTCCATCGGCGCAATCAGCGCTTTCAGCCAGGATTCAGTCTCGCTGTTGGCGAGTTCGAATACCTGCACAACCTTGCTGGCCAGGGTCTCGAAAAAACGCGTAGTCAGTTGGTGCTGGCCCAGGGTCAGCATTTTGAAAACCGTATTGAAGCGCTCGTCGAAAATGCGCTCCAGTCGCGCCATTTCCTTGCGGTATTTGCGCAGGCTGTGATCCGGCGGGTTGACCGCCGCCAGGCCATGCTCGTCGCTGAATTTCTGGTACATCGCCGTCATCATCGCGCGTATTTCCAGTGTGATCGCAGATGAAGCCTTGAGGTTGCTGTCGATTTCGCGGAAGAAGTGCCCCATTGCCTCGCGCAGGCCCGCGCTGAAACGGCTTTTTTCCATCGCCCGCCGGGTTTTGCGCACTTCGCCGCGCAAAGTCTGCATGCCCAGCCGCTGGCGAAGCGTGTCGACCTGTGAAGCGAATACGTTGCGCAGCGCATTGAACTGCTCCAGGCCGCGCTCGAACTGCTGCTTGTCCTCGTTGGCTTTGATCATCATGTGCTGGATGACGTCGCGGTTCTTGCCGCGCAGCCCTTCCAGTTCGTCGACCTGATCCTGAAGCGTGGCGAGCCGGGTTTCCAGCAATTCGGTGGTCTTGATGACCACGTCTTCCACGCTGGCCTGGGCCGATTCGCTGACCAGCGACTGCTTGTGGGGAATCAGTTCCTGGGTCAGTGCGGCTTCCAGTTCGGGCAGGCGGCTTCTCGCCAGCAGGCCGGAGTCGTTCTTTATTTTGGCGACCAGCGCCTTTTGCGCCGAAACCGGGTAGACCTGACTCGCGGGCAGGTCGAGCAAGGCCGCGCTGCTGGTGACCTGACGGGCGATTTCGGCATCGATTTCAGCCGGTGTCTTGAGCTCGTCCCACAGACCGTCGATCTTGTTCATCACCACCAGTCGCGCCCGGCTGGCTCCTTGCACCGGGGCGATGTATTGGCGCCAGATTTCGATGTCCGACTTGGTGACGCCGGTGTCGGCGGCGAGCAGGAACAGCACGGCATGCGCGCTGGGCAGCATGTTGAGCGTGAGTTCGGGTTCGGTGCCGATGGCATTCAGCCCCGGGGTGTCGAGGATGACCAGTCCCTGCTTCAGCAGCGGATGCGGGAAGTTGATCAGCGCATGGCGCCAGCGCGGAATCGAGATGCAGCCGTCACGTTCCAGACTGTGCGCGGTTTCCGCGTCATCCGGATTGATCAGGCCGTAGGCCTCGGCTGTGGCGGCGTCGACCTGCAGGGTGTCGGCCAGTCGCATCAGGATTGCGCTCATCTCGTCGGCGGAGTCGAGGTTGAGCGGGAATTCGCTCCACGCGTCGGCATCGTGCTTGAGGTCGGCAATGCTGCCTTCGCGGGTCTTGGTCTCAATCGGCAGCAGGCGCAGCGAGGGGCGCCGGGTGGGGGTGTAATACAGTTCAGTGGGGCACATGGTGGTGCGCCCGGCGGACGACGGCAGCACCCGCTGCCGGTAATCCGAGAAGAAAATCGCGTTGATCAGTTCGGACTTGCCGCGCGAAAACTCGGCAACAAAGGCCACGTTCAGCGTGTCTTCCTGCAGTCGCCCCAAAAGCTGGTTTAGCCGCATCTCGGATTCGGCGTCGCCCAGTTCCTGCGTATTGAGCCAGTCGCGCAGCGCCTCGACACGCACGTAGACGGCGTCGCGCCAGGCACTGTAATGCTCGAATTCGTCAACCAGGGTCGCAGGTTTCATGAGGCCATCCATCAGATAAATCGCTGTAATTTAACGGCATCTTAATGACAAACTTGATTCGGTGGCAGGCCAGCATCAGCGTTGGCAGGCAGGGCAGTAAAAACTTGCGCGCTGCCCCTGCACGATGCGCCGGATCGGCGTGGCGCAGGTCTTGCAAGGCAGGCCGGCGCGATCGTACACCCGCGTCTGCAGCTGGAAGTAGCCCAGTTCGCCGCTGCTTGCGACGTAATCGCGCAGCGAACTGCCGCCGGCGGCAATCGCCGCCGTCAACACCTGTTTGATGGCCGCCGCCAGCCGGGCGCAGGCCGGGCGGCTGAGGCGGCGGGCGGCGGTGGCGGGGCGGATGCCGGCATGGAACAGCGACTCGGAGGCGTAGATGTTGCCGACGCCGACCACCACCTGCGCATCCATGATGACCTGCTTGATCGCGGCGCTGCGGCGCTGGCATTGCGCGTGCAGCCAGGCCGCATCGAAGGCCGGCGTCAGCGGCTCCGGGCCCAGGTGCGCCAGCAGCGGATGCCGTGCCACGTCGTCGGTCCACAGCACCGCGCCGAAGCGGCGCGGGTCACGCAGCCTGAGTGTGGTGCCGTCGTCGAACAGCCAGTCGACATGATCGTGCAGGGCGGCCGGCTCGTCGGGCCCGGCAAAGCGCAGGCTGCCCGACATGCCCAGATGCACGATCTGCGTGACGGGGCCGAAATCGAACAGCAGGTACTTGCCGCGCCGGACGAGTGAATTAAGCATAAGTCCGGCCAGCCGGGCTTCCAGATCGTCCGGCACCGGCCAGCGCAGGCGCGGGTTGCGCACCACGATGCGCCGGAGCGCGCGGCCCTGAAGGCGCGGCAACAGGCCCAGGCGGGTGGTTTCAACTTCGGGTAATTCGGGCATGGGACAGGCTTCGATCAAAGGGGAAGTCGGCGCCACGCTTGGCGCCTGGCACTATTTTGCGCGCGCAAGCGGGAACCGAACCGATACACTGCGATTCTATATACCGCACTTCAATCCCTGAAGCCTTCCCAATTTTGAACATGCGATTCTCTTTGCTGCTGGTGATGCTGTTCAGCAGCGTGGCCTCGGCCGCTGATCCTTTCGGAGTGCTCGGGCGCACCCTGCCGTCACAGGCGGCCGGGTTGCGCCCCGCAACCGCCTGTGAGGCGACGACCGTTACTGGCACACTCACGCTGGCGCGCGCGGTTGAGCGCGCGCTGTGCGCCAATCCGGCCACCCGCAGCGCCTGGCTTACGGCACGGCTGCGCGCCGCCGAACTCGGGCAGGCGCAAAGCGCGTACCTGCCCGATATTTCGTTCAGCGGCCGTCTGGCGCGCAATGGCGACGCCGCGCTGGCGGACGACCGCAGCGCCTGGCAATTCGGACTGGATGCGCAGTATCTGCTGTTTGACTTCGGCGGGCGTGCCGCGCGAAGCGATGCCGCAGAGGCGCTGCTGGCCGCTGCGCACGCCAGCCACGATGCGAGCGTGCGCCTGCTGTATCTGCAAACCGTCACCGCCTATTTCAACCTGCTGACTGCACAGGGCGCTGTCGTCGCCGCCCGCGAAACCGAGGCCTCCGCGCTGGAAGCGCTGAAAGCGGCGACGGTACGGGTGGAGGTGGGTACCGCCATCCCGCTGGATCGCCTGCAGGCAAAAACCGTGCATTCCCAACGCCAGATCGAGCGCATTCGCGCCGAAGGCGAAGCCGCACGGCTGCGCGGCGAGCTGGCCGCCCTGATGGGGGATGTCAGCCAGACCGCCTGGGCGCTGCAGGACGACGAGGCCGCCTTCAGCCAGCCGCTTGACCTCGGCCGTGCGGTAGAGGCGCTGATCGGGGCCGCGCACACCCGCCGGCCGGAGTTGCGCGCGGCAGAGGCCACGCTGGCCGCGCGCGCGGCCAGCGTGCGCAGCGCCGAAGCTGAGGGCAAGCCGCGCCTGTCGGCCTTTTTCGATGCGCGCCGGCAGGACAGCGGCACGCTGGCCGCCACCAGCTCCAGCCTCGGGGTTAATTTGACGATCCCGCTGTTCACCGGTTACCGCAGCACCTATCAGATCGCCGCCGCGCAGACCCAGGCCGAGCTGGCCGCGGCCGAGCGCGACCGCGTCGGCAATCAGGTGGCGCTGGAGGTGTGGCGCACCTTTTACCGCCTGCGCAGCGAGACCGAGGCGGACAGCCGCAGTGCAGACCTGGTGGAAAGCGCTGCGGCCGCTGAACGGGTGGCGCTAGGCCGCTACCGGGCCGGACTCGGCATTCTGCTCGACGTGCTCTCCGCGCAGGCCAACCTGGCACAGGCGCGCCAGGGCCTGCTGCAGACGCGGCTCGGCCTGAGGGTGGCGCGGGCCGAGCTGGCGCAGGCCATGGGCGAACTGAGCTGGGACTGGATGGGACGCGTGCAACAGGAAACCATGCAATGAAAAAAACAGGAATGTGGGGGCTGCTGGTCATCGTGATTGCTGCAGCGGGATGGTGGTGGAGTAGCCAGGACAAGCCGGTCGAGTCGCAATACCGGACCGCGACGGTGGATCGCGGCGACATCAGCGCGCAGGTGTCGGCCAACGGCACGCTCAGCCCCGTCGTCCTGGTCAATGTTGGTACCCAGGTGTCGGGCACGGTGCGGCGCATCGAGGCGGACTTCAACCAGCAGGTGAAGGCCGGGCAGGTGCTGGCCGAGCTCGACCCCGCGCTGTTCCAGGCGGTGCTGGCGCAGAGCAGCGCCAACCTGGCCAACGCGCAGGCACAGCTGAGGCTGGCTGAGGCCAACGCCGCGCGGATGCGGACGCTGTTCGGGCAGGAGTATGTGTCGCGCCAGGAGCTTGACCAGGCGCAGGCGGCGCGCGAGCAGGCCATGGCGCAGGTGCGGGTGGCGCGCGCGCAGGTGACGCGCGACCGGACCAATCTCGGCTTCACGGTGATCCGCTCGCCGGTCGACGGCACCGTGATCGACCGTCAGGTCGACGTCGGCCAGACCGTGGCGGCGAGCTTCCAGACGCCGACCTTGTTCCAGATCGGCAAGGACCTGACCCGGATGCAGATCGATTCCACCGTGTCGGAAGCCGACATCGGACAGGTCAAGGTGGGGCAACCGGTGAAATTTCTGGTCGACGCATTTCCCGACGTCCATTACAGCGGCGCGGTGCGGCAGGTGCGCCTGAATGCCCGAACCGAACAGAACGTGGTCACCTACAACGTGGTGGTCGATGTCGCCAACCCCGATCTGGCACTGATGCCGGGGATGACCGCCAATCTGCGGGTGGAGGTCGAAACGCGCCGTGACGTGCTGCGGGTGCCGACGGCGGCGCTGCGCTTCCGCCCGCCGGTCGACCCGGAAGCAGAGCGCGGCAGCACGCCGCGCGGCGCGGCGGTGCATGTGCTGGGCACAGACGGCCAGCCGGTGCGGGTGGCGGTCAGGACCGGCATCAGCGACAAGGCCTACACCGAGATCATCTCCGGCGAACTGAAGCCGGGCGATGCCGTGATCCTTTCCGACCTGGCGGCGAAAAAGGACAGCGGCAGCATGCCGCGCGGGCGCCTGTTCTAATGAGCACCCCCATCAATCTACTGCGCGGCCGTGATCCGGGCGCGTCCGGTGCTCGGAATCCTCATGTACTTCAATGTACATTCCGGTTCCTGCGCTCCGGGCGCACCCGGCTGAGCGTGGTTGTTGCCGCTTCAGCGGCTTTACAACCACGGCCTGCCCCGCGCGGGTGGACGTCCGCTCGCTACGATTTTCTGGAGGCGCTTTGAATACAGAATCGGGCAAGCCGCTGATCGAGGTGGTCGATCTCGAGAAGGACTACCCGACCGGCGCCGGCGTGTTCCAGGCGCTGCGCGGCGTGAGCCTCAGCATTGCCGCGGGCGAGTTCGTCGCCATCATGGGCGCGTCGGGCTCGGGCAAGAGCACCTTCATGAACCTGCTCGGCTGTCTCGATCGCCCCACCCGTGGCAGCTATCACCTCGACGGCAAGGACGTCAGCAAGATGTCGTCAGACCAGCTGGCGGCGCTGCGCAACCGCGAGATCGGCTTTGTTTTTCAGGGCTTCAACCTGCTGCCCAAGCTGACCGCGCTCGACAATGTCGCGCTGCCGCTGATGTATGCCGGCATGGGGCGCGAGGCGCGGCGGCAGCAGGCGCAGGCGACGCTCGACCGCGTCGGTCTGGGCGAGCGCTCGCACCACACCCCTCTGCAGCTGTCGGGTGGCCAGCAGCAGCGGGTGGCGATCGCGCGCGCGCTGGCCACGCGGCCGCGCATCATTTTTGCCGACGAGCCGACCGGCAACCTCGACAGCGAGACCAGCCGCCAGGTGATGGGGTTCTTCAGCCAGCTCAACCGCGAGGAAGCCATCACGCTGGTGCTGGTCACCCACGAAGCCGACATCGCCGACTATGCGCGGCGACGCATCCGCTTCCAGGATGGCCGCGTAGTGGAAGACGTGACCACCGAGGCGGACGCGACATGATCATCGCCAGCCTGTTCGAGACCGCGTGGCACGCGCTCACCACCCACCGCATGCGCAGCTTCCTCACCATGCTCGGCATGATGATCGGGGTGGCAGCGGTGATTCTCATGCTGGCGATCGGCCAGGGCGCGCAGGCCATGGTGCGCGGCGCGATCGAGTCGATGGGCAGCAATCTCTTCATCATCATGTCGGGCGCCACCACCAGCGGCGGCGCGCGGGTGGCGATGGGCAGCGCGCCCACGCTCACCTTCGCCGATGCCGATGCCATCCGCGACCTGCCGGATATCGTGGCGGCGGCGCCGATGTTGCCCGGCAGCGCCCAGCTGATCTACGCCGGCCTCAACTGGAGCACCTCGGTATTCGGCAGCACGCCGGACTACGTCATCGTGCGCAACTGGCTGATGGCGTCGGGCGGCTTCTTCAGCGAGGCCGACGTACGCAGCGGCGCGCGGGTCGCGGTGATCGGCCAGGTGGTGGCGCGCGAGCTGTTCGGCGACGAGGACCCCATCGGCAAGATCATCCGCATCCGCCAGGCGCCGTTCGAAGTGATTGGGGTTTTGGCAGCCAAGGGCCAGAGCCTGGACGGGCGCGATCAGGACGACCTGGTGGTCGTGCCGATTTCCAGCGCGCAGCAGAAGATTTTCAGCAGCAGTCTGCGCAACCGCGCCCGCTTCATCATGGCGCAGGCGGTATCGGAAAAAAGCATGGATGCTGCGGAGTCCGCCATCAACGAGCTGCTGCGCAACCGCCATCGCATCGGCGTCGGGCAGGACGATGACTTCACCGTGCGCAACCTGACCGCGATCGCCGAAACCGCAGCGTCGACCACCCGCGTCATGAGCCTGCTGCTCGGCGCCATTGCCGCCATTTCGCTGGTGGTCGGCGGCATCGGCATCATGAACATCATGCTGGTGTCGGTGACCGAGCGCACCCGTGAAATCGGCATCCGCATGGCGATCGGTGCGCGTCGCCGCGACGTGCTGTGGCAGTTCCTGATCGAGGCGCTGACGCTGTCGCTGATCGGCTGCGCCATCGGCCTTGCGCTCGGCATCGGCGGTGCCTGGCTGGTCGAGCGGCTGGCCGGCCTGCCGGTCGCAGTGACACCCGCCTCGGTGTTGATGGCGGTCGGCGTGTCCTTTCTCATTGGCGTGTTTTTCGGTTTTTATCCGGCGCGCCGCGCCGCCGGGCTCGACCCCATCGACGCGCTGCGCTCGCAATAAGCGGCGCGCGTCTGAACCTAACTTGCAGGCAGGCT
Organism: Hydrogenophilales bacterium; assembly: GCA_024636675.1. Lineage (GTDB taxonomy): Bacteria > Pseudomonadota > Gammaproteobacteria > Burkholderiales > Thiobacillaceae > Thiobacillus. The sequence goes on along the minus strand of JAGXGM010000014.1, from coordinate 6,957 downwards.
TCTAACGCTTAGAATCGTGACAGGCAACCAACTTCACCGACAAGGCACAACATGGCACACCTCAAACCCCTTCTCCCCTACGCTGCGCTGCTGTTCGCGGCGGCGTGCAGCCAGCCCGGCGTCAAGGCGTCGCAGCCCGTGGCGGTGGAGTCGCAAGCGCAGCAGCCTGCCGGGACGGCGGTCGAAGCTGTTGCCGTCCCGGAGGCCGAGGCAACTGCCGTCCCCGAGCCTGATGCAGCTGCCCAGGCCCTCGCCGCCTTGCCGAAGCAAGCGCTCACGCCTGAAATCCTGTTCAAGTTTCTGGTGGCCGAGGTTGCCGGCCAGCGCGGCGCGATTGGCGTGGCCCAATCGACCTATCTCGACCTGGCGCGGCAGACGCAGGACCCACGCATTGCCCGTCGTGCCGTCGAGGTTTCGATGTTTGCCCGCGATCAGGCAGGGGCGCTCGAAGCCGCCCGCCTGTGGACAGCCGCCGAGCCGGATTCGGTGCGGGCGCAGCAGACGCTGGCGGCATTGTTGTTGAGCGAAGGCAGTTACAGCGAAGCCGAACCGATTCTGCGCACCCTGCTGCAAGCCGACAGTGCCAACGCCTTTTTGCACCTGTCGGCGCTGATGGGTAAACCGCGCGACACCCGGGCCGCGCTGGATCTGGTTGAGCGGCTGGCGGCCGACCACCCCACCTTGCCGGAGGCGCACTTTGCCATCGCCCAGGCTGCGGCCAGTGCCGGGCGTGTCGAAACGGCACTTGCTGCCTTGAAACAGGCTGATGACCTGCGTCCCGGCTGGGAGCCTGGCGCACTGCTGCACGCGGAGCTTCTGGCGAAAACGTCACGTCCCGATGCGCTGGCCTTCATGCGCGATTTTCTGGCGCGTCACCCCGGCGCGCGCGAAGTGCGACTGGCCTATGCGCGCACGCTGGTGAGTGCCAACCAGTTTTCCGAGGCGCGTGCCGAATTCACCCGCCTGACGGCTGATTTTCCGCGTAATGCCGAAGTCAGCTTTGCCGCCGGTCTGCTGTCGCTGCAGATGGGCGATGTCGACGTGGCGCGCGATTTGCTGACCCAGACCCTGGAATACAGCCCGCGCGACCCCGATATGGTGCATTACTACCTGGGTCAGGTGGCCGAGAAAATGAAGCAACCCGAGGTGGCGGCGACCCATTATGTTGAGGTCAAGACAGGCAATTACCTGGTGCCGGCCCGCGCACGTCAGGCGGCGTTGCTGGCGCACGCGGGCAGAGCGGACGAGGCGCGCGCGCTGCTGGCATTCACGCAGGGCGAAAACGACGCGCAAAACGTGCGGCTTATCCAGGCACAGGCCGAACTGCTGCGCGACAGCAAGGCCCACGCGGAGGCTTTCGAGGTGCTGTCGGAAGGGCTCAAGCGCTTTCCCGATTCGGCAGATTTGCTGTACGACCGTGCCATGGTGGCGGAAAAGCTCGACAAGCTCGATACGCTGGAAGCCGACCTGCGCCGCGTGATCGTGCTGCGTCCCGATAATGCCCAGGCCTACAACGCATTGGGCTACACGCTGGCCGATCGCACCGACCGCCTGGCCGAGGCGATCACCTTGCTCGACAAGGCGCTGGCACTGGCGCCGGAAGACCCCTTCATACTCGATAGCGTGGGTTGGGCGGAATTCCGGGCGGGCAACCTGGCGCGCGCGCAGGAATATCTGGAGCGTGCCTACAAGGTGCGGCCCGATCCCGAAATCGCGGCGCATCTGGGCGAGGTGCTGTGGACGCGCGGGCTGCGCGAGGAGGCCGGAGAGCTGTGGCAGAGCAGCCTGCAAGCCCACCCGCAGAACGAATTGCTGCTGGAAACCCTGCGCCGGCTGAAACCCTGATGGTGCGTCTGACTGCAGTGCTGCTGCTGGCGTTGATGGCCGGTTGCGCGACGATATCGCCTTCCCTTGCCCCCGCTGTCGCCCCGCCGCTGTCCGACAACTGGACGCTGCAGGGCCGCATTGGCGTCCAGGCGGGCGAACAGAGCCTGTCGGGCCAAATCCACTGGCAGCATGGCGCGGAAACGGATGAGATATTGCTGATATCGCCGCTGGGACAGGGGGTGGCACGTATTGTGCGCGATGCCGATGGCGTTGCGCTCGAAGTGCCGAACCAGCCCACGCGCCGTGCGCCCGATGCCGAATCCCTGACGCGCGAGGCGCTCGGTTATACGCTGCCGGTGGCGGGCCTGGCGTGGTGGATGCAGGCGCGCCCCGACCCGGACAGTCCTTTTGAGGCGACGCGCAATGCCGCCGGCCGTCTCGCCCAGCTCAAGCAGAACGGCTGGGTAATCGATTACCTGCAATACGCCGCCGATGGGCGCCCGCGCAAGCTGGCGTTGGCGCGTGAGGGGCTGCAAATCCGCCTGGTGGCGGACAATTGGCGGGTCGAATGAGCCACGCCTACCCCGCCCCCGCCAAGCTCAACCTGTTCCTGCATGTCGTCGGCCGGCGTGCCGACGGCTACCATCTGCTGCAGAGCGTGTTTCGCCTGATCGACCGCGCCGACACTGTGTACCTGACGTTGCGGGACGATGGCCGCGTGGTGCGCGAGGGTGACGTGCCGGGCGTGCCCGAAGACCACGACCTGACCGTGCGCGCCGCGCGCCTGCTGCAGGCATATGCGCCTGCCGGCGCGGGGGTGAGTATCCGGCTCGACAAGGTATTGCCGATGGGCGGCGGCCTCGGTGGCGGCAGTTCGGATGCAGCCACCGTGCTGCTGGCACTGAACGGCCTGTGGCAGGTCAATCTTTCGCGCGCCGCCCTGCAGCAATTGGCCCTGCAATTGGGCGCCGACGTGCCTGTCTTCGTATTCGGCCAGACCGCGTTTGCCGAAGGGGTGGGCGAAATCCTGCGTCCGGTGAGCGCGCCGCCAGCGTGGTATGTGGTGCTGACGCCGCCGGTTCAGGTGCCGACTGCTGCAATTTTTGCTGCGCCGGAATTGACACGCAACTCGCCATCCATCAAAATGGCGCGCTTTTCCGCAGGCATGGGTCGTAATGACCTGCAGCCGGTGGTCGTTGAACGTTATCCTGAAGTCGCCCGTCATCTCGAATGGCTGGCGCAATTCGGCGAGGCGCGGATGACCGGTTCGGGTGCCTGTGTGTTTGCATCCTTTGCAACGGAAAACGCGGCGCGCGAGGTGTGGCGCCGGCTGCCCGAAACAATGCGGGGTTTTGTGGCGCAGAGCCTCGACAGGCATCCTTTGTACGAGAGTTGCGCCAAGTAGTACCTATTGGGGAGTCGCCAAGTGGTAAGGCATCGGATTTTGATTCCGACATTCGTAGGTTCGATCCCTACCTCCCCAGCCAGTTAAGCGAACAGCCGCCGGTGGCGGCTGTTTTGTTGTTGTGTCGGATCAGCCCTATCGCCGGAGACGCGTGTGTCCATAGACAACTTGATGGTGTTTACCGGGAATGCAAACCCGCGTCTTGCCAACGATGTGGTGCGCCATCTCAATATCCACCTCGGCCGCGCCACCGTGTCGCGTTTTTCCGATGGCGAGGTGATGGTCGAGCTTCTCGAGAATGTTCGCGGCAAGGACGTGTTCGTGCTGCAGTCGACCTGCCAGCCGACCAACGATACCCTGATGGAAGTGATGGTGATGGTGGACGCGCTGAAGCGCGCCTCGGCCGGTCGCATCACCGCCGCCATCCCGTATTACGGCTACGCACGGCAGGACCGCCGCACCCGCTCGGCACGGGTGGCGATCACCGCCAAGGTGGTGGCCAACATGCTGCAGGGCGTGGGGGTCGACCGGGTGCTGACGATGGACCTGCACTCGGACCAGATCCAGGGCTTTTTCGACATTCCGGTCGATAACATTTATTCCAGCCCGATCCTGCTGGGCGACATCTGGAAGCGTGACCATCCGAACCTGGTGGTGGTGTCGCCCGATGTGGGTGGGGTGGTGCGGGCGCGGGCGATTGCCAAGCGCCTCGAGTGCGACTTGGCGATCATCGACAAGCGTCGGCCGAAACCGAATGTGGCGAAGGTGATGCATATCATCGGCGACGTCAATGACCGCACGTGCATCATCATGGACGACTTGGTCGACACCGCCAATACGCTGTGCGAGGCGGCCAAGGCACTGAAGGAGCATGGCGCCAGGAAGGTGATGGCTTATTGCACCCATGCCGTGCTGTCCGGCAGCGCCGCCGAGCGCGTGACGAATTCCGCGCTCGACGAGCTGGTGGTGACCGACACCATTCCGCTGCGCGACGACGCGCGCGCCTGTACGAAAATCCGGCAATTGTCGGTGGCTGAACTGCTGGCTGAAACCATTCGCCGCATCAGCAACGAAGATTCCGTCAGCTCGCTCTTCATCGAGTAGGGCCGGCCGAATGCCCCTGGTCGCGGGGGCTTTCATGCATGGTCCGTCTGGACGTGCATCATTGAGTAGATTATTGGAGAAATACTATGGAAATCGAAGTCATCGCCACCAAGCGTGAATTGCAAGGTACGGGTGCGAGCCGCCGTCTGCGTCACGCGGGCAAGATCCCCGCCATCGTCTACGGCGGCACCGCTGCCCCGGTGCAGATCGAGCTGGAGCACAACACGCTGTATCACGCGCTGCGCAAGGAGTCGTTCCACGCCTCCGTGCTGACGCTGAATATCGATGGCGCCAAGGAATCCGTGCTGCTGCGTGACACGCAATGGCACCCCTTCAAGCAGCAGGTGCTGCACATCGATTTCCAGCGCGTCGACAAAACGCACAAAATTCACGTCAAGGTGCCGTTGCACTTCCTGAACGAGGAGACCGCGCCCGGCGTCAAGACCGGTGGCGGCAAGGTCAGCCATGTGGCGACCGAACTCGATGTGACCTGCCTGCCGGGTAATTTGCCCGAGTTCATCGCCGTGGACATGGGTGCGATGGAAATCGGCCAGTCCATTCATGCGAACGACCTCACGCTGCCCGAAGGTGTGGAACTCGTTGCGCACATTCAGCATGAGAATCCGGCGGTAGCAACACTCACGCTGCCCAGGGGCCTGAAGTCAGACGAAGTGGCGCCCGAAGCGCCTGCTGCACCCGCAGCTTGAGTCTTGACGCGGCCTCTTGGCCGCGTTGCGAGTCGTCATGACGGTCCCCCGCCTGATTGTCGGCCTCGGTAACCCGGGGCGCGACTACGAAGAAACCCGGCACAATGCCGGGTTTTGGTTTTGCGCGCGCCTTGCGCAGGCGCGCGGGGTGCCGCTGGCACTGGAATCGCGCTTTCACGGCATCGTTGGTCGTGGTCCTGGGGCAGCATGGATGCTGCTGCCGCAGACCTTCATGAACCGCTCCGGGCAGGCGGTTGGTGCGCTGGCGCGCTTTCACCGCATCGCGGCCGACGAGATTCTGGTGGTGCACGACGAACTCGACATTCCGCCGGGCCAGCTACGCCTCAAGTTCGGCGGCGGCATGGGCGGGCACAATGGCCTGAAGGACATCACCGCGCATCTCGGCACCCAGGACTACTGGCGACTGCGCATCGGCATCGGGCATCCGGGTGACCGCAACGAAGTCGTCAACTACGTCCTCAAACCGCCGCGGCGCGAGGAGCAGGCCGACATCGACGCCGCCATCGAGCGCGCGCTCGATGTATGGCCGCTGATCGAAAAAGGCGAGTGGAATGCGGCCATCCAGCGCGCCAACACCAAACCAGCTCCTCCCCAATCCCAGGAAAAACCATGAGTCTCAAATGCGGCATCGTTGGTCTCCCCAACGTCGGAAAATCCACCCTGTTCAATGCGTTGACCCAGGCGGGCATCGCGGCGGAAAACTATCCGTTCTGCACTATCGAGCCGAATACCGGCATCGTCGAGGTGCCGGATCCGCGTCTGGCGCAACTCTCCGGGATCGTCAAGCCGCAGCGAGTCGTGCCGGCGATTGTCGAGTTCGTTGATATCGCCGGCCTGGTGGCGGGGGCCTCCAAGGGCGAAGGACTTGGCAACCAGTTTCTTGCCAACATCCGTGAAACCGACGCGATCTGTCACGTGGTTCGCTGTTTCCAAGACGAAAATGTGATCCATGTCGCAGGCAAGATCGACCCGCTGTCCGATGTCGAGACCATCGCCACCGAGTTGGCGCTCGCTGACCTGGCGAGCGCCGAGAAAGCATTGGTACGCTATGAAAAAGCTGCGCGTGGGGGCGACAAGGACGCGAAAGTCATCGCAGAGGCACTGAAGCCAGTGCTGGCTGCGCTGAACGAAGGTCGTCCCGCACGCGCGGCCGGACTCGATGCCGAGGGTTTCGCCGCGATCAGGCCGCTGTGCCTGCTGACGGTAAAGCCGACGCTATATGTTGCCAACGTCAGCGAAGACGGTTTCCACGACAACCCTATGCTTGATGCCTTGTGCGCCTTTGCCGAAAAGGAGGGCGCACCGGTGGTGCCGCTGTGCGCGGCACTTGAGGCCGAGCTGCAGGAATTGTCGCCGGAAGACAGGATGGAGTACCTGAAGGAACTCGGCTGGGACGAGCCGGGGCTCAACCGGCTGGTTCGCGCCGCTTACGATTTACTGGGCCTGCAGACCTATTTCACCGCTGGAGTGAAGGAAGTGCGGGCGTGGACCATCCACAAGGGCGATACCGCGCCGCAGGCGGCGGGGGTGATCCATACCGACTTCGAGCGCGGATTCATTCGCGCGCAGACCATCGCCTTTGATGACTTCGTCGCCTGCAAGGGCGAGCAGGGCGCCAAGGAGGCGGGCAAGATGCGCGCCGAGGGCAAGGAGTATGTGGTCAAGGATGGCGATGTCCTGAATTTCCTGTTCAATGTGTGAGTTCAATCTGTGAATCGGGTAATTTACTCAAGGGATAATTGACACGCGATCCCGAAAAGCCCTATAATCTCGCGCTTCGTTTGGGTGGGGTTCCCGAGCGGTCAAAGGGATCAGACTGTAAATCTGACGGCTCTGCCTTCGAAGGTTCGAATCCTTCCCCCACCACCAGAATTTTGCAGTTTTCGAGCAGGG
>JAGXGM010000013.1 GCA_024636675.1 Hydrogenophilales bacterium | reverse complement strand
CTCGCGCCTCCAGACTTTTGATCAACCGTCCGCTTTGCCCGGATGGTGAAATTGGTAGACACAAGGGACTTAAAATCCCTCGCCAGCGATGGCGTACCGGTTCGATTCCGGTTCCGGGCACCATCCTTGTCTTTCAGTCCGCCGGCCCGAGTGGTATAATTCCGGCGCTTGATTACTAACACAATGGGCAGTTTGCCCATTTTTTATTTGTGTTGCGCCGCGACACAACGATGGATTTTCGATGATGGATTTGCCCGCCCGCCTGGAGCCTGTGCTTGCCGAACTCGGTTACGAGTTGGTGACGCTTGAGCGCGCCGGCCGCGGGTTATTGCGGATATTTATCGACAAGCCTGAAGGCATCACGATTGAAGATTGTGCCAAGGTGAGCAATCACCTGAGCCACCTGTTCGCTGTCGAGAACATCGACTACGACAGACTGGAAGTGTCCTCACCGGGCATCGACCGGCCATTGGTCAGGCCGCAGGACTATATACGCTTCGCCGGCGAGCCGGTGGCCCTCAAACTGCGGGTGCCGATGGATAACCGGCGGCGCCTGAGTGGTCAGTTGGTTGGCCTGGAAGAAAACGTGGTGAAATTGATCGTCGATGGCACGGAAGTGTCGGTTGATTTAAGAAATGTGGACGCTGCCCGCCTGAACCCCAAGGTTTAGGAAGGCTGGAGGGAATGATGAGTCGTGAATTGTTAATGCTGGCCGATGCGCTGGCGCGCGAAAAGAACGTGGGCCAAGAGGTGGTGTTCGAAGCACTTGAGCAGGCGCTCGCCTCCGCCACCAAAAAGCGCTTCAAGGAAGAGGCCGACGTGCGCGTGTCGATCGACCGCGAAACCGGCGAATACGAATCCTTCCGCCGCTGGCAGGTCGTGTCCGAGGCCGACCTCGAATCCGAGGGTTACCAGATTCTGCTGGTCGACGCGCAGGACAAGCATCCCGACATCGAGATCGGCGACTACATCGAAGAGCCGCTGGAAAACATCGAGTTCGGCCGCATCGGGGCCCAGGCCGCCAAGCAGGTCATCCTGCAGAAGATCCGTGACGCCGAGCGCGAGCAGATCATCAGCGACTTCCTCGACCGCAAGGAACACCTCGTCAACGGCGTCGTCAAGCGCATCGATCGCGGCAACGCCGTCATTGAATCGGGCCGCATCGAAGGCTTCCTGCACCGCGACCAGATGATCCCGCGCGAGAACCTGCGCGTCGGCGACCGCGTCCGCGCCTACCTGCTGCGTATCGACCGCGGCGCCCGCGGTCCGCAGGTGGTGCTGTCGCGCACCGCACCCGAATTCATCATGAAGCTATTCGAACTCGAAGTGCCGGAAATAGAGGAAGGCCTGCTTGAAGTCAAGGCAGCCGCCCGTGATCCCGGCCTGCGCGCCAAGATTGCGGTCGTCTCGCACGACCCCCGCATCGACCCGATCGGCACCTGCATCGGCATGCGCGGTTCGCGCGTCACCTCGGTGACCAACGAACTGGCCGGCGAGCGTGTCGATATCATCCATTGGTCGGCTGATCCTGCGCAGTACGTCATCAATGCGCTGGCGCCAGCCGAGGTCAGCTCCATCGTGGTGGACGAAGACAAGCACAGCATGGACGTGGTGGTGGACGAGGAACAGTTGGCGATGGCGATCGGCCGCGGCGGCCAGAACGTGCGCCTGGCATCCGAGCTGACCGGCTGGGAACTCAACATCATGTCGCGCGAAGCGGCAGAAGAAAAACAATCCAGCGAAAGCGGCAAGACCCTCGCACTCTTCGTCGAAAAACTCGACGTGGACGAGGAAGTTGCCCAGATTCTGGTTGACGAAGGCTTCTCCACGCTGGAAGAAGTCGCTTACGTCCCGCTGAATGAAATGCTCGAGATCGAGGCATTTGACGAAGACCTGGTCAACGAACTGCGCAACCGTGCCCGCAACGCGTTGCTGACTGCGGCCATTGTCGGCGAGGAACAGGTCGAGGCCTCCGCAGGCGACTTGCTGTCGCTCGAAGGCATGGACGCCGAAACCGCACGCACGCTTGCCAGCAAGGGCATCCACACCACCGAGGACCTGGCGGAACTTGCAGTCGATGAACTAATCGATATCTCCGCCATGGATGCCGAACGCGCCAAACAATTGATCATGGCCGCACGCGCGCCTTGGTTCGCCCAAGGCTGATACGCCAAGAGGACTGCATGAACGTAGAACAATTTGCCCAGGAACTGAAACTTCCGCCCCATCTGCTGCTTGAACAGCTGAAGGCGGCAGGCGTCAGCAAGAATGATGTCGTCGATCCCGTCACCGAAGCGGATAAAGCGCATTTGCTCGACTATCTGCGAAAAATGCACGGCGGTGGCGGCGGCGAGGCGGGGAAAACCAAGATCACCATCACGCGCAAGCAGACCGGTGAAATCCGCAAAACGGACAGCACAGGCAAGTCGCGCACCATTCAGGTGGAAGTGCGCAAGTCACGCACCTACGTCAAGCGCGATGCCGCTGCGCTGGCGACCGAAATCCAGCCCGTGGCGGAGCCCGTACCCGAAATCGAAGCCGCCGCTCCGCTGATCGAGGAACAGGTTCAGCCGGTCATCGAGGCCGAGACTGAGGCGCCTGTCGCCGAGCCGGTTGCTGCGAAACCGGCCAAGACCAAGGCTGCGGAGCCCAAGGCTGCGGAAATCGAGCCGGTCGCTGCCGAACCGGCTGCGATTGAACCCGTCATCGCCGAACCCATTGTGGTGGAACCCGTCGTTACCGCTGAAGCTGCGCCCGCGCCGCTTGAGGAGACCGTGGAGCCCGCAGCAGAAGCCGTCCCGGTGGTGAAGAAAACCACCCGCATCAAAAAAGCCTCAATCCTGGACGAGGCCGAAGTCAAGGTGCGCGCAGAAGAAACGCGCCGTCACCTGGCACTACAGGAACGCCAGGCCTCGGATGCCAAGGCCCGCATCGAACGCGAGGCCTTGCGCAAGCAGGCTGAAGCCGCGCGCGAAGCCGCCAAAATTGCAGCAGCGGAAAAAGCCGCTGCACCCCCAGCGCCCGCTGCGGCCGCTGCGCCCACTGCAAAAACCCTGCATAAGCCCGACAAGCCGGCTGCCGCCAAAGGCGCCAAAGGCCCGGACAAGAAAGCTGGCGGCACCTGGAAAGACGACGCCGCAAAACGCAAGGGTGGACTCAAGACCCGCGGCGGTGCCGCGCCCGACGCCGGCTGGCGTGGCCGTAAGGGAAAATCCAGATCCGGCCATGAGGAAACTACCTTCGTCGCGCCGACCGAGCCGATCGTGCGTGAGGTGCTGGTGCCCGAAACCATCACCGTGGCCGAACTTGCCCACAAGATGTCGGTGAAGGCGGCCGAGGTCATCAAGGCCCTGATGAAACTGGGCAGCATGGTGACCATCAACCAGGTGCTCGACCAGGAAACTGCGATCATCCTGGTTGAGGAAATGGGCCACATTGCCAAGCCTGCCGCGCTCGATACGCCGGAAGCCTATATCGACACCGGCTTTACCGGCGAGGTGCTCATGCGCGCCCGCCCACCAGTGGTCACGGTGATGGGCCACGTCGACCACGGCAAGACGTCGCTGCTAGATACCATCCGGCGCACACGGGTGGCCAGCGGCGAAGCCGGCGGCATTACCCAGCACATCGGCGCTTATCACGTCGAAACCGAAAAAGGCGTCATCACCTTCCTCGACACCCCGGGCCACGAAGCATTTACCGCGATGCGGGCACGCGGCGCCAAAGCGACCGACATCGTGGTGCTGGTGGTAGCGGCGGACGACGGCGTGATGCCGCAGACGATCGAAGCCATCCACCACGCCAAGGCAGCAGGCGTGCCGCTGGTGGTGGCCATCAACAAGATAGACAAACCCGACGCCAGCCCCGAGCGCATCCGCCAGGAACTTGTTGCACAGGGCGTCACCCCCGAAGAATGGGGCGGCGACACCCAGTTCATCGAAGTATCGGCCAAGGCCAATACCAACATCGACGGTCTGCTCGACGCCCTCTTGCTGCAAGCCGAAGTGCTTGAACTGCAGGCGGCCGCCGAAGGACCGGCCAAAGGCCTCGTCATCGAGGCGCGCCTGGACAAAGGCAAGGGCCCGGTCACTACGCTGCTGGTGCAATCCGGCACCCTGCGCCGCGGCGACATGGTGCTGGCTGGCCAGGCTTTTGGTCGCGTGCGCGCCATGCTCGACGAGTCGGGCAAGGTCGTCACCGAAGCCGGCCCCTCGATCCCGGTTGAAATCCAGGGTTTGTCCGACGTGCCGCGTGCCGGCGAGGACATGATGGTGCTGCCCGACGAGCGCAAGGCGCGCGAAATCGCGCTGTTCCGTCAGGGTAAATTCCGCGACGTGCAGCTCGCCAAAAAGCAGGCAGCCAAGCTGGAATCGATGTTCGGTCAAATGGGTGCAGGCGAAGTCCAGCAGCTGCCCATCATCCTCAAGGCCGACATGCAGGGTTCTTACGAAGGCCTGGCGCACGCGCTGGCCAAGCTGTCGACCGACGAGGTCAAGGTCAACATCATCCACAGTGCAGTGGGCGCGATCACCGAGTCCGACGTCAACCTGGCGCTCGCCTCCAAGGCGGTGCTGATCGGCTTTAACGTGCGTGCCGATGCGGCCGCACGCAAGCTGGCCGAATCCAGCGGCGTGGATATCCGCTACTACAACATCATTTACGAAGCTGTGGATGAAGTGAAGGCCGCGCTGTCCGGCATGCTGGCCCCCGAAAAGCGCGAAAGCGTTATCGGCAGCGTGGAAGTCCGCCAGGTCTTCCACGTCTCCAAGGTCGGCACCATTGCCGGCTGCTACGTGACCGATGGCGTCATCAAACGCAACGCCGGCATCCGCGTGCTGCGCAACAACGTGGTGATCCATGAGGGCGAGCTCGATTCGCTCAAGCGCTTCAAGGATGACGTCAAGGAAGTCAAGGCCAACTTCGAGTGTGGACTGTCCATCAAGAACTTCAACGACATCCAGGAAGGTGATTTGCTCGAAGTGTTCGAGGTCGTGGAATTCGCGCGTAGCCTGTAATGCCGAAGGATTTCCCACGCGCCCGTCGGGTCGCCGACCAGATCCAGCGCGAACTGCCGGAGTTGATCCGACAGGAAGTGAAGGATCCGCGCGTCGGCATGCTGACCATCACCGAGGTGGAGGTCAACCGCGACATGGAGTTTGCCAAGGTCTACTTCACCACCCTGGGCGGCGAAGCCGAGCACGCTGCCTGCCTGCTGGGCCTGCAGCGCGCCAGCGGCTTTCTGCGTACGCAGTTGTCACGCCGCATGCAGTTACGCGTGGTGCCCAAACTCAGCTTTGTCTACGACCGCTCGGTCGAACGCGGTATTGAGCTCAGCCAGCTGATCGATGCAGCTGTCGCCGAAGACGCCAAACACCCGAAAGACGAGTGAAACCGCTACGCCAGCCGATCGATGGCGTGCTGTTGCTGAACAAGCCGGTCGGCATCACCTCCAACGCCGCACTACAAAAAGCCAAGTGGCTGCTCAATGCCAAAAAGGCAGGCCACACCGGCACCCTTGATCCTTTTGCCGACGGCCTTTTGCCGCTGTGCTTCGGTGAGGCCACCAAGTTTTCCGCCTACCTGCTCGAAGCCGACAAGCACTATCGCGCCGTGCTGCAACTCGGCACCACCACCACCACGGGCGACCCGGAAGGCGAGGTGCTCGCCACCCGCGAGGTCCATGCCAGCCGCGCCGAGATCGAGGCACTGCTGCCCCGCTTCACCGGTGAAATCGAGCAGATCCCGCCCATGCATTCGGCGCTCAAGCATCAGGGGCGCCCGCTCTACGAATACGCCCGCGCCGGCATCGAAATCGAGCGCCCGCCACGCAAGGTGACGATACGCGCCCTTGAACTGATCGAATGCGAGCCACCGCGCGTGGTGCTCGACGTGCAATGCAGCGCCGGCACCTACATCCGCACCCTGGCGCAGGACATCGGCGCCGTGCTCGGTTGCGGGGCCCACCTCACTGCGTTGACACGCAGCACAGCCGGTGGATTCGGACTGGAGCAGGCGCATACACTCACCGACCTGGAAGCGCTTGAGCCCAGTCAGCGGCAAGCCCTGCTGCTGCCCGCAGACTGCCTGGTCGCCCATCTGCCCGCCATCCAGCTTGACGCCGCCGACGCTGCGGCCCTGTGCCGGGGCCGCAGCGTGCCGCACCTGACCGAACATCAAGGACTGACACGCATTTACACCGCCGCACAGGTTTTCATCGGTCTGGCCGATGCCGAGGCTGGCCAGTTGCTTCCCCGCCGTCTGATTGCCACCCAACAAGCTTGAGTTAGCCCCCCCATTCGGCGTAAAATTGCCGGTTTCCCAGAACGTGTCCCGCTCAGCCGCAGGCCACGCGATTTAGAAGGAGTACACCATGGCTGTTACCGTCGCTCAAAAAGCTGAAATCGTCCAGAATTACCAACGCGCCGCCGCCGATACCGGCTCGCCCGAAGTGCAGGTTGCCCTGCTGACGGCCCGCATCAATGACTTGACCGGCCACTTCAAGGCCAACATGAAGGACCATCACTCGCGTCGTGGCCTGCTGAAAATGGTGAGCCGCCGCCGCAAGCTGCTGGACTACCTGAAGCGCACCAACCTCGGAAGTTACAAGGGTCTGATCGAACGCCTCGGTCTGCGCAAGTAAATCCGGCAAAACCACTGTGATGATCCAGCACCCTGCTGCACAGGCACAGTGGAAGGGGCGTGTTGCCCCCTGAATTTTTCACGCCCCGCTCATGCGGGGCGTTTTTGCTTTGAAAGGAACTCGTATGAGCGCTATCAAGAAAACCTTCACCTACGGCCGCCACCTGGTCACCCTGGAAACCGGCGAAATCGCCCGCCAGGCCTCCGGCGCAGTCTTGATCAACATGGACGACACCGTGGTGCTAGTCACCGTGGTCGCCAAGAACGAAGTGAAGCCCGGCCAGGATTTCTTTCCGCTGACTGTCGACTACCAGGAAAAAACCTACGCCGCTGGCCGCATCCCCGGCGGCTTCCTCAAGCGTGAAAGCCGCGCGTCCGAAGGCGAGACGCTGATTTGCCGCCTGATCGACCGTCCGATCCGCCCGCTCTTTCCCGAAGGCTTTTTCAACGAAGTGCAGATCATCGCCACGGTGATCTCGTCCAACCCCGAAGTCAGCGCGGACATTCCGGCGCTGATCGGTGCCTCTGCCGCGCTCTCGCTGTCCGGCCTGCCGTTCGACGGCCCGGTGGGCGCGGCGCGCGTCGGCTTCATCAACGGTGAATACGTGCTCAACCCGACCAACACCGAGTTGAAGGACTCGGCGCTGAATCTGGTCGTTGCCGGCACCGAATCGGCCGTGCTGATGGTCGAATCCGAAGCGATGGAACTGCCCGAAGACATCATGCTGGGCGCGGTCGTATTCGGCCATCAGCAGATGCAGGTCGCGATCAACGCGATCAACGAGCTGACCGACGAAGCCGGCGCCGACGCGTGGGACTGGCAGCCGGTCGCCGAAGACACCGTGATGGTGGAGCGCCTGAAAGCCCTTACCGAAGACGGCCTGCAGCAGGCCTACAACATCAAGGAAAAGCGGGCGCGCATGACCGCGATCGACGACGTGCGCAGCAAGGCCTTTGCCGAAGTCATCACCCCCGACATGGACACCGTCACTGTCAATGCAGTGAAGGACGCCTTTCACCGCCTGGAAGCCGGCGTGGTGCGCAACCGCATCCTGTCCGGCCAGCCGCGCATCGACGGTCGTGACACCCGCACCGTGCGCCCGATCACCATCCGCACCGGCGTGCTGCCGCGCACCCATGGTTCCGCCCTGTTCACCCGCGGCGAAACCCAGGCGCTGGTCGTCACCACCCTGGGCACCGGACGCGACGAGCAGACGATCGATGCACTCGAAGGCTCCTACTCCGACCGCTTCATGTTGCAATACAACATGCCCCCCTACGCCACCGGTGAAACCGGTCGCGTCGGGGCGCCCAAGCGCCGCGAAATCGGCCACGGCCGGCTCGCCAAGCGCGCGCTGCTGGCGGTTCTGCCAAGCAGGGAGGAGTTCGGCTACACCATGCGCGTAGTCTCGGAAGTCACCGAATCCAACGGCTCGTCGTCGATGGCCTCGGTGTGCGGGGGCTGCCTGTCGCTGATGGACGCCGGCGCACCGCTGAAGGCGTACGTCGCCGGCATCGCCATGGGCCTGATCAAAGAAGGCAACCGCTTCGCCGTGCTGACCGACATCCTAGGTGACGAGGATCATCTGGGCGACATGGACTTCAAGGTGGCAGGCACCGAAAAGGGCGTGACCGCGCTGCAAATGGACATCAAGATCACCGGGATCACGACGGAAATCATGCAGGCCGCGTTGACGCAGGCCAAGGAAGGCCGCCTGCACATTCTCGACATCATGAAGTCATCGATGTCGGCCACCCACGAGATGTCGGCTTATGCGCCGCGCATCATCGCGATGAAGATCAACCCGGAAAAAATCCGCGACGTCATCGGCAAGGGCGGTGCGGTCATCCGCGCGCTGACCGAAGAAACCGGCACCCAGATCGACATCCAGGAAGACGGCAGCGTGAAGATTGCCTGCACCAGCATCGAAGCCGGCGAACTCGCCAAGAAACGCATCGAGGAGATCACCGCCGAAGTCGAAGTCGGCAAGGTCTACGAAGGCCCGGTCATCAAGCTGCTGGATTTCGGCGCGATCATCAACGTACTGCCGGGCCGCGACGGCCTGCTGCACATTTCGCAGATCGCCCATGAGCGCGTCAACGCTATCGGCGATTACCTGAAGGAAGGCCAGGTCGTGAAAGTGATGATTCTGGAGGCGGACGAAAAAGGCCGCCTGCGCCTGTCGATGAAGGCCCTGCTGGAAGCGCCCGCCCCGGCGCCCGCCCCGGCACAGGGCAATGAGGAAGAAGCCAGCTAAGCCGGCAGCGTTCCTCTGGCCGGCGGAAGGTTGCCGGCCCCACTAAAAAACGCGCCACCCGGCGCGTTTTTTAGTGGTCCAATCGGCCAGGCAGTCAGACCACTTCACCCAGGAATGCCTGCCACCACCGCTTGCGCTGGCCGGTCACCACGCCATTCATTTCGAGCTCGCGCGGCGGCGTGCGGCTCATCACCCAACCCGGCAGCACCGACGATTTCGTCGAACTGGAACCGCACGAACTGCCGAGGTGATTAGGATCGTAGATCTTGATGAAGCTGGGCGCATCGAGGTTGTCGGCGTAAACAATTGCGCAGTAATCCTCGTGATGCTCGCGCCGCAGAAGTTCATCCAGTTCGCTCATGAACTGCTGCACCTTGTCGGCAGCAGAAGGCTCTTGCGGCACCTGCTGACCGACCGCATACAGATACCAGCCGGCCCCGGCATCCACCTTTTGCCAGAATGCCGTCAGCTGATCCCAGCGCATCACGCTGTATAGCAATCCATTGAAACTACGGTCGAATTCGCTGGTATCGGTCATATGCGCTTTGCGGATGGGCTGAAGGGGCAAGTTGACTGGGCTGGCCTACTTGACAACCTGGCGTGCCAGGTTCACTTGGCGACCTGACGTTCGCGAATTTCCTCGAGCGTCTTGCAGTCGATGCACATTGTTGCAGTCGGGCGCGCCTGCAGGCGATCCAGGCCGATTTCGATGCCGCAGGATTCGCAGTAGCCGTAATCGCCGCTGTCGATCTTGGCGATGGTCTCGCTGATTTTCCTGATCAGCTTGCGCTCGCGATCGCGGTTGCGCAGCTCGAGCGCCATGTCCGACTCCTGGGTGGCGCGGTCATTGGGATCGGCAAACACTGTCTGCTCGTCCTGCATGGAATGCAGGGTGCTGTCGATATCCTGCGACAATTCGGCTTTCCAGGCCTCGAGCATTTTCCGGAAATGCCCGAGCTGTTTTGCATTCATGTATTCTTCGCCTTTTTTTGCCTTGTAAGGCTCAAAGCGCATCAAAGTTTCAGCCATCTTGTTCTCTTTGAAGTTGGTGTATTCCGGGCTTGGCCCAACCTGACTTAATATCAGAATCGCTTAACCACCGCAACCCATATGACACTACACGCCCTACTCTTCGACGTTGACGGCACCCTGGCCGACACCGAACGCGACGGCCACCGGCCCGCTTTCAATCAAGCCTTTGCCGACGCAGGCCTCGACTGGCATTGGGATGTCGCCCTCTACGGCAAGCTGCTCAGCGTTACCGGCGGCAAGGAGCGGATGAAATACTATGTCGACCACTTTCGGCCGGACTATGGAAAACCGGCCAACTTCGACGATCTGGTGGTGGAACTCCATCAGGCCAAGACCCGGCATTTTGCAGCGCTCGCCGCGCGCGGCGGCATCCCCATGCGGCCCGGGGTCAAGCGGCTGCTGCTCGAGGCACGCGCGGCCGGATTGCGGCTGGCGATCGCCACCACCACCACCCCGGAAAATGTCACCGTGCTGCTGGAACACAGCCTCGGCTCAGGCACGCAGGACTGGTTCGAGGTGATCGCGGCAGGCGATATCGTGCCGGCCAAGAAACCCGCGCCCGACATCTACCATCTCGCGCTGGAAAAAATGGGACTGGAACCCGCGGTCTGCCTGGCCTTCGAGGATTCGGAAAACGGCCTGCGCGCGGCCTTGGGGGCCGGCCTGAAAACGCTGGTGACAGTCAACGACTACACGCTTGAGCACGACTTCACCGGCGCTGCGGTCGTGCTGTCCGACCTTGGCGAACCTGACGCACCCAACCGGGTGCTGGCCGGCCCGGATCTCGGCCAGCCCTTCGTCGACGTGGCCTACCTCAGAACGCTGCACCAGCGCTGACTCCCTAAGCCCTAAGGGTTGTGCATCAACGCCGCTTCAAGCGTATTTTCCAGCAGCGTCGCCACGGTCATCGGCCCCACCCCACCGGGTACCGGGGTAATCCAGCTGGCGCGCGCCTTCGCGGATTCGAAATCGACATCGCCGACCAGCTTGCCATCGGGCAGGCGGTTGATGCCGACGTCGATCACGATCGCGCCTTCGCGTATCCAGTCGCCCGGGATCATGCATGGCTTGCCCACCCCCACCACCAGGATTTCAGCCGAGCGCACAAAGCTTTCCAGGTCGCGCGTGGCGCTATGGCACACGGTGATGGTGCAGCCCGCCAGCAGCAATTCCAGGCTCATCGGCCGGCCGACGATATTGGACGCGCCGACCATCACCGCATTCTTTCCGCGCAGTTCCTCGTTGGTCGCGCGCAATAGCGTCATGATGCCGCGCGGAGTGGACGGTCGCAGCGTCGGCATCTTCACCGCCAGACGCCCGATGTTATAGGGATGAAAGCCATCGACGTCCTTGTCCGGCCGGATGCGCTCGATCACGGTCTCCGCATCGATATGCGCCGGCAGCGGCAACTGCACCAGGATGCCGTCGATGGCAGCTTCGGCATTCAGCGTGTCGATCAGCGCGAGGAGTTCGTCCTGTGTAGTGGTGGTCGGAAGATCGTGCGAGACGCTGGTGACAGCGGCACGTTCGCAGGCGCGCTTCTTGTTGCGCACATACACGGCCGAAGCAGGATCACCACCGACCAGGATCACCGCCAAACCAGGGCGACGCTTGCCCTGCACCTCGCGTTCGGCCACCTTGTCGTGGATCACTGCGAGGATGGTGTCGGCCATGGCCTTACCATCTAGAATTCGTGCGCTCATCAAGGCAACCCTAAAGCAAAAGCGTGATTTTCCCGGAACCCCTCATCCGACTCAAGCAAAAATTGACCCGGCCAATTTGGCCATGTATAGTCTCGCTTCTCCGAATTCGGCTGTAACGAATTAACAGGATTTCGGGGTGTAGCGCAGCCCGGTAGCGCGCCTGCTTTGGGAGCAGGATGTCAGGAGTTCGAATCCCCTCACCCCGACCACCCCAATTGTTGTCCCAAGTAAGAATAGCGCCCGATGAGTGTCTCTGCCCGTAG
>JAGXGM010000012.1 GCA_024636675.1 Hydrogenophilales bacterium | reverse complement strand
GTTCTGGCCCTCGCGCAGCTCGCCCGGCGCTTTCTCGCTGCCGGCGCGGATGATCACCAATGCGCCGTCGCCATCGGCCGCGAGCAGCAGGCCGCGCAGCCGGGCGGCACGGTCGAGCGCTTCGAAAACCGTCTCGCCTTCCTGCAGGGCGAACGACGGCAGCGGCGCGCCCACGCTGGTGCGGACATGTAGCGGGATGTCGAACGGTTTCACCAGGTCAGACGCGATTTGACTCAGTGTGCGGCCGGCCCACTGGCCGCTGCGGTGAATCGCGCTGCAATCGATCAGATCAGCCGTCAGGCTGCGGCCGTTGACGGCATAGCTGACCGTCGACTTGTCGAGACTGGCGCTGTCTTCGTCGATCCAGCCCGTGAGCACGGGCTGGCCGAGCAACTCCAGCACGCAGCGCTGCCCGGGGCGGATCGGGCGGGCGGCGGCGTCAGCCGGCCCGCGCTGGGTGTAGTCGAGCGAAAACGCCGCCGCCATCTGCTCGATGCCCAGGCTCACCGAGGCGCGCGTCCAGCCGCCGTGGCGCTGGCCGTCGACCAGCAGCTCGAAACTCATGTGGCCACTTCCAGCGCCACGCCGCCCGGCACGAAGCCGGGATGGCGCACGCGGTTGCGGGACACGATCTCATCAGCGCGGGTGGCGTCGCCGTAGACCCGGTGCGCCACCACCAGCGCCGGCAGCGTGGCGGAAAAGCGCACCGTGCCGATGCGGGCGAGGCTGTCCGATCGCGCGGCCACGGCGCGGGTGACGGCCGCGGCCAGCGAGGACAGCGCGCGGAACAGCGCGTCGTCGGGGGTGGCGGCGGCTTCGCTGTCGAGCGCATCGAGCACCGTGTCGCGCGCTTCGGCCGCCGCGATCGCGCTGTCGAAATCAGTCGACTGCAGCAGCCCGGCCGCCTCGGTCACCGCCAGCTGGCGCACCAGGGCGGCGGTCGCGCCACGGTTGATCGCGGCCTGCTGGTTGGATGGCGTGGTGGCGGGCGCAGCGGGCGCGGCGTCGCGGCCAAACAGCGCAGTCAGCGCGGTGAAGGCGTCACGCGGGCTGGAAGGAACCTGCGCCAGCGCGCGGATTCGGGCGTCGACCGCAGCAGCTGCGGACACCGGCACGCGGATCAGATCGCCCAGCATTCCGGCGACGCGTCCGGCGGCGAGCTGGATCTCGGCAAGCAGCGTCAGATCGGGCGTCAACTGGGCGGTCAGGTTGTCGATCGCATCGAGCGCGCCGCTGAAATCGGCGACAGCCGCGGCGGAAACCCAGCCCGGCAGCCCGGCCACCTGGTGCATGTCGGCATAGGTTTTCTGCGCGGCGGCGCGGGTTTTTTCCACCTGGACGGCCAGCGCCTCGGCGGTGTCGATGCGCGCGGCCGGGAAGGTCTGCGAGCCGGCCTCGGCGAACGAGATCGAGAAGCGGGCGATGCCGCCCTCGCCGCTGGACTCCGACACCCGGTAATCGATGACCACGACCTGCAGCTCGCCCCAGTAGCGATGCACCAGCGTGCCGGCGCCGGCGGCGTCGAGTGCAGCAATGAGGGCGTCGCGCGCGGCCATGTAGTCGGCGCCGAGCACGTAGGCATTGAGCGAAACCGTGCGCGCCTTGCGGCCGAGATCCTCGGTCCAGGGCGTGTCGCGCATCGGGTATTCGTGGGTTTGGGCGCGGCGTCCACCGCTGGCGTCGGAGGACTCGAACTTGAACGCGACGCCGCGGAACGACGCCGGCTGCAGCAGATCGCGCCAGCTCATGGCATCACCATCGTGCGGCCGACATCGGCCTGCACCGGCACGCGCGGGTTATCCGATCGCACCTGGTGCACGCGCGCGCGGCCGTCGGAATCGATCTTGACGTGCACGGTACCGCCCACGCGCTGCTGGCCCGCGCCCGACACCGAAGGCGCGCGCGGCCGCGACGCAGCTGGTGCGGTCAGCTCGATTGATTTCTCGACCAGCCATTTCGCGGCACGCAGCGGCAACATCACCTTCATCAGGATCGCCCCGACGTCTACCGCCTTGGTCTTGATCCACTCCCAGAACTGGCCGAACCAGCCTTTGAGCTTGTCCCAGTTTTTGTAGATCAGGTAGGCACCGCCGGCCAGCACGGTGATGAGCAGGCCGATGGGGTTGGCCATCGCCACGCGGCCGAGTATCAACAGGGCTTGTACGACATTCTTCAGGATTGCCACCCCCAGCAGCCGGAACAGCCAGGCGAGGCCGGAGATCACCGGTGCGATCGCCCGGCCGATGCGCATGAATGCCCCCAGGATCGGGGCCACCAGCATCACGTAGCGCAGCACGCCGGCCAGCGCGAGCGCGGTGGCGCCGAGGGTGATCGACAGCGCGGCAAACGCCACCACGCCCAGACCGATCGCCTTGGCGAGCATGGGGTGATCCTGGATGAATTGCCCCACCTTCGCAGACACATCGTTGAACCACTGCGCCAGCGCCTTCAGTTCGGGCCCCATCGCGCCGGCAAAGTCGGCCAGCATGGTGCGGAAGGTGCCGCTCGCGGCGTCCCACACGTTGGTGAGCGTCTGCAGGTTGGCGGACACGCGCTTGTTGAGGTCGGCCTGCGCCTGCATGCGTTCGATGATCTTGCGGTACCCGCCGACGCCCTGTTCCATGAGCGTCGAGGCGACAGCCAGCGCCTCGCTGCTGTTGCCGAACAGCGCCGTCAGCACATCCATCCGGTCGGACTGGTTGAGGCCGCGCAGCTTCTCCATCTGCGCCAGCAAGTTCTCGATGCCTGCGAAATTCCCGGCCTTGTCGACGAAGCTCATGCTCATGCCGAACTTCGCCAGCTCCTTGTTGGCCGACTTGATGTTGCTCGCATCCATCACCTGGCGCAGGATGGCGCTGAGCCCGGAACCCGCCGTTTCGCCCGACGCGGTGACCGGGATCAGCATGGCGAACAGCGGCGCCAGCGCGTCGGCCGACGCCTTGCCCTGCAGCGCCAGCGCCTTCAGCGCGCCGCCGCTGCGGGCGAATGCATATTCCATGTCGCGCGGATCGATGCCGAGGTAGACCGCGCGCTGGATTGTGTCCATGAAGCCGAGCATGTCGCGTTCGGCGATGCCCAGCGATTTCTGCAGGCCGGCCGCCAGTTCAGCCGCCTGGGTGTAGGGCATCTTCAGCACCACGCCCAGGTAGGCCGCCGCCTCGCCGACGCCGGCGAGAATCGTTTGCGCCGGCACGCCCTTGCGCACCAGCACATCGAACATCCCGTAGAAGTCTGCGGTGGTGCCGGGCAGGCGGTTGCCGAGTTTCTTGGCCAGCGCGTCCAGCTCGCCGAACCCGGCCGCCACGCCGCTGCGATCCATCAACGACGAGCGCAGCCGCGTCGAGGCGTCTTCCAGTTCGGCGAATGCGGAAATCGGCTGCTGGATCGCGGCCGCTGCAGCCGTGCCGGCGATCAGCATGTCGCGGCCGAAGCGGTCGCTGACCTCGCGCACCTTGTCGATCTTGGCACGCAGGCCCTCAAACCGGCCCTCGATGTTGCGGATGACTGGCGAGATCTTGTTGACCGCCGAAAGCACCAGCGCGAACTGCAACATTTCCATATGCTATGCTGGCCTCATGACGAAAAAACTCTGGGAAACCTTCCTCGGCCTGTGTGGCGTTGCGGCCATCGGGGTATCCATCTATCTGGCGTTCACCGAAGGCTTGATCGGCGGCTTGGTTTTCCTGGTGTTCTCCGTCCTGTTCATCGGAGTCGTCGCGCTGTTCGTGGAAAAGATCGGCAACGTCCTCGACAAGGTTTTCAGCCCCCGCCGTTAGCCGCTTCCCGCTCGCGGTCGATCCTCTCGGCCTGCGTCATCCAGAACTCCAGATCGTCCAGCGTCATCGCCCACAGTTCACTCGGCTGGAAGTGAAACACGTAGGCGATATCGCCGATCAGATCGCGCCAGTTGTCTGGGAGGCGGGCAAAAAACCGCCCACCTTGTCGCACACCGCCATCGTGTCCGCCGCGCAAAGCTGATCGATCACGCTGACCGGCACGCCGGACAGCGTCGCCGCCAGGTCGAGCATCATGGCGAACGGCTTGGTCGCACTCAGCTCGCGGAAATCCCGCGCCACCGGCTCACGCAAGGTGAGCTTGTCGATGAGCTCTTCGCCGAACTTGATGGGTTTGGTCAGGCTAATCACCATAACGTTGTCCATCTCAAACCTCCTCGCACGACAGGCCGTTGAACACCAGGCTGACTTCGCCCTTGCTCATTTCGATCGCTTTCGCGCACCAGGCGTTGCGCAGCACGTAGACGCGGCCGGTGTCGGCCTCGAACTGCACGCTGGCGTCGGTCAGGTCGGCCAGCGCCTTGAGGTCGGTGTCGGCCATGTGGCTGGTGGTGAACTCGATGCTCGGTGCGATGAGCTTTTCGGTGAAGCCGTGGATGCTGTCGTCGCCGACGACCGCGTCGCGCTCGGCGCCGCCCAGATTCAGCTTGGCGCCTTCCTTGGACCGCATGCGCGCGCCGTTGATCGAGATGAAGACCCGGCCGGTTACTTTGTTTGCCATGATGAGACCCTGTGTTTACAGACGGAACTGAACCGCTGCCGCGAAGACGCGGAACTGGTTGACGACGTCGGGCGGGATGACTGCGTTCACCCGGTTGGGATCGGCGTCACTGCGCACGACGATGAGATCGTTCTTGAACTGGTCGAAGTTCTCGACCAGCCCCACCTCTTCCAGCTCGCGGAACAGGCCGAACAGCTCGGCGCGGATGCCGCGCGGGGTGACGATGGCCTGGCCGGCGGCGAACTGCGTGCCGTCGTCGGCGAGCTTGAATCGGGGGTAGCGCAGGGCGATGCGCGCGCGCACCGCGTAGCGGATGTAGTCCACCGTCCACTTGGTTTCCAGGTCGAGGTAGCTGATGTCCTCGATCCCGAAGGCGTTGGTCTGGTAGGTGGTGATCACGCGCTCGATGTTCACCGTGCCGTCCGGGCCTACGGTGAAGGTGCTGATGCCGTCGCGCAGCAGCAGGTTGCGCTCTTCCAGCGTGAAGCGGTCGGTGATCGACGGCGACAGGATGCCGGGCAGCACCAGGGTCTGGAACGGGCGGGCCGGGTCGATCGCGCCGTGGAACTCGCACACCGCGCCGAGCACGCTGGCGAGGATCCACGGCGAGGTCGGCACCTTCTTGGCGCCGATCAGCGTGGTGTGCGGGCTGTTGCGCGCCGAGCCCAGGCCGGCCAGGGTGCCGTAGGTGCCGGAGACGCCGGCGAACACGTGGCCGGTGCGCTGCGCCATCGGACCCCAGCGGGTGGACATCTCGGCCTCGCACGCGGTGAGGTTGGCCACATCGGACCAGCCCGAGATGATGCTGTAGTACTGGTCGCCGCCCAGGCTGGCGAACGCGGTCAGCACGGCCGGGTTGGCGCTGCCCACCACGCTCTGCGCGATGGCCGACACCAAGCCCACCGGGCTGGCGTCGTCGCTGTAGTAGTTGACGCGCAGATCGAGCGTGTTGCCCATTTCGCCCTTGTGGCGGCAGGTGATGGTGACCACGGCGAGGGCGGCCGCAGCCGTCACCGGCAGATCGAGGTTGGCGTTGATCGCGGCGGCCAGCTTGGTGGCGGTGGCCGAATTGGCCTCGCCGGCCGCGACGGCAGCTTCGACGCGCACGCCGCCGACGTAGAGCCGCAGCGTACCGGCGGCGGCGACCACACCCGAGAGGGTGACGGTGTGCGCGCTGGCCACGCCGGCGGCGTTGTCGTCGAGCGCCACCGCCCACATTTCGGTGTAGGCGTTGGCGGCCTTGGCGGCGGCCACCATGTTGGCCAGCTGCGAGCCGCGACCAAAATAGTTGATCGCTTCCGCCGCGTTGGAAATCCGGGTTGGCACGGCCTGCAGCACGGTGCCGGCGGCGAGGCGCTGCCCCATCACCAGCAGGCGGCGGCCCTGCGTCGGCAGGCCCTTCAGCGCGCGGCTGTTGTCGATTTCGATGAACTGGCCCGGCGTGCGGATATCGACCGGGATTTCGTTGAAGCTGATGTTCTCGGGCATCGCTTAGTCCTTTTTCGGTTTGGCTGCGGCAATAGCGACCACGTCGCCGTCATTGAGGCGGCGCTGCCAGTAGCTGTTGAGTTCGACGGGCTCGCCCGCCGCAGCGAGCGGCGTGCCGTCCTGTTTGCGCACCACGACATCGGCGGCGGGTTTAAGGGTCATGGTCTGCATCACGGCTCCTGGGGCAGGGTTACGGTATCGGGCGCGGCGGGCGCGGCGATGGTGGAGGAAGAGGCGACGTCGTAGTCGGCGTGGAAGGTTACAAACGGCGTCAGCAGCGCCTGCAGGTCGCACTGGTCGGGCAGGTCCACCTGGGCCGAGCAGGTGATCTCGCCCGTGTGAACGCCGTATTTGTCGGCGTATTCGCCGCCGTCTGGGCGAAAGTTGTTGAGCACGTAGCCCGGCTCGGCGAGGATCACCGCCATCACGCATTCGGCCAGGTCGTAGAGGCCGAGCACAATGCCGTCGCCCTGGCGCGCCGCCTGGTGGCCGCGAAAGTTCTGCGCCACCACCCACAGCGAATAGCGCACCGTCGCCAGGTCGCCGCTCACATCCACCGCGCGCACGCTGGCAAACACAGCGGGCGGCTTGCCCAGGGCATCGATCAGCCCACGTTCGGAGAGCGACGGCAACACCTCGACGCGCCGGCAAAGCTGGCCAATGGCCGCATTGCGGATTACGTCGAGGAGTTCGGCTTCGGAGATCATGACCCGGACTTTGCGCGCGCGCAGGGCGCGGCCGGGTTTAACGCGGGTTGGTTTTTGTCAGGCGTCGCGCACCGGCAGAATCGCCGATCTCACGCGTTTGTCGAGGCCATGCGCAGCTTTGCAGCGAAAGCGGTAATTGACCCCGGCTGTCATTGCCTCGGATTTGATGCGCTGGTACACGCCCGCGCCGGATATCTGACAGACCCCATCGAGCAGCTCGGGGCCGCCGGGCGTTACTTCGACCACGGCCGTATCGACAGCGGCAAGTTCGCCAGCGAAGTCGAACTCAATCACTGGATTTTCCCACGGGTCCATCTCATCAAACGTCTTCGTCATGCGGAAACCTTCCAGGATCTGCGGGCACGGGAAACGTGCCAGGTGCGGGGAGCGCGTGACACGCGCCAGGAGCGCGGGGCGCGGGTGACTTTGTAGCCAGGCGTGCCCGCCACGATCAGCCCATCGGCGGACAGCGCGCCAGCGGCGATCGCCTGCGCCACCGCAGCGCCGTCCAGGTTGACGCGCAGGGTGACAGTGCCGCTGGACGACGCCTCGGCGGCAGCGTCGGCGGACAGCCCGTCCGCCCCGACCGTCAGCCCGGCCGCTGCCAGCGCCTCGACCAGCGCCGCGCCGGATAGATTCACCGCCACGTCCAGCCCGCCGGTCGCCATTGAGGCCGCCGCCGCCGCGCCGGCCAGCGCCACGATCTGCGTCAGCGCGCCGGACGCGCCGGATACCGTGAGCGCAGCGCCGGTGAGCGGGATGGACTGCGCGAGCGAAGCCGATGCCACAGCGGATGCCGCCGCATTGCCGGCCAGGTCCACCGACCCGACCGACTCCACCGTCAGCCCCGCGCTGGCGGCCGCATCGGCAATCGCAGCACCCGACAGGCTGACGTTGATCGAGATCGCCCCGGATGCCGCCGCGCCTGCTGCAGCCGCGCCAGACAGCGGCACCGCCTGAGAAAGGCCCGCCGCCGCCAGCGCCTGCGCCACGGCAGACCCAGACAGCGGGATGCTCAGGCTCAGACCGCCGGATGCGTTGGCCTGCGCTGTTGCGTTACCGGATGGATTGATTGATACCGATACCGCACCGCTTGCGGTGGCGACTGAGATGCCAGCGCCGGCCAGCGGCACGGAGACGGAGAGTGCGGCGGCGGCTGCGGCTTGGGCTGCGGCTGCGCCTTCGAGGTTGTGCGTGGTCGTCCCGCCCGCAGCCACATCGAAATAGAGGACGCGATTAGGTGCTTCGATCAGGCTCCACGGGGCGCGTGACGCCTGCTCGCACAATTCGTCGCCAATGTCGTAGTCACGCCAAAACGCAAGCAGCGCCATAGGCAGCTCATCCCCGCCAAAGGGGCGGTATATGGCTGCTTGCGTCGTGGGCGCCCAATACGTGAGGCGATTCTGGTCCTGCTTTAGATGTCCTTGACAAAAGGCCCGTTGACCATTCAGGTCAGTCACGCGGGCTGCGACCGTGGTAATTCCGGGCGCGGTCGCCATCACATCGTAAATGTTGCTGACGTTGCCGCCACCGAGGCTGTGAACTAATCCTTCGGTGAGAGCACGCAGACTTGATGGGCTATAGGTGTTGCGCGTCGGCGATATGGAGGTGGCTGCTCCGCCCAGGGGTTGATAATCCACCTGATAAATAACGCTGATCGGTGCCACGTCCACATCGGACGACACACCTGTATGAAGGAACGCGGTGGTATTTTCAGCAGTCGCATACCCAATCCCGGTTGCACAAGCAACCGTGTACCCGACGTCAGGGGCAATTGTATTACCCGAGACTGCGTCGTAAAGATACCCGTTACCTGAAGAAATCAGGAAATACGTGGGTGGCGGAACCCAGCTTTTCAGCCGTACTGCCCCCTGCGGCTGCTGGTTAAACCTCCCTGGTAGGATGATGCTCGACACGAATTAGACCGTGCTTGCGTTGCTGATTTCGGACATGAATGCCTCGACCACGACCGCCTGCCCGGTGTTGCCGGTGAACTCAACTTCAACGTGCATCACAGACGGGTCGATGGCGATCGACTGTTCGGTGATGGCGCTGGCCGTTACCCCGCCGCCGAAGCGCCACAGGGTTTTCCAATCCGCCCCGGCACTGGCTGCGGCAGGTGTAGTCCCGGCGTTGTGAGCGACCAGCACGCGGCCCTCGCACTGCACGGTCGGCCCGGTTGCGCCGTTGGTGATTTTCATCGTCAGCAGCCCGCCTTGCGTGGTGCGCAAGTCGAGCACGCCTCGCGTGGTGCCGGCTGCGGCGTTGCTGGTTGCCGCCGCGACTAGGGTGCGCGCGGCTTTGGTCAGTGTCGTGGTGCTCATAGCTTGCTGCTCCCGTCATTGTTGCGCACCGCATGTGCGACTTCGTTGGCCGCGACGCGACGCGGCTTGGTCGCCATCGCCATCAGCAGGTCACGATCTGCCTGTGTCATCAGCCCGCCCGCCTGCATCCCGTCCAACAGCCCGGCATACGCCACTGTGTCGAAGCTCGACGCCATGCTCCCTTGCAACAGGTCGATGGCCGTCAGCGCCACGCTGCGCAGCGGATGCCCCACGGTATCGGCGGCGTCCTGTACTGCGGCGCGCACGCCGGTCTGCGCAGCCCATGCGCCAAGCTCGTTGATCGGCACCATCACGGTCTCGGTCAGTAGTTGCGACAGGCGGGCGGCAGCGGACACGTCATCGCCAGCGGCAAGCGCAGCGGCTAGAGTTGGATCAGCGGCGTGGGACTGGACTTCAGCGGTGGTCAGCATGGCTTAGTTGTCGATCTGGAACGTGGCCGAGCCCGCCGCGAAGCTCACCGCATCGCCGATGTTGATCGTCTTGCTGACCGTCAGCGCCGAGTAGATCCACAGGTTGCCAGCGGTGGCGGCGTCGATGACGCCCCAGCACACCACGGTGTTCCATGTCGCGGTCGGCGTCGGGAAGGTGAACGCGGCGTTGTTGCTGGTGGTGCCGCCGGTGCCGCTCGATGCGATGGTGCTGCCGGCCGACTGGGTGCCGGCCCATTGCGTGAGGCCGGCGGTGACGGCGACGCGCGCGTAGCTGCCGCCGGTGACTTCGGTGCCGGCGGTGCTGTCGGTGGGGCAGATGGTGTAGAGCGCGACGTACCAGGTGGCCGGCGCGCCGATGGCCTGGCCGCGCAGGGTGGCGTCGACGATCTTGTTTTCGGCGAAGTCGGTGAGCGCGCCGGCGTGGGCGAAGCCGGCAAACAGGGACGAAACGACCAAGAGGCCGGCGAGGATGATGTGTCTGGTGGGCTTCATGGAACGACTCCTTCAGGGGTTTGGGTTGCAACTACAGCGGGCTTGCGCCAGGGTTTCGGCCTTGCGGCCGTCAATAATCAGTAACCCCGATCGCCGAACACGCGGCCGCCGGAGACGATCTCGGGCAGGCCGGTGGGCGGCGGGGGCAGGGTTTGGGTGAGCGCGCCGAGGCTGGCGCGGCCGGCGGATACGTCGCGCAGCCAGGCGATGCGGCGTTCGTAGGCGCGGGTGACTTCGTCCGGCACCATCGCGCCGTGCAGGCGCTGGCGGGCGATGTCGCAGGCGCAGTCGCGCAGCACGTCGGGCACGGCAGAAAGCGGCAGCTGGTGGCGGCTGGCCAGGTAGCTGTCGATCTCGGCCTGGGCGGCGGACAGCGCGCGCTCGGCCACCGTTGCGTCGGGCACGCCCAGGGGCGGCATGGCGCGGTCGGTGATCTGCACGATCTCGTCTTCACCGAAGGCAAGGACGAGGTCGGCCAGGGTGGCGTAGATCACTCGGCGGCCTTGGCGATGGGCGTGACGACCAGTTCGCGCTCGGCGCGCAGGCGATCGAGGTCGCCTTCGGCCAGATCCGCGACCGCCACTTCGACGCCGGCAGCAGGCCAGGCGCGGCCGCAACGGCGGAAGCCGTCGGTGCGGGCGGCGATGTGGAAATGCGTCACGACAAGGTGGGGCTGCGCGGGATCGGGTTGCTTGCCCTGCGTCTCGCCCGCGCCGGCAAGCGCCGGATCGGGCGTGGGCGCACCGGGCGCAACCGGGTCTTTCTGTGCGTTAGCTGCGGGCGGTGTTTTTGGTTTCGGTGCTGCGGGCTGGCGTTGAGCCTTGGACATAACGTTCTCCTGATTGATGCCGCTCTTCGAATTGGGCGAGCGGGAGCCGATTTACCGATGGCGGCTGTTGCCAGCCGCCGTGAATCAACCTGCTGCGATTAGCCCAGGAACGGGTTGACGACGAGCTCGACCGCTTTGTAGTTGGTGTTGGTCTCGCCGGCGGCCAGGTATTCCTTCTTCAGGATGGCCTCGGCAGCCGCCCGGTTGCTGGGGCCGCACACCAGGTGCGTGGCCATCACCGGCAGCGGGGTGCCGTCGGGGCGCTTCTGGGTTTCCAGCACCAGGCGTGCGGCGGCAAAGCTGGCGGCGTCGAGCGCGGCCTTGGAGCCGTAGGCCAGCTGGTGGAAACCGAAGCCCGCGACGTAGCGCGCATCGACGCCGTAGAGGAACTGGCGATCCATGAACGCGTTGAGGTCGGTGTCGCGGTCCAGGCTGACGAAGTTGGTCGGCGAGCGGTCCTGGAAGATCAGCGGCTTCATGAAGTTGCGCGACAGGTCCATCAGAAACCACGGTGCGCCCGCGCCGCCGCCGGTGTTGCTCCAGGCGGTTTCCGCGCCGTTGGCGTCGTAGCCGACGTGGTCGGTGTCGAAGAAGTACTGTCCATCGAAACCCTTGACGGCGAAGCCGGTCGGCAGCAGGCCCCACACCAGCTGGTCGGGGTGGCGCCCGGCGATCTCGCCCTGCATCGAAAACATCGGCGCGTAGATGCCGAGCTTGTCGTCGCGGATGTGGTCGGCGTCGACGCCGATGGTGTGCTCGTAGTGCTTGTTGATGAGCTTGGCGGCGGTGGCTTCCAGGTTATGGATGACGCGCTTGCCGATCCACTCACGCATGCCGGGCATTTCCTTCATCCAGCCGTAGTTCTCGGCGTCGGCGGTGGACGGGACGCGCATGGCGACCTGGCCCCAGCTCGGCGCGGCGCTGCCAAAGCCCTGGGCGAATGCTGCGTTGAAGCCCTGCTGCAGGGCGAGGAGAGTTGCTGCGGTAATGAGCATGATTGCGATCCTTTACTGGCCGAGGCCGATTTGAACCCACACCCCGTCGGCGTCGACGGCTTCGATCTTGCCGGCGCGGCTGCGGGTGTTGGTGCCGTTGGTTTTGGCGACCGTCTGGTCGTCGACGATGTAGCAGTCCGCGCCGACGTCGGCCTGCGCGATCAAATCGGCGGCCGCGCTGTTGGCGAACTTGAAGGTGCCGCGCTTGACGCGCGCCGTGGCGTCGCCCGCCACGACGGCCGTGGCCGTTTCCTCGAAGCGGCCAATGGCGATGAGGTTGAGCGCAGTGCGGCCGGGCGCGGCGTAGCCCGCATCGAGCACCGCGATGCCGCCCTGATGGCAGGTGGTGGCGGCCTTGACGGGGACTCCGGCAACGTTGCCGGCGCGTTCCTGGGTGTTACGTGCTGCTGCGAGTGCGGGCATGTCTCAGTCCTCCTTGATTTTGCCGGTGGCGAATTGCTCGGGGGTCTGCCCCAGCGCTTTCATCACCGCGGTGTTGGTTGCATCGTCGATCGCGCCGCCGGCGCCAGCAGGGCCGCGTCCGCCGGTCTGCGTGCCCTTGAGCGCGGCGATCGCCGGGGTCTTCTCGATGTAAGTCTTGAGCGCGGCGAGGTTGGACTTGCCGAGCTCGCGCGCCCAGCTTTCCATTGCCGGCAGCAGCTTGCCGGCGTCGAGTGCGCCTTCGATCACGCTGTCCAGCTCGCCGTCGTTGAGGCGGGTGCTCAGCGCGGCCAGGTCGGTCTGCAGCTGCGTCACGGTTTCGATCGGCACGTATTTGGCCGGGTCGGGCGACTGCGTCTTGAGCGCAGCGATGGTGGTGTCCTGTTCGCCGGTCTTGGCCTTGAGCGCGGCGAGTGCGGTGGTGATCTCCGCCTCGCTCGCGTCGTCGGCCAGACCCAGCAGAATGGCGATAGCCTTCATGGGTCGATCCTCTTTGATGGTGGGCTCTTGCGAGCGGGTGAAAAACTCGGTCGCCAGCGCCGCCACGGCATCCATGCCGTCGAGCGCGGGATTATTGGTGAGCGCGGCCATATGCATCCGCAGCACTTCGCCGGTTTTCGGGTGGTAGCTGAAGACCGGGCTGATGAATTTGTATTCGCCGGCGTCGATGTGCGCGCGGGCTTTGGCCGTCCATTCCACGTCGGTGGCGTAGAGCCCTGAACCCTCGCGCCATTCCAGCGCCTTGAACCAGCCGGCGGCGGGCGCGGGCTGGCCGTTCTTCTCGCTGGCGAGCGTCTGGTGTTCGTAGTCGATGACGAAGGGGGTTTTGCGCGCAGCTGCAAGCGCGGCGACTTTGGCGGCGGAAACGGCGTCCATCCGGAAGCCATCAACCTCGACCGGGCGGCCGTCACGGCCACGGAACACCCCGGCGGGCGTGAGCTGGATTTCCCCCTGCGCATTGGGGGTGATGGCAAACGAGAGCGCGGCGTATCTGGTCAACATGCCGCGCAGTTTCAACCCGCGCGCGCGGGGGTAGAGACTAACCGGGGTTAGTTTTTGGCGGGGGTTCGGAGCGGCTACAGTACACGCACCACCACTACCGAGGGAACGAACATGCAATCCACAGCCATCCTAATCGGCGGCACCATCATGGCAGGTGCAGGCCTGCTTGTGATGCTGCTCATCGCCTGGCTCATCGCACGGCTTGTCGCCGACGCAGCGTGGCGCGGGGCCGGCGCCTGGCTCACCCTCCGCGAACTCGAAGAAGCCGTGAGTGAATGGAGGGAACGCCACCCGGAGAAAGCGGCGAGCGCAAAGAAACGTAACGGCGGCGGAAAATGAGCCAGGTATTGCTGGCTGTCGCCGTGGTCGGTGCGGCCGCGATCATTGGGGCGACAGTTGCTTATACGAATTTCCTGCGGTCGCGGAGCGCGGACAAAAAATCCGCCGAAGAAATTACAACACGTGTTCAGCTTTCCCGGGAGGAGACTCGTCGCCACGAGATTCTTGCCAAAGCGCTAGAAAGGAGCAAACCATGATTGGAATCGAAGTAGAAGACGCCGAGGTGCAGCGTGTACTGCGCAGGACTCTCAATGCCGTCAAACGCCCGCAGCCGCTACTCAAGGCCATCGGTGAAGTTCTGGTCGGCTCGACCAAGCCGCGCTTCCAAACCAGCACCGGCCCGGACGGCACCCGCTGGCAAGAGAACAGCCCGACGACGCTCCTGGAGGATCTTCGCCGCCGCAGCGGCATCCACGACAAGGAAACGGGCAAGCGCGTCGGTACGAAGAACGGGTACTACCTCAAGCGCGGCGACGACAAAGGCCGCCTGAGCAAACGGTCTGGCTCCATTCTGGCGGCCAAGAAGCCGCTGATCGGCGAAGGGAAAGCGCTCTCGCTGCGCATCAACTACCAGGTCGTTGGCGAGAGTGTGCATGTAGGCACCCCGGAGGCATACGGCGCCATGCAGCACTTTGGCGGCAAGAAATCGCAGTTCAAGCATTTGTGGGGCGACATCCCCGCACGGCCATTCCTCGGCGTGTCAGATCACGACCGCGAAAGCATCCTGGATACGATGCGGGATTTCATCGAGAGTCTGAAGTGAGGCAAGGCTAACGGCATGCCGGTTTGTGACATCAAACCCACTCACAAACCGTTTTAATCTCATCGGACGACTCATGGGCCGTCCGATTGTTTTTCAACGCCTCAGATTGGCGATTCTCAGTCTGGAGCCTCAGCCCCGAACACCAGAAGGCCGGCGATCTGCGTGAAGTAATACTTCACCGATCCAACCACCTGCGTTCTAGTGCGCTCGCCATCAGCAAACTCATAGTCCGCATCATCTCCCGTCATGCGAAGGCGTCTCATGATTTCCCCTCGCTGATCCGGCGCCAGCTCAGGATTGGTGGACCCGATGATCGCTGCCACGTTGATCATCGCATTGAGCGCTTCCAGATCGGTTTGTGGCGCAAACATGAACATGGCGCCATCAACCAAGCCACTCTCATTCTTGCTGGTCAGCAAGAGCCCCTGGTTCTTGGCGAGGTCAATCTTTGCCGCACCCTCGGTCAGCTCGATGGCGCCGATCTCGTTCTGGCTGATCGAATTCCAGCGGTCTGCAAATTGCGCCCGCGTAACGCCCAGCCCCGCTGGCTTCTCAGCCAGTTTAGATGGCTGCTGCGACGCCTCGGAAACGGTTGACCGCTCTGGCTCTGATGGCGAGAAGGCCACGACGCCTAGCATCAGCACCACCAGGCCCACTACTAATCCGCCCCCATGCCGAATGATTCCAGGCCATCCCTTTTGTCTCCCCGCGGTAGCAAATACCGCCCATGAAATGGCAAAGATCGCCAACGCAGAAAAGCCAGCCGCATCACTCATTTATCTCTCCCTCTAGCCTATTGTCGTTTAATTTTTCTCTTCGCCGGTTTCACTCCACACGTCCCCGCACGCGATCCGTCAACTGCGCCACCAACACGCTGAGCATGCTCAACGCGAACAACGGATTGCGGTGCGATTCGCCGGCCGTGTCCATGATAACGGCGCGCGGCTTCAATTGCGCAACGTAGGCAATGCCGAACACCTCGCCATTCCTCGCCCGCTCCAGCAGGAATTCCAGCGACTCAACCACATCGTCCGACACATGGCCCGGCGCCAGCGTGAACGGCTTTTTCATGGCGGCCCATCCTTGCGCTTCTTCTTCGGCGCGGCCTTCGCATCTTGGCTGATGACTGTTGGCCCAGTGCGTTTGCCCGTGTATTCCGTGCTGTAGACCGTTGGCCCGGTGCGCTTGCCTTTGTATTCGGTATCGAACACCACGGCGGTTTTCGGCTGGCGCAGCCGAGACTTGGGCGCGGGCTGCTTCGCCATCGCCGCAGCCGTGCGCGCCAGCGCCTGGCGATCCTCCTCACGGCTGAGCCGGTAGTTGGCGAGGATTTCGATTTCCTCTTGCGTGGGCGGCGCCGGCTGCTGCAGCGACACGATGCGCTGGCCGGTCAGCACGTAGAACACATCAACACCAGACTCCATGAGCGCCGAGAGTTGTACTGCCGTCGGCGAAGAAACTCCCTTCTCCCAATCGATAAGAGTGCGCTTCGAGACACCCGCTATGGCCGCGAATTCAGGCTGCGTCATCCCGATGCGCTCGCGTTCAAATTTCAGCCGTTGACCGATCATGAGGATATTTTCACCTTTTAGTTGACAGGTGAAGATTTCTTCACCTATGATTCAACCATCGTTTAGTTACTACCCACACAGAAGCACAGGAGCCGCCATGCACACACCCTATCCATTGCCGACCGAGAAACCGCTGTCCCCCGCCGACGTGAAGCTCAAATTTATGGCCGCCGGCAAACCGGTTGCCGCCTGGGCCGATGCCAACGGCTACTCACGCCGCTACGTCTACATGGTCCTCAACGGCCAGTACAAAGGCCATTTCGGCAAAGCCCACGAAATTGCCGTTGCCCTCGGCCTGAAGCTCGCGCCGGAAACCCAGCTCGCTGCCTAACTCACTTAACTCAACCCCGGAGCCCGCCATGCAACACGCCCCAACCCACCCCCACGCCCAGGTCGCCATCGAGTTGGCCGAGATCAACTCCACACATCGCGGCCACGTGAACAGCCAGCTGTACCTGACCCGCACGCCGCGCAGCCTATACACCTTGGCCCGCGTGCTGCGCGCCGCCCGGATCATGGATGAGATCAACGCTGCGCATCCGGCCGTGCTCACCAAGGCCGCTTGAGCCATGAACCGATTTTATTCCATGACACGCGGTTTCATAGACGCAAACAGCCGTTTTGTTTGCGGCCAACCCGAACAGGGGGGGACGCAATGACGCGCCGCAATTGGAGGACGGTCAACCCGCGCTCGCTGCGCGAGGCGATCGAGCTGTGCAAGGACTACGCGCTGGAGAAGCACCGGCGCAACGTGGACCGCATCGCCGAGCTGGCGGGCGAGGAATCGCAGTGGACGGTGTACGGATGGCTGCGCGACGGCTCGATCCCCGGCAAGAAGATCCACGCCTTCCAGCACGCATGCGGCTGCGACTTCATCACCCGCTGGCTGGCGCACAGCAGCGGCCTGATGGTGATCCCCATGCCGCACGGCCGTCAGGTCGAGGTAGACGACGTGCATCGCCTGCAAACCACGCTGAATACCGCCGTGTCTGCGCTGCTGGGGTTTGCCACCGGCCAGATGGACGCCGACCAGGTGGCCAGCGAGATCAACACGGCGCTGGAGGCGCTTGCCTGGCACCGCGAGAACGTGGCGCGCAGCCACCAGCCAGAGCTGGAGTTGACCAACCATGAGTGACAACAAGCAAACCGCCGCCACCAGCTACACCTGCGAAGCCCAGCAGCGCCTGCTGTTCGTGCAGTCCGCACTGGCCGGGCACGAAGTGAACGGCCTCTCCATGACCGAAATCTCAGCCGCCTGGGCGCAGCGCGTGGGCAAGACCGTAGCCAACCAGAAGAACAACATTTTCCGCGACTTGCAAAACCTCAAGCTGTCCGGCTACGCCGAGCAGCTGCCCGACAGCGAACGCTGGCGGCTCGGGGCGCGCGTCGTCCAAACCGCCCTGGACCACCTCAGAGGCATGGAACGGGCGACGTCCCGCCTGGAAGAAACCCGGCAGCGCTACAGCCGCCAAGCCAATTAACCCACAGGGGATCACATGTCACGCAAACCCCACCAGCCCGCAGAACTCGGCGATACCGCAGGCCCGATGCCGGCAGGACACGCCATCACCGTTGCAGGCGAACAGGAAACCGCAGACATCGAGCGCGAGGCAGCGTTCACCGCTGCACGCTGTCTCGGCCGCATCGAGGCCCTTGAATTTTCGGCGACGGTCGCCGCTCGCGCACAAGTCGAGGTCTTCATAGAACTCAAGCAATCAAAGGCTTATCGGGCAATCAGCTATCGCGATGCCGACGGAAATCGGCGATACGTCGCCGATTTAGAGGAATTCTGTGAACGCTTTCTCGGCAAGTCCGGGAAACGAATTCGCGAGATGGCACAGCAGTACCACCTGCTCGGCGGCGACCTCTACGAAGCCGCCGAACGCATCGGCTTCCGCAACCAGGACTACCGTGCCCTCAAAGCTCTCCCCGCCGATGACCAGGTTGCCATCAAGGCCGCGATGGCAACCGACGACCGCGAGCAAATCCTCGACCTGATGCAGGAACTGTCGGTCCGCCATGCCAGCGAGAAGGCCGCGCTGACGGCCAAGGCCAAGGAAGCCGAAGACACCGCCGCCGACCGCGATCGGGTGATCGGCACCAAGCAGGGCCAGATCAGCGCACTGGAGTTGAAGGTGGCAAGTGCCGAGCGCCGCCAGGCCGACTTCACCGACATCGAGAAGCGCGACTACGAGTGCGCACCGCTGCACAAGGCGCTCAGTACCGCCATGCTGGAACTGGACAAAATCGCCCGCGAGGTGGCGCACCTGACGCAGGAGGTCGGTGGACAGCTCATGCGCGACGAATGCCTGCATGCCCTGGCGATGGTCGCTCAGCGTGCGGTAGATATCAGCGAAACCTACCACCTCCCGATTGATAGGGACGTTCTGCTCGGCGACTACAGCGAACTCGATCTGCGCGCCGCTGGCCTGAAGCCGGAGGCGCTGCAATGAGCCGCTACCCGCGTGAACTAGCCGTTTATGAGGCCGCGTGCGCTCGGCTCAAGCTGGCACACGACGCCGCAACACCACAGGCCAAATCAGACATCGCCGCAGCGCGCGAGCTATTGGAATTGCTGTTCCATCAATGCAGCGCCTACCACGTGGCGTTGCGAAGCATCGTGGAAATCGCCAAACAGGGCGGCATGACGGACATCGACATCTTCAATGTCACCGACAACCTCGATCAACCTCTCTAAGGCCTGTCTCATGGCTGTTTCGCTCACTCCCGACCAGGTGCTGTCCCTGCGGTCCCTATGCTCCCAGCTTGCGCAGGCGGCCAAGGGGCAAAAGGCGGCACTGAAAGAAAGCATGGCGCGGCAGTTGAACTGCAGCTTGGCGACCTTGCACCGCTACCTGAAACAGGTGGGCTACAGCGACGGCCGCAAGACCCGCGCCGACAAAGGCACGAGCTGCCTGTCGGACGAGGATGTCAGGGTGATGGGGACGACGCTGGCGTCGGCCACGCGCAAGAACGGCAAGCGCACGCTGTGCATCGCCGATGGCGCCGAGATGATGCGCGAGAACGGCAAGATCGTGGCGGGGCGGGTGGATAAGGAAACCGGCGAGATCGTGCCTGCGCACGCATCGACGATTTCCCGCGCGATGCGCAAGCATGGCATGCATCCCGGGCAGCTGGCCGCACCCTCGCCGCACATGCCGATGCGCTACAAGCACCCCAACTACACCTGGGAAATAGACGCCTCGGTGTGCGTGGTGTTCTACCTGGACGATAGCGGTGCCCAGCTGATGGACGAAGGGGTGTTCTACAAGAACAAGCCGGAGAACGTGAAGCGGATCGAGTCGCAGCGGGTGATCCGCTACGTGATGTGGGACGGCTACAGCGGGGCGATCATGGTGCGCTACTACATGGGCGCGGAGACCTCGGAAAACCTGATCGACTTCTTCATCTGGTGCACCCAGCAGCGCTTTCAGAGTGGCGAGGCGATGCCGGTGTTCGGGGTGCCGTGGATTCTTCACGACGACGCCGGATCGAGCAACCGCGGCTATCTATTCGAGAGCTTTCTGCAGGCGCTGGACGTTCGCCACATCACGCACATGCCGGGAAACCCGCGCGCTACCGGCGGCGTTGAGGGCAGCCAGAACATTGTCGAGACCAAGTTCGAGCACAAGCTGGCGTTTTGCGTGACCGACAACCTGGACGAGCTGAATGCCAGGGCGCTGACCTGGGCGCACGGCTTCAACTCCCTGCGTATCCACGGTCGCCACGGCCACACCCGCTACGCACTTTGGAACACGATCCGCGCCGAGCACCTGCGCATCGCCCCGGACGAGGCCATCATGCGCGCGCTGCCCACCAGCAAGGTGGAAACCCGCACGGTGGAAGGCGACCTGTCGATTTCCTACGCCCCAGCGCGGCTCAAGGGCGCGCGCTACGACGTGTCAGCAGTGCCTGGCGTGTACGTGAGTGGAAAGGTGGAAGTGAGCCTCAACCCCTACGAGCGCGACGAGCGCGGGGTGCAGTACGTGCGGGTGCGCGCGCTGGATACCGGCGCGGACACCTGGACATCCTGCGCGCCGCTCGCCATCGGTCTGGACGGCATCCGGGAGGACGCGGCGATCTTCGGCGAGGGGTTCAACGCCCTGCCTGACACGCTGGTTGATACCAACCGCAAGGCCATGATGAAAGAGGCCTACGGCGCCAACACCCTGCGCGAGGCCAAGAAAGCCAAGTACGGCAAGACCCCGGCTTTCCTGGGCGAGATCGACCCCTTCGCGCCAGAAGCCCGCGCCATGCTCCCCAGCTACCTGCCCAAGCGCGGCACCCAGCTCGATGTGATCAACCCGCTGCAGGTCGTGATCAAGCCCTACACACATGTGGCAGCCATCAGCTGGGCTTACACGCAGCTACGCCGTCCGCTGACCTCGGAAGAAAACGCCTGGGTGCGCGAGACGTGGCCGGACGGAATACCAGAAGTCGAGCTGGACACGATGCTGGCCGGGCTGCTGGACATGGAAGAAACCGCACCCGTCGCGGCAGCAGGTGGGCTGCGGCTGGTTTAAGTAAATACGGCGCCCTGTTCGAAGCAGGACGCCGCTTGGTACAGCCCGAAACAGGGGCTTTTTTGTCGCACTTTTTAAGGAGAAACGACCGTGAAACTTTACCACAACCCACTTTGCAGCGGAGGCCGTCATGCCGAGACTCGCCTGCAAGGTTGACCTGGAGCCGCATATGCCGCTGAACCTCAAGGGCGTCCTGATGGACCACGGCATCGAGCAGCGCGCCTTTGCCGCCGCGATCAAGCAGACCG
>JAGXGM010000011.1 GCA_024636675.1 Hydrogenophilales bacterium | reverse complement strand
GTCGCAGGCGGGCGACGCCGTGACACTGCGCGTGGGCGAGGCGCACAAGCATCTGCTCGACCGCACCTATCAGGACAAGCTGATCGCGGCACTGCGCGACAAGTACGGGGCAACGCTCGCCGTGACGATCGAGATCGGCGCTGCGGCTGACAAGACGCCGCAGCAGGTGCGCACCCGCATCAAGCAAGCGCGGCAGGCCGAGGCCGTGGCCGCCATCGAATCGGATCCATTCGTGCGCGAGCTGGTCGACCAGTTAGGCGGCCAGCTCGACACCACTTCCATACAGCCACTAGGAGAATCGACATGATGAAGGGCGGCATTGGCAACATGATGAAGCAGGTCCAGCAGGTGCAGGAAAACATGGCCAAGATGCAGGCCACGCTGGCCGATATCGAAATCGAGGGACAGAGCGGCGCCGGCATGGTCAAGGTGGTGATGACGTGCAAGTACGACGTACGCCGCATCGCTATCGACCCCAGCCTGATGACGGACGACCGCGAAATGCTGGAGGACCTGGTGGCAGCGGCGGTGAACGATGCAGTGCGCAAGGTCGAGTCCACGGTGCAGGAAAAGATGGGCAGCGTGACCGCCGGCCTGCCGATTCCGCCGGGGATGAAAATGCCGTTCTGATCCGTGCAACCTGTCGCGCTTGAAAATCTGATCGGCGCCTTGCGCGTGCTGCCCGGGGTCGGCCCCAAATCGGCCGCGCGCATGGCCTATCACCTGTTGCAGCGTGACCGCCGCGGTGCCGAGCAGCTTGCTTCGGCGTTGAACCATGCGCTGACCCATCTGCACCATTGCCGCCTGTGCAATAACTTTTCCGAGGCGGAAGTGTGCGAGGTCTGCACCAGCCCGCGCCGCGACAAGCGGCAACTGGCGGTGGTCGAAATGCCCACCGACCTCAACATGATGGAAGCCACGCAAAGCTACAGCGGCCTGTATTTCGTGCTGATGGGACGCCTCTCTCCGCTCGACGGTATCGGGCCGCGCGAGATACATCTCGACCGCCTGATCAGCCGTGCGGCTGACGGCGTAGTCGAGGAAGTGATCCTGGCGACCAACTTCACGCCGGAAGGCGAGGCCACCGCACACACCATCGGCGAGTTGCTGAAAGCGCGCGGCATCAAGGTCAGCCGCCTGGCGCGCGGGGTGCCGGTGGGCGGCGAGCTGGAATATGTGGACAGCGGCACGCTGGCACAGGCCGTGCGCGACCGGCGTGCTGTATAAAAAACACTGAAACAAATCGGATGACACGATGGAACTGACCGCACTCACTGCCCTATCCCCTCTCGATGGCCGTTACGGCAGCAAGACCGCGCCGCTACGCGACTTCTTCAGCGAGTATGCGCTGATCCGATACCGGGTCATCGTCGAGATCGAGTGGCTGAAGGCGCTGGCGGCCGAGCCCGAGATAGCCGAAGTGCCGGCGTTTTCCGCCGATGCGGTCGCGCTGCTCGACGCCATTGCCGACACCTTTTCGGTGGCCGACGCCGAGCGCGTCAAGACTATCGAAGCGACCACCAATCACGACGTCAAGGCGGTCGAGTATTTCCTCAAGGAAAAGACCCAGGGCAGTGCCGAGATCGCGGCGGTGTCCGAGTTCATCCACTTCGCCTGCACCTCGGAAGACATCAACAACCTGTCGCATGCCCTGATGTTGAAGGGCGCACGCGACGCTATCCTGCTGCCTGCACTGGAAAGACTGATCGTCCGTCTAACCGACCTGGCGCACGCGCTGGCCGACCTGCCGATGCTGTCGCGCACCCATGGCCAGCCCGCTTCGCCCACCACGGTCGGCAAGGAACTGGCCAACGTCGTCTATCGCTTGCGCCGCAGCTATATCGCCATCGGCGATATCGAACTGATGGGCAAGATCAACGGCGCGGTCGGCAACTACAATGCGCATCTGTCGGCCTATCCCGAGATCGACTGGGAACACTTCGCGCGCACCTTCGTGATGGAGCTGGGGCTGACCTTCAACCCCTACACCATCCAGATCGAGCCGCACGACGCCATGGCCGAACTGTACGACGCCATGGCGCGCGCCAACACCGTCCTCATCGACCTCAATCGTGACCTCTGGGGCTACATCTCGGTCGGCTATTTCAAGCAAAAGGTGAAGGCGGGCGAGATTGGGTCGTCCACCATGCCGCACAAGGTCAACCCGATCGATTTCGAGAACAGCGAGGGCAACCTGGGGCTGGCCAACGCCGTGCTGCGGCATCTCGCGGAAAAGCTGCCGATCTCGCGCTGGCAGCGCGACCTCACCGATTCCACCGTGCTCAGGAACATGGGCGTCGGCTTCGGCTACAGCCTCCTCGCCTACGAATCCTGCCTGCGCGGGCTGTCCAAGCTGGAGGCCAATCCCGCCGCGCTGGCGGCCGACCTCGACGCCAACTGGGAAGTACTGGCCGAGCCGATCCAGACCGTGATGCGCCGCTACGGCGTGGCCAATCCCTACGAGCAGCTGAAAGAACTCACGCGCGGCAAGGCCGGCATGACGCGCGAGACGCTGCATGCCTTCATCGACGGACTGGCGATACCCGAGCCCGAGCGGGCTCGCCTGAAAACCCTGAGCCCGGGTTCCTATACCGGGATGGCAGCCGAGCTGGCCAGGCAGATCTAAGCTAGTCTGATTTAAGCCGGATGAACGTCATCCGGCAGCTTGACGCGGAGACCCCATGACCGAACATGCCCTCGACGTCGGCCTTGCCGACTTCCCGCAACACGTTCTCGAGGAATCGAAGCATCGCCCGGTGCTGGTCGATTTCTGGGCGCCCTGGTGCGGACCATGCAAGTCGCTGAAACCTCTCCTGGAAAAACTCGCAGCCGAATACGGCGGCAAATTCCTGCTCGCCAAGGTCAACTCGGACGACAACCAGGAACTCGCTGCGCGCTACGGCGTGCGCGGCATTCCCAGCGTCAAGGCCTTCGTCGACGGCGAGCCGGTCGACGAGTTTTCCGGCGCGTTGCCGGAAGCCGAGGTGCGCGCCTTCCTCGATCGACTGGTTCCCGGCCCGGCTGACGAACTGCGGGCGCAGGCTGCCGCGTTGCGGCTTGCCGGGGACATGTCCGGGGCGCTACAGATGCTGGCCGATGCCTCGAGAATCGATCCCGCCCATCTCGGCATACGGCTGGATGCGGCTGAAATCATGCTCGACCTGGGCGAGGCCGACGAAACCCGCCGCCTGATCGCGGGTGTGGCGGATGACGCCGACCCACGCGTGCCGCAATTAAAAGCCAGACTGCAGTTCATGGGCGCGGCCGGCGAGGACGAGACGGCGCTGACCGCGCGGGTGGCGGCAGACGAAAACGACCTGGAATCACGCCTGAAGCTGGCCAACCTTCTGGTCGCCGCCGGGCAATACGAGGCAGGGATGGACCAGCTACTGGAAATCGTCCGCCGTGATCGCGGCTTTGGCGACGACATCGGCCGCAAGACCCTGCTGTCGGTATTCGATCTGCTGGGCGGCGGCGAAGTGTCAAGCCGCTATCGGCGCATGCTGGCCAGTATCCTGTACTGAAACTGACGGGCTTATTCCCCGGCGTAGATCGAGACCGCGGCGATTTCCGCATCGCTGAGACCGGCCACGGCTTCAGCCATCACCGCGCTTTTCGGGCCCAGGGTTTTACCCGCGCGATAGGCCAGCAATTTTTGTTGCATGGCCGACCGCGTCAATCCGGTGAGCGCTGGATTGTTATCGATGCCCTGTCC
The DNA here is from genome assembly GCA_024636675.1 of Hydrogenophilales bacterium. GTDB lineage: Bacteria > Pseudomonadota > Gammaproteobacteria > Burkholderiales > Thiobacillaceae > Thiobacillus. The sequence continues at coordinate 36,851 of JAGXGM010000011.1, read as the reverse complement.
CAGATTGCCGTGGCATTGCAGGCACTTGGCGGTATAGACATCCAGACCGTAAGGCTGGTCTTCGGGGGGAAGCGCCGCCAGGACGCCGAAAGGATTATTGGCGGCCTGCGCTGGAGACTCCTCCAGGGCAGGTTCGGCTTTGCCGTTGGGTGCCCCGGAGTCGCCGCAGGCGGCCAGCGTGGCAAGCAGAATAAGGCTCGTAGCAATATAAAAAGGTTTCATCATGACCTCGTGAAAGCGTTGGGCGTAATGGGCGATCGTCTTCGATCATGCGAATCCTGCAGTCGCCCGTCATTAATTGATTGCAATCTGGTGAACCTTCCTCAGTCGATAGCCTGGTAGCGCACCTCGACAATCTCCACCTCGCGCCGTCCATCCGGTGTCTGCACGCTGACGCTGTCGCCTTCGCGCGCCTTCAGCAGCGCACGCGCCATTGGCGAAATCCAGGCGATGCGGCCACGGCCAGCGTCGGCCTCGTCAATGCCGACGATGGCGTAGGTGGATTCCTGGCCGTCCTGGTCGGCGACGGTGACGGTGGCGCCGAAGAACACCTGGTCGGTGTCCTCGCGGGTGGCGGGGTCGACCACCTCGGCATGTTCCAGCCGTTTGGACAGGAAACGAATGCGCCGGTCGACCTCGCGCAGGCGTTTCTTGCCGTAGATGTAGTCGCCGTTTTCCGAACGATCGCCGTTGCTGGCGGCCCAGGAGATGGTTTCCACCAGCTTGGGCCGCTCGTTTTTCCACAGCTGATTGAATTCAGCGTCGAGCTGCGCGTAGCCCGCGGGCGTCATATAGTTTTTCGACCCGACGGGCAGCGCCGGCGCTGCGATGTCATCCTCGTCGGCGTCGGCCGCGTCGGTTTCCTTAACGAATGCTTTGTTCATCGACCCAACAGATAGGCAAGTAGCGAGAGCACCAGCGACATGAGAATGACGCTGGTGAAGGGGAAGTAGAAGGTGCCGCGCGCGCGCTTGACCCGCAGGTCGCCCGGCAGCCGCCCTAGGCCCAGGCGGTTGAGCCAGGGAGTGAACAGACCCAGGATCAGCAGGGCTGCAATCAGGGTGACCAGCCATTTCAACATGATCGCAGTTTAGCCGATGCGATCCGGCCGCAGTCCGAACGTGTGTGGATTTCTCCGGGGCGGCGTGGCGGGAACAGGCTATTGCAACGCAACACCTAGGGCTGGGTTGCCGCGTCCAGTTGTTGGCGCTGCGCATCGGCAGCATCCTGGATCTGTTGCTCGACCGCGCGCGCTTTTTCCATCGCCTGAATCTGGGTCTCGAATGCAGGATTGGGTTTGCGTTCGGTTTCCGGTGGCCGTGAGTCGCAGGCGCTGAGGACCAGTCCAAGCAGAGTCAGGATGTGTTTCATCGTGCGTCCGCCAGCAGTCCGGTGGGCAGGCCGTCAATGCTGGTCTGGTTTTTTTCGCGCCAGTAATCCAGCAGACCCACGGTCCCTTTCTTCTCGGCCCAGCGCGCCAGCGTGTCGCGTTCGCCCTGGTAGGCATACCTCGGCACGGCGTAGCCGCATGAGGTTTGCACCGATTCGATGTCGAGCGCGATGAGCTGGCGTTCACCCGGCAGGGTGGGGAAATGGCGGCGCAGCTCGCTCCATGCGGCGTCCTGCCGTCGTATCGCGCGGCCGCGCCCATACAGGCGCAGGATCAGCGGGTCGGCGTCAAAGCTGCACCACATCAGCGTCATGCGGCCGTCGTGTTTCAGGTGGGCGGCGGTTTCGTTGCCGCTGCCGGTGAGATCGAGGTAGGCGACGCGGGTGTCGGACAGCACCCGCAGGCTGTCCATACCCTTGGGCGACAGGTTGAGGCGACTGTCGGCAGTGCCGGTCGCGGTAAAGAAAATCTTTTGCGCGGCAATGAAGGTGCGATGTTTGTCTTCAAGCGCAGAATAAAAACGCGCCATCAGTTGATCTGCTTCTTGAGGAACTCGGTGAGGATGCGCAGGCGCATCACGCTGTCGTTCATTTCCAGCAGATTCTGCTTAATGGAGAGCTTGAGCGGCAACACTTCGGATAGCCGGTAGCCCACCCATACGGCGTTGTCGAATTCGTGCGGTGCGGCAAAACGCGCGTCGCCGTATTCGCCGATGATATGGCGCAGGATTTCGACGGCAAGTTCGAATTCGTCGGGGATGGCGACGGCGGACTCATCGCTGACTGCGTCCACCTTGCCGATGAGCAGGCCGCCGGCTTCGGTGCGGGTGCTGCGGACGACGAAGCGCCCCGCTGCCCGCGTTTCGATCAGCAGGATGCCGGTCTGCGGCATGTCCCAGTCGGTGATGTGCACGCGGGTGCCGACCGCGTACGGAACGGCGGGGGTGCCGGTTTCGTTGCCTTCGCGGATGGCGCAGATGCCGAACGGCGTGTTGTCGGCGATGGCCTGTTTCACCATGTCGAGATAACGCTGCTCGAAAATGCGCAGCGGCAGCTGTCCGCCGGGGAACACGATGGTGCTGAGCGGGAACAGCGGCAGGGTGTCAGGCATCGCTCGTCCCCCAACGGGCCATCAGTTCGTGCGGGATCCCCAACTGGTCGAGAATGCGCGCAACGATGAAATCGACGATGGCTTCGACCGATTGAGGATGGTGGTAAAAGCCGGGATTGGCAGGCAGGATGACTGCATTCATCCTCGACAGCTTCAGCATGTTTTCCAGGTGCAGGGTTGAAAATGGCGCTTCGCGCGGAACGAGAATGAGCTTGCGATGCTCTTTCAGCATCACGTCGGCAGCGCGCTCGATCAGGTTGTCGGACAGGCCGTGGGCGATGGCGGCAAGCGTGCCCATCGAGCACGGGCATACCACCATCGCATCGGCCGGATTGGTGCCGGACGCGACCGGCGCATTCCAGTCCTCGCGGCCGAACACGCGCAGCAGGCCGGCGCGTGCGCCCAGTCCTTCCGACAACTGTTTTTCGAGATCGCCGGCGCGCGCCGGCAGCGCCACCCCGAGCTCCTGTTTGGCGACGATGTGGGCGGCCTGCGACAGCAGCAGGTAAACGCGCACGTCGGCGGCCAGCAGGCATTCGAGCAGACGCAGGCCATAGGCCATGCCGGAGGCGCCGGTGAGCGCCAGGGTTACGGTATTGACGGTGGGGTGCATGACGCGGATTGTCGCCCGGATGCAGCAGGAGCGGCAAGCAGGCGCGCCACGATGACGCCGTTCACCGCGCCAAAAATCAGCGCGGCAGCGGCGAATACCGGCAGCAGCTTGAGCAATGCCGCGATGGGCAGCAACCATATCCCGGCCAGCGCGAGCTGGCCGCCGATGTGGCCGAATGCCGCCAGCACCGACAGGCTGACCGGTCCGAAATAATGGCTGGGGAGGTGGCGCGCCAGCCCCAGCACGGCCAGGCTGACGAGTGCACCGGCGGCCGCCAGCCAGAAGCCGGGCGCAAACAGGTTACCGAGCAGCAGGCTACCGGCCAGCAGGCGCAACGCGGATACCCAGGCCGCCGCGCGCCAGCCGTATTGAAGCAGCACCAGCAGAATGACGATGTTGGCGAGCCCGGGTTTCACGCCGGGGATGGGGCTGGGAATTGCCGCTTCAGCCAGCGTCAGGCCGATTGCCAGCGCTGCCAGGCGCGCAATGCGGCGGTCGTCGGCGGTGACGGGCAATTCAATAACCGAGCGTGTCATAGGCGGGCGAGCGCCCCCGGATTTCGAGGCTGACCTGGTTGGGCAGGCACAGGGCCGCCTGGCCGGAAAGCGTGAGCCAGCCCTGTTTCACGCACAGCTGGCGCGGCGAAGGATCGGTTGCGACGCGAGCGCGTCCGGGCTCGATCTCGATCCGCGTGGTGCCGAGCGGGCCGTCGACGGAGATGCTTTGGATGTGGGTGAGGGGGGCCGTTTTGACCACCTGGCCGGCAGCGCGGATAACGACCGTATCGCCGCGATCACCGCTCCATGCATACACCGTCAGCGTGGCAACCAGACCCGCGCCGGCCAGCAGCACGCCGATGTCGCCGGCGCGCAACAGCCTCATCAACTGAGCTCGCGGTGCCGCACCAGCACCTGCTCGCGTTCGCGGAAGGCGGCTGCCAGCGTTTCGGCGAAGTAGACGCTGCGGTGCTGACCGCCGGTGCAGCCGATGGCGACCGTCAGGTAGGCGCGATGGTCGCGGATGAAGCACGGCAGCCAGTTCTCGACAAAGCCGCGGATCTCGGCCAAGAGCGCCATGGCGTTGGGGCTGGACTCGAGATAGTCCTGCACCGGCCGGTCGCGCCCGGTGAGCGGGCGCAGCTCGGCGACGTAGTGCGGGTTGGGCAGGCAGCGCACGTCGAATACCAGGTCGGCGTCGAGCGGAATGCCGTGCTTGAAGCCGAAAGACTCGAAGAGCAGCGTGATGCGCGAACGGTCCTGCCCGACCAGGTCCTTGATCCACAGCCGCAGCGCAGCGGCGGAGAGGTCGCTGGTGTCGATGCGATGCGCCAGTGGCGCGATGTCGGCGAGCTTCTCGCGTTCGAGCTGGATGGCCTCCTGCAGCGACACGCTGTCGCTGGACAGCGGATGGCGCCGACGCGTTTCGGAAAAGCGCTTGACCAGCGTCAGCGTCTTGGCTTCGAGGAAGATCACCCGCAAGTCGGCGCCCTGTTCACGCAGTGCCTCGGCGATCTGCGGCAGTTGCGAAAAGCTCGCGCTGCTGCGCGCGTCGATGGCGATCGCGATGCGCGTGTGGCCTTCGCACTTCAGATAGTCGACCAGCGGCTGCAGCATGGCCAGCGGCAGGTTGTCGACGCAGTAAAAGCCGATGTCTTCCAGCACCGCGATGGCGATGCTTTTGCCCGACCCCGACAGTCCGGAGACCAGAATGATCTGCACTTAACTGCCCTCGTCGATAGCCGCCTGCTGGCGCTGGATGAATTGTTCGAGCGGATTGATGCCGCGACTTTTGAGGATGTGGTTGCGTACCGCCACCTCGGCCAGTACGGCGAGGTTGCGGCCAGCCGCCACCGGGATGCGAACCTTGGGAATGGCGACGTCGAGGATGGTCTCGGTCGACGCCACCATGTCGAGCCGGTTGAGACCGACTTCGCCCACTTCTTCCGGGTGCACCAGTTCGACGATGAGATTGAGGTTTTTTTGCGGTTTGACCGCCATTTCGCCGAACAGAAAGCGGATATTGAGAATGCCGAGTCCGCGCACTTCGAGAAAATCGCGGATCAGCGGGGGGCAACAGCCCTCCAGTGTCTGGGGCGCGACGTGCTTCAAGTCAACCACGTCGTCGGCGACCAGCCGATGGCCGCGGGTGATGAGCTCCAGCGCCAGTTCGCTCTTGCCGACGCCGGCGTCGCCTTTGATGAGGACGCCGGTGCCGAGCACTTCCAGGAATACGCCATGCACCGACGTTTCCTCGGCCAGTCGCTGGGTCAGATAATGCCCCAGGTAAGACATCAGGATCGGACTGGGAAGCGGTGAGGTAAACAGCGGGGTTTCGGTGCGTTCGGCGCTGTCGCGCAAAACCTCCGGCATGGAATCACAGTTGGAGATGATGATGGCCGCGAGTTCGCTCGAAAACAGATGATCGATGGCGTCCTGCAGCGCAGACTTCGAGAGCCCATGCAGGTAGTCCATTTCGGCGCACCCCAGCACCTGCATCCGGTTCGGGTGCACAAAATTCAGATGCCCGATGAGAGCCAGGGTCGGTTTATGGGTGGTTTCGGAAGAGAGGGTGCGTTTGCCGCCGTTGCGTCCTGCTATCCACTGCAGAGCCAATTGCTCCGCCATGTCGCGAAAAACGGTCTCGACGGAAACCTGGCTTGGTTCGTCCATGCGTCGAGCCGCTAGCTCGACCACGATTCGAGCAGCGCGACGAGTTCGGACGGGCTGTCGGCCGCCAGCATTCTTGCGCGCATGGCCTCATCGCCGAACAGCTGGGCCAGCTCGCCCAGAATCTGCAGATGGCGTTCGTTGGCGTCCTTGGGAACCAGCAAAATAAAGCACAGCGAGACCGGCTGATTGTCGGGGGCGTCAAATTCGAGCGGCGTTTTCAGGCGGTAAAAGGCGCCGCTGGCATCCTTCAGGCCCTTGATGCGGCCATGCGGAATGGCGATGCCGTAGCCCAGCGCAGTCGAGCCCAGGCGTTCACGCTCGAACAGGCTGGTGAAAATATCGGTGGATTTGAGTCCGTGGATCTGGGCGAGCAGCTCGGCAGCGTGTTCGAACAGCTTCTTCTTGCTGGAAAAGCTCATGTCCAGCAAGGCGGTGTCGGGCGTGATAAGGGGAGCTATTAGGTTCATGCCGGTTGCGAAGCCGGGGAAGGGGTCCGGCGCCTTGAAATTATACGCCCGGAGTGTCTCCGGGCGGGTTCGCTTCAGTATAGACGGCTCGGCATCAGGCGACGGTTTCTGTCGGCTGGTGTTTGACACCGCCGCTGGCCTGATGGACATCCGTAATCTTTTCCTTGTGCTTGACGATCTGGCGATCCAGTTTGTCGGCCAGAAAGTCGATTGCGGCGTACATATTGTCGTCCTCGCTGTGCGCGTGGAAGTCATGGCCCTTGACGTGCAGGGTGGCTTCAACTTTGTGCACCAGCTTTTCTACCTGCATGATCACGGTCACGTTGATGACATGGTCGAAGTGACGTTTGACGCGGTCGAGTTTCTCGGAAACATAGTCGCGGATGGCTGGGGTTACTTCCAGGTGATGGCCGGAAATCGTCAAATTCATAAAGCCTCCTAGGTCTGCTTGATAAAACTGAAAATCGTCTTTCTATCCCGTTTCAGGAGCGATGCTTGCGCTCGGGTTCATTGTGAAACGAAAGCAGGGCGCATTCAAGCGTGTCGCGACCTTTTGGCCGGGGCTGTCCGGAAAAGCTTTTGCGATCAAAGTGCGCGGCGCATGTTTGCAGGGGGGATTTGCAGCAGTTCGCGGTATTTGGCGACGGTGCGGCGGGCCACCACGATGCCCTGCTCGCCAAGCACGTCGGCCAGTTGACCATCGGACAGCGGTTTCTTGCCGCTTTCGGAGGCAATCAGCTGTTTGATCAGCGCCCGGATCGCGGTCGACGAACAGGCGCCCCCATTGTCGGTGGCGACGTGGCTGCCGAAGAAATACTTCAGTTCATACAGGCCGCGCGGCGTCATCATGAATTTTTGCGTGGTGACGCGCGAAATGGTCGATTCGTGCAGCTCGACCGTGTCGGCGATCTCGCGCAGCACCAACGGGCGCATCGCCACATCGCCGTGCTCGAAGAACTGCTTCTGGCGGTCGACGATGGCCTGCGAAACGCGCAGGATGGTGTCGAAACGCTGCTGGACGTTCTTGATCAGCCAGCGCGCTTCCTGCAGCTGGCTGGCCAGCTGGCCGCCACCGTTTTCGCGGTGACGCGACAGGATGTCGGCATAGACGCGGTTGACGCGCAGTTTGGGCATAGCGTCGGCGTTCAGGCTGGCGATCCACATGCCCTTGACTTTGCGTACATAGACGTCGGGTATGACGTAGCGCGTCTCGTCGGGACCGAAGGCCGCGCCGGGCCGTGGGTTCAGGGACAGGATCAGGGTGCGCGCAGCGCGCAGCGCGGGATCGTCGATGCCGAGCATTTTTTTCAGTTTGCCGACATCGCGCGCGGCAAGCAGATCGAGATAATGCGCAGTCAGCCGCATGGCGGCGTCGCGCGCCGGGGTCTCCCGGGGCAAGGCGCGCAATTGCAGGGTCAGGCATTCGGCCAGATTGCGCGCGCCCACCCCGGTCGGGTCCATGTTCTGGAGATGCTTGAGTGCGGTTTCGACCTCTTCAGGCTCGAGTTCCTCGAGTTCGTCCTGCAGACTGGCGGTGATGTCTTGCAGCGGCTGGGTGAGGAAGCCGGCTTCGTCGAGGTCGTCGATCAACGCGGCAACCAGGGTGCGGTCGCGCAAGGTCAGCGGGCTGACAATCAGCTGGTTCAGCAGGTGTTCGCGCAAGGTCGAGCCCGATACCGAGCCTTGCTCGTAATCGCTGTCCTCGTCATTGCTGCCGGTCGCGCTGTAGTCGTTCCAGTCGGAATCGTCGAGCGAGGTCACCGGATCGGACTCGGATCCCTCGGACTGCGGGGCTTCCGTGCTTAGCGCTTCGGCCTCGGCCGTGTGGGCGGGAGCTTCGGCAGCCGCCAGGACGGCTTCGTCTTCGTTTTCGTCCTCACGCTCCAGCAGCGGGTTGTCCTGCAGCATCTGCTCCAGCTCCTGGTTCAATTCCAGCGTCGACAGCTGCAGCAATCGAATCGACTGCTGCAGCTGGGGCGTGAGGGTAAGGTGCTGACCGAGCTTGAGTTGAAGGCTGTGTTTCATGAAAACTGACTACGGCAAAAATCGTGCCGACTTGAATCAAGTGTAGCGCGATTTCTTGCGGCGTCAGATATTACAGGCGGAAATTTTCGCCAAGATAGACCTTGCGTGCATTGTCGTCCTGGATGATGAGGTCGGGCGTGCCGGCGACCAGGAGGCGTCCTTCATTGATGATGTAGGCGCGGTCGCAGATGCCCAGGGTCTCGCGCACGTTGTGGTCGGTGATGAGCACACCGATGTCGCGTTCGATCAAAAAATGCACCAGTTTCTGGATGTCGAGCACGGCAATGGGGTCGACCCCGGCGAACGGTTCGTCGAGCAGGATGAAGCGCGGATTGATCGCGAGTGCGCGGGCGATTTCCACGCGGCGGCGCTCGCCGCCGGACAGGCTGATGGCGGCGGCCTCGCGCAGGTGGGCGATGTGCAGGTCTTCGAGCAGGTTGTTGAGATGTTCCTCGCGTTCATCCCCGGTGTAGGACTTGAGCTCCAGAATGGCGCGGATATTCTCCTCCACCGTCATCTTGCGGAAGATCGATGGCTCCTGCGGCAGGTAGGACAGCCCCAGCCGCGCGCGCTGGTGGATCGCCATGTGGGTGAGGTCGTGCGTATCCATCTGCACGCTGCCGCCGTCGGCCGTGACCAGCCCGACCACCATGTAAAAGCAGGTGGTCTTGCCGGCGCCGTTGGGCCCCAGCAGCCCGACCACCTCGCCGCTGTTGACCTCGAACGAGACATCGTGGACCACGGTGCGTTTGCCGTACGTCTTGCGCAGGCCCTGGGCGGAAATCTGGCTCATGGCTGCTCGGTACGCGGTTTCGGGCGGATGACGGCGCGTACCCGGCCGGCCGGGGTTTTTGCATCGGGCTGGCCGACGACCTTGTAGAACTCGGTGTCGGCGTTGTAGGAAATCTGCGCGCCGCGCAGTTCGTCATCGCCGCGCCGCAGCTGGGCCTGGCCGATCATTTCAAGCTGGCTGTTGACGCTGTCGTACTCGATGCGGTTGGCGAAGCCATCGATGAACTCGTCGCGGCCGTCGAGCTTCTGGCGGAACGTCGCGGGACGGCCGATGGCGCTGATTTTGTCGAGTCCACCCGCATTCTGGGTCACCTGCACGCGGTCGGCGCGCAGCATCAGCGTGCCCTGGCTCAGTATCACATTGCCCTGGTAGACGCTGACTTTCTTGATGTCGTCGATGGTGACCATGTCCGCTTCAAGGTTGACCGGCTTGTTACGGTCAGCCTTTTCGGCATGGGCGGGCGAAGCCAGCAGCGCGGCACACAGCGCCGCATAAAATCCCGTCTTCAATGTTTGCATGGCATTCATGGGCCTTCGTTTTGTCCGGAAATATAACGGGCGTGCACCCGTCCTGTCAGTTTGATGCGGCGCTGTCCGGCGTCGTATTCCATGGCGCCCGCGCGCACTGCCAGAGTAGCGTCGAGAATATCGACGGCGCCCGGCGCGCGCAGCAGGTCGCGCTCGGGGAAAACGAGCAGCCGTTCCGTGCGCAGGGTCATGGCGGATTGCCCGGGGCGGGCGGCACGTTGGACGAGAACTTCGTCGAGTAGTTCTACTTCGTCGCCATCGGGCGAAACGGTGGCCTGCCTGGCTATTGCGCTCACTTCGCCCGCTTCGGCATCGAGCAGGACGAAGCGAGGCGATTCCAGTTCAGTGCGTTTGCTGCCTGAATAATGCTTGAGCTTTTTGGCGGACAAGCGGTAATGCGGTTTGCCTGTCGAGTCGGTGCGCAGCGCATCGAAGTTTTCCATGATGCCCTCAGGATCGGTTTGGGCCGCATCGCTGCCGGTGGCGGTCAGCTGCACCGATCGCTCGATCCAGAAGCTGAGGGTGGCCAGCAGCAACATAATCGCCAGCGGCAGCCACAGCGATCCTCGCATGATCATGCTGTCTTCGAATCCGCGCTGCGCGATGGGGTCGGACCACGTCGCTTCATCTCAGATAAGGTGCCAGTGCCGCGTCCAGCGTGCCCTGTGCGCGCATCAGGAACTCGCAGGCTTCGCGCACCGCGCCGCGTCCGGCTTCACGGGTGGTGATGTAGTGGCTGTGTGCCTTCACCAGTTCGGGCGCGGCGGGCACGGTGATCGCCAGGCCTGCGCGCCGCATCACCGGCAGGTCGACCACGTCGTCGCCCATGTAGGCGGTGACTTCGCAATCGATGCCGAGTTCGCGGCAGAGCGCCTCGTATACGACCAGCTTGTCGTGCGCGCCCTGGTGGATGATCTCGATGCCGAGATTCTTCGCGCGGTTTTCCACCACCCGAGAACTGCGGCCGGTGATGATGGCAAGCTCGACGCCGCTGCCCTTGAGCATTTTCAGGCCGTGGCCGTCAAGCGAGTTGAAGCCTTTGTATTCCTGTCCATCGTCGGCCAGGAACAGGGTGCCGTCGGTCATCACGCCGTCGACGTCGAACGCGACCAGCTTGATTTTCTGCGCGCGGACAATCAGGTCAGCTGTCATGACATGCGCAGTCATCACACCACCCCCGCTTTCAGCAGGTCGTGCATGTTGAGCGCTCCGACCAGGGTGTTGTCGGGGTCGACCACCAGCAGACCGTTAATTTTAAGGGTGTCCATTTTTTCCACCGCCGCCACGGCGAGTTCGTCCGCGCCGATCGTCTTGGGGTTGGGCGTCATCAGGTCGGTCACCCGTGCCTGCTGCAGATCGAGCGCATGCTCCAGCGCCCGCCGCAGGTCGCCGTCGGTGAACACCCCCGCCACTTTTCCGGCGGCGTCGACCACGGCGGTCATGCCGAGCCCTTTCTTCGTCATTTCGAGCAAGGCGACCTTGAGTGAGGCGTCGAGATCGATTTTCGGCAGATCGTTGCCGCTGTGCATGACGTCGCGCACGTGCACCAGCAGACGCCGGCCGAGGCTGCCGCCGGGATGGGATCGGGCGAAGTCGTCGGCCGAAAAGCCGCGCGCGTCGAGCAGCGCCACCGCCAGCGCATCGCCCAGCGCCAGCGCTGCCGTGGTGCTGGCGGTGGGCGCCAGGTTGAGCGGGCAGGCTTCCTTGTCGACCGCAGCATTGAGGTGAGCGTCGGCCTCGCGCGCCAGGGTTGAATGCGGATTGCCGGTCATCGCAATGAGCTTGGCGCCGCGCCGCTTGATGAGCGGCACGATGCAGACGATTTCGTTGCTCTCACCCGAATTCGACAGCGCCAGCACGACGTCGTTTTGCGTGATCATGCCGAGGTCGCCATGGCTGGCTTCGCCCGGGTGCATGAAAAACGCCGGCGTGCCGGTAGAGGCCAGGGTGGCGGCGATCTTGCAGCCGATATGCCCGGACTTGCCCATGCCCGAGACCACGACGCGGCCGCTGCAGGCCAGGATCAGATGCACCGCGTCGGCAAAACCGGCGTCGAGTCGGGAGGCAGTGGTACGCAGGGCGTCGGCTTCGATGTCGAGCACCTGGCGCGCAAGCGCAAGCAAATGTTCGGCGGAGGAGGGTTGGGGTCGCATGGTCGGCAAGTATACTAAAGCCTGCCTTTCCAACCGCGTTTTCCTGAATGCATTCCAGCCTGCAGCTCGTGTTGATACTGCTCGCGGTCGCCGTGCTGGTGGCGGCCGCCGCGCGCGCCCTGCGCCTGCCGACCATGCTTGGCTATCTGGTGACCGGCATCGCCATTGGCCCGTTCGCGCTGGGCTGGATTCCGGACAGCGAGGAAGCGCGCTATCTGGCCGAGTTCGGCGTGGTGTTCCTGATGTTTTCCATCGGCCTGGAGTTCAGCCTGCCGCGCCTGATGACCATGCGCATGACAGTGTTCGGCTTCGGTGGCGCGCAGGTCGTGCTCACCATCGTGCTCACCGCCTTCGTTGCCTGGCTGCTCGAGTTGCCGCTGCTGGCGGCCATCGCCCTGGGCGGCATCATGTCGATGTCGTCCACCGCCATCGTGTCGAAACTCCTGGCCGAACGGCTTGAAATCCAGACCCCGCACGGGCGCCAGATTTTCGGTGCGCTGCTGTTCCAGGATCTGGCGGTGGTGCCGCTGTTGATCCTGATCCCGGCGTTCGCCAAGGATGCCGATAACATGGGACTGGTGCTGGGGCTGGCCATGTTCAAGGCGGTGCTGGTGCTGGGCTTTTTGCTGTTTATCGGCCAGCGCATCATGCGTCCGTGGTTCCAGTGGGTGGCCGGGCACAAGTCGCCCGAACTGTTCACCCTGAACCTGCTGTTGTTCACCCTGGGGCTGGCGTTCCTCACCGAAAGCGCCGGCCTGTCGCTGGCGCTGGGTGCCTTCCTGGCCGGCATGCTGATCTCCGAAACCGAATATCGCTACCAGGTGGAAGACGACATCAAGCCCTTCCGCGACGTTCTGCTGGGGCTGTTCTTCGTCACCATCGGGATGCGGCTCGACCTGATGCAGGTGATGCTGAACTGGGGCGATGTGCTGCTGCTGGTGGCCGCTATCGTCGTCGGCAAGGTCCTGCTGGTAGGCGGCCTGGCAATGGCCTTCGGCAGCAGCCGGCCTACCGCCGTGCGTACGGCATTGGGGCTGGCGCAGGCGGGTGAGTTCGGCTTCGTGCTGCTGGCGCAGGCGGCCGACTTGACCCTGCTGGGCGCCGAGGTCACCCAGCCGGTGCTGGCGGCCATGGTGCTGTCGATGCTGATCGCCCCGCTTCTGATCAACCGCATGGACGCGATCACCCGCCTGCTTGCCGGCAGCGAATGGGCCGGTCGCGCCAAGGAAGTGCACGACATCGCGGTCAAGACCTTCGGCAAGGCCCAGCACGTCATCGTCTGCGGCTATGGTCGCAGCGGGCAGAACCTGTCGCGTCTGCTGGAGGCGGAAGGTGTCAGCTTTGTCGCGCTCGATGCCGATCCCGAGCGTATCCGTGCCGTGGCGGCGTCCGGTGTCAATGTGGTGTATGGCGACGCCAGCCGCCGCGAGGTGCTGGTCGCCGCCGGCCTCTCCCGCGCGCAGGCCGTCGTGGTGACCTATTCCGACCTGCATTCGAGCATGGCCATCCTGCGCCACGTGCGCGAGTTGCGGCCGGATTTGCCGGTGGTGGTGCGCACCATCGACGACACCCACATCGACGCGCTGAAAGCGGCGGGCGCGGCTGAAGTGGTGTCCGAGGTGATGGAGGGTTCGCTGATGCTGGCGTCCCACGCGCTGATGCTGCTGGGCGTGCCGCTCACCCAGGTGCTGAAGCGGATCCGCGAAGTGCGCGAAACGCGCTACGCCATCATGCGCGGCTTTTTCCGCGGCGCCTCTGACGCCGACGACGAACTCGACCAGCACGCCCAGCCGCGCCTGCATACGGTGCTGATCACGCAGGGCGCGGCCGCGGCCGGCCGCAGCCTGGAAGCGTTGGCGCTGGACGAGTTGCTGGTGGAAGTGGTGGCGATCCGCCGTCAGGGAATCAAGGGTGTCGACCCCCAGCCCGACACCGAAATCAAGGCCGGCGACGTGCTGGTGCTGCGCGGCGCCGCCGATGGGCTGGCGGCGGCGGAGTTTAGGGTGTTGCAGGGCTAAGCTCTTTGCGGTGCCTTGCGTAAAGACGAAAAAGAGCCCGCCGAAGCGGGCTCTTGTAGACGCGGAGCAGAATCAAATTCCCATGCAAACGGTGTAAGGGCTGGCATCAACTATGGTCCCAGTGGCAATAGCAGTGGGCAACGTCGTGCCAACCATCAGCGAGCCGGTTTCCGTGTTGCCGTCATCCAGCTGGATGTCGAGTTGTTTGGCATAACTTCCCAGAATGCCGCCCGAGCAGATGAAGTAAGTCCCCCCAATCCCGGTAAATGGCGCTGTGCTTTGGACACCGATGGCGCCACCTACTGCATTGCGGGGCCGATAATCGGTTGCGGCTAAATCGGTGGGGCCGGGCGCCAGCCCGGCGAGTCGGACGTGTTGCCAAAACAGGAAGGCTTCAGTTGGAATGGCCGCGGTCCCACTGTCCCAAGCGCCTTCGATGACGCCATCGCCATCGCCATTGTTTGTTGCAGTTACATGCTCGATGGCGGCGGGGTCATCGCCGGGTAGCGCCCTGAACTTGTCCTGATAGCCGTAGATGAATACCGGCACGTTGCGGAAGTCGGTGGCGAGATTCTTCACCCGAGCGCTGTTGATCAGTTCCTGTCCCTTGAGTATGCCGCCGAGCAGCAGACCGATGATGACCAGCACAATGGCGATCTCGATCAGGGTAAAGCCCGACTGGCGACGCGGGAAGTTAAGATGTTGCATGGCAGTGCGCTCCGTTAATTTATTGCCTGACCGCCAAGATGCAAAATTCGTTCCAGTCCTTTCCTGTAATTAATTTGTTGATAAAATTAATAAAAATCAAATATTGCGTAGCTGGACGGACGTGTTTTTGACGAAAATACAACGTCCATGCCGGATTTTCAGCAGGCTTGGGGCGGACCGGGCTGTTCGCGGACTCCATTTCCCCGGCGAAATGCCGATAGCTATGGCATGCCGGGTTTCTACCGCACCACTCACACTCCCTTGATATGAACGAACGCACCGAGACAGCGTCGCCGCTGGCCTGGCTGACCTCGCTGGCCACCCACTTTACGCGGGTGACGCCCGGCCGCTGGCTGGCCCTGATGCTGCTGGCGCTGCACGCGGCCGTGGTGCTCGATGCCGAGGCCGCGGTGACGCGCGCATTCCTGCTGGCGCATTACGGGCTGTTTTTGCTGTGGCAGCCGCTGGTGCGCAGCGAGGCACGCATCGAGCCGCGCCTCGCGCTGCCGGTGTTCGCCATGGCGGCGTTACTGGTGCTGGCCGACAGCACCTGGGTGATGGCACTGTGGCTGGCGATTCTGGCCGGGCTGGTGGGCGCGGTGGCGACTTCGCAGAACGAACGCGGGCCGCGGCTGGCCTACCTGCTCGCGTTGGCCTACCTGCTCGCGCTGCTGCTGGCCTGGGTGCTGCCGCAAACTCTGAGCGATGCGTCGCTGCCCAATGGGCTGCAGGGCGCGGTGCGCTACGGCCTGCCGCTGCTGCCGCTGGTGATCCTGTTCCTGCCTGCCAGCCGTCAGCGCGGGACATCGTCCACGCTCGATTTCATTTATGGGCTGATGCTGTCGCTACTCGTCATGGTGGTGGCGCTGGGCGCGTTTGCCGTGGTGGCGGTGGCCAAGGTGAGTTACGCCTGGGCGCTGGTGCAGACGCTGCTGGGGATGGCGGTGCTTTTGCTGGCGCTGTCCTTGCTGTGGAATCCGCGTGCAGGGTTTGGCGGGCTGGGGCAGATCACTTCGCGTTATCTGCTGTCGGTGGGGCTGCCGTTCGAAGGCTGGGCGCAGCGGCTGGCGACGCTGGCCGAGCGTGAGCGCGATCCCGAGTCGTTCGTGCGCGAAGCGCTTGCCGACCTGCACGAGCTGACCTGGATCCGCGGTGGCCGCTGGCAGGCCGCGCGCGGCGAGGGAAGCTTCGGCGAGCCCGCCGAGCATGCCCTCGTTCATTCATTCCATGGACTGACCCTGACCTGGCAGGCGCCGCGCCCGCTCACTCCCGCGCTGGCGCTGCATGTGCGGCTGCTGTCGCAGCTGCTGGGCTATTTCTACGCATCCAAGGTGCGCGAGCAGACCCTGCGCGAGCAGGCTTACAGCCAGGCCATTCACGACACCGGCGCGCGCCTGACCCACGACGTGAAGAACATCCTGCAGTCGATGAAAACCCTGATCGCCGCGGCCGACACCTCCACTCCGGAGGACGGCGAGCGCCTGCAGGCGCTGATGAAGCGCCAGCTGCCCCAGCTGGCGGCACGCCTGTCGCAAACCGTCGACAAATTGAAGCAGCCGGCTGAAATGGATGTTGCCCAGATTTCTGCGCAGGCCTGGTGGGCGGCCCTGCAGACGCGCTACGAACACGACGACGTGCAGTTTTTTGCCAGCGCGCTCGACGACACCTTGCTGCCGCAGGATCTGTTCGACAGCGTTGCCGATAATCTGTTGACCAATGCTCTGCGCAAACGCCAGCGTGAGCCGGGGCTTGCGGTAGAAGTGCGATTGGGGCTGCAGCCGCTGGTCAGCCTCGCGGTGACCGACAGCGGCGCGCCGGCGCCGGAGCACGTGGCGCGCAACCTGTTCCTGAGTCCGGTGGCGTCGGACTTCGGCTTGGGGGTGGGGCTGTATCAGGCTGCGCGGCAGGCCGCGCGCGTGGGGTATCGACTGGAACTGCCGGACAATCAGGCAGGGCGGGTGAGCTTCCGTCTGCAGGCTACGGCGAGCAACCCGTAGGACAGACCCGCGGAATCAGTTGCGGAAATGAAATCCAGCTAAGCCGATCGTCAAACTCTCCAGCGGCCACATCCGGCTGTGTGGGAGCACGGCTGACATAGATGCGGTCAGCATCGAGGTTGGCCACTTCATCAGGCCCATTTGGGGCAGCTAGCAGCGTGCCGGCGGGATTATTGATGTTTTGGGCACCCCAGCCATTGGGGCCGTGGGACACCAACACAAACGCCAGATTGTTGGCGACATCCGGCGCAGCGGCCGCACAGGCGTTGTTGCTGCAAGCAACTAGCGGTTGAGCAGGTAGGGGGTTGCCGATAGAAAAGCCCAGATTATTCGCGGCCAGTTCGGCTACGACTGCATAGCGCAACCGGTTGCCCCATGCATCCTGCGATGCCACGCCCAAATCCACCCACGGCAGAAACCCGGTAGCGATTGCTCCCAGCACGCCTGCGCAGGCATTTCCCGCACGATCTTCAGTACCGTTACCGTCAATGTCAGGGCAAGGCAAATGGCGGCTGTTCACGGGGACGGCGGGGTTTGTCATTGCGTAGCCGATGATGGCCTCTCGCGCTTCCTCCATTATTCTGCTGGTTTCGGCAATCCGTCGCGCCTGAATCTGCGCCGACAGCGGCATCGCCAGCCCGCCGATCAGGATGGTCATGATGACCAGCACGATCGCCATCTCGATCAGGGTGAAGCCGCGTGCCTGATTCATGGGGTGGGTTCTTCAGCAACAGGCGCGACGGGACCGGGGCGCAGCACCTGATAAGGTTCATATACACGGCCGTCGGCGCGGATCTGGCCCGGCTTCAGCCCCGCCACACCGGATGCATCGAGCTGCGGCTGACCGTCGACCCAGCGCGTGGTTTTGCCATCGGAGCGGACCAGCACGCCGTCATAGCGTATCGGCGGCGGGGCGCCCGTGTCGGGCGCTGCCCGCCCGACCTGGGTGACATTGCGGACGCGCGCGGCTTCGAGTTGCACGCGTTGTTCGGGGGTGTAGAACAGGCGGCCGGGCAGGTCTTGCGCTGCAAAGCTTGAGCCACCAAGGCACAGAGACACAGAGAAAACCCATGCAGAATAGTCACAGGCCATCCGGTGCCTGATGGGTTTGCGCTTCTCCGTGCGTCTGTACCGCTGTGCTGAATGGGTTTTCATTGCGTGGTCCCCATGTCCGCCATCACGGTAAACCACAGCAGTTCGCATTCGACGTCGAGTTCTGGGCGGTTGACCGGCTGTGGCGGGGCGTCGGTGATGCGGGTGAGGCGGCAGTTGTTGACGCGGAACAGGCCGGGCGCGCGCGCGCGCAGGGCGTCGAGAAAATTCGGCAGATCGGCTTCCACCAACACGGGCATTTTCAACATCATGCGGGTCTGCTTGAGCGGCAGGCCGCCGGCCAGGGTGGCCGGCGCGGCCGTGCGCGGCGACAGGATGTAGGTGAGCCCGTAAAGCCTGGCGTCCTGGTTGGCGAGGTGCACCGCCTCGATCCAGGCGAGGCGCTTTTCCTCGCCGACAAATCCCCGTGCAATCAGCGCGTGGTAGGCGTCGAGATGTTGCGCAATCAGGCTCGCCTCCATTTGGCCCTGTTGCTGGCGCGCGTGTGCGGCGCTGAGCGCCGCTTGCTGGCGTTGCAGAGCGGCGCGTGCTTCGATGTCCTGTTGGTGGCTCCAGAAAATGCCCACAGCAGACAGCGCGCTGGCGGCAAGCAGCAGCAGGATCGAGGTTTTCAGCGCGGCGATTGGCGGCCGGGTCATGGGCGCACCTGCAGACTCAAGGTGAAGCGGGTTTCTTCGGGCCTGGTTTCGCCCGTGGTTTTGCCGGTGAGGGTGGCGCTGGAGGCGGTGTTGACCGGACTCGCCACATGTTCGACCGCCGTCACACCCGGTGTGGCAGCCAGACGGGAGACGAAACTGTCGATACGCGCCATGGCGGCCCGATAGTTGCCGTCAAAGTCTGACAGCCGCGCGTCCAGCGTGATCTCCGCCATGCCGTCTGCCATGTCCTGCAGCATCAGGGCTTTGACGATCACCTCGGGATGCGCGGTCAGCGCCTGGCCCAGCGGCAGGAACAGCGCGTTGACGTCGAGAGGAGCATGGTTCAGTTGCGTGGCCAGGGCAAGGGTCTGGCCGAGCTGGTCGGGCCGGGTGGCGAGTGCTGGGAAGTTGCGCACAATGGCGGCGTGCCGTGCATCCCCGCGTTGCACTTCGCCCTGAATCCGTTGCACCTGATCGCTCAGGCCCTGGGCATGGAGCCAATACGTCGCGGTAATGGTCAAACCGATCGCGGCCACGATGCCTGCCGCCTGATTCAGGCCGCGGCGCCAGCGGAATTCGGTATGGTGCTGCAGCAGTTCGGGCGGCGCCAGATTCAGCTGCACGGTCTCGTTCGCTATCGCTGCCAGCGGCGCGATTTCCGGGGCGTCGGCCAGGAAGCTGTCGGGAATGCGCAGCACCCGCGCGAGGCTTGGCATGTCGATCAGTCGCGTGCTGAACGCGGGATCGGCATTGAGCGGGGCCTGCGCGCTGTCGAGCTGGCCGCTGGGGTCCAGCAGCAGGACGTGCAGACGGGCTTCGCGCGGCAGGATGCGCTGGCCGGTGAGATACAGCTGGGTCTTGGCAATTTCGTCGGCCGCATTGCCCGATAGCGGGGTCTGGGTGGGCGAGTCGCTGCCGATCAGGCGCGAAAAACGCAACAGGCCGTTGTGGTAGTAGGACAGCCGCAGGCTGTTGTTGAGGCGGCATGCCAGCAGCGTGTGCGGCGCCTGAACCCGCAGCCTGGTCAGCAGATGCTGATACGCCAGCGCCAGCGGGGTGATGCCGCACAACGGCACCCGTTCGCGATGCAGCACGCTGAGCCATGGCGTCAGCCAGTCGGCATCGGTCAGGGCGGCCAGCAGATAGCGGTCGTCGCGGCGACCGGTCGTTTCGCGGGCCTGTCGCCAGGCACCGGTGAAACGCGCGTTGCGGAACACCTGTTTGAGCTTGCGGGCCAGCAACTCGTCGCGTGCGCGCCCCTGAACATGCGGCAGAATCTCGCTGCGGTAATCCTCGTCCACCGTGTCGACCACCAGCAGCACCGGCAGCTGCGCGTGCTTGACCAGCACCTGCCGAAACGCCGCCAGCCCCGCTTCGCTGGCGGCAAACTCGCCGAGCCAGTGCATATGCCCCGGACGCCAGTCGAGTACGCCGATCTGGCGTGGGGTGGCAAGCAGGATCAGGCGATGGTCGAGCATCACAATGGCAGATTCCCGATCAGGTCGTAAACCGGCAGCAGCACCGATACGAGAATGCCGCCGAGCAGCAGGCCGAGGATGGCGGTGAGCATAGGCTCCAGCACCCTGAGACCATTTTCGATCGAGTCGAGCACTTCGCGGTTATAAAAATACGTCACATTCTCCAGCGCTTCGTCGAGCGCGCCGGTGGATTCGCCCACCCGCAACATCCGGATTACCAGCGGTGGAAACAGGGCCAGCGACTGAAAGCTTTCTGACAGGCCACGGCCGTCGGCGATCTGCTGTGCCGCACGGCGAATGCCGCTGGCAATCACCCGGTTGCCAGCGACCATCTCGCCCGCACGCAGTGCCTCGAGCACCGTTACCCCCGAGCGGTACATCATCGCCAGGGTGTTGGTGAAGCGCGCCAGCGCCATCTTCTGCACGATCGGCCCGATGACGGGCAGCCGCAACTGGGTGCGGTCCCACCAGTCGTGCCCGGCTTCGCTTCGCTTCACCCATAGCGGCAACCCGACGCCCAGCGCGAGCCCCAGCACCAGACCAATCAGCCAGTACGAGCGCACCGCTTCCGAAACCGCCATCAGGATCAGCGTTGGCAACGGCAGCACCACCCCCATGGTTTCGACCAGGGAGAGCACCTGCGGCACCAGATACACCAGCAAGAACAGAATGGCCGCACCCACGACGGCCAGAACCAGCGCCGGGTAAATCATCAGCCGCTTGGCCTTGGCGGTGACTTCTTCCTGCCACTTCAGCGATTCGGCCAGGCGATCGAACACCGCGTCCAGCAGGCCGGTCTGCTCGCCCGCGCGCACGCTGTGGACGAACACGGCGCCGAACACCGCCGGGTGCGCGGCAAGTGCTTGCGACAGGACCTTGCCGCCTTCCAGGTCTTCCAGCAGTGCGGTCAGCACGTCGCGAAAGCCGCGTTTTTCCATGGTGTCGCGCAGGTCGCGCAAGCCGTCGAGCAGCGGAATCCCGGCGCGGGTGATGTAGCGCATGTGGATGCAGAACGTCACCAGATCGCGCAGGGTGACGCGCTCGCGGCCGCTGGGGGCGTACTGGCGCGAAAGCTCTGCCAGCGTGATGAGGTCGAGTCCCATGCGCTTGAGGCGCAGTTCGAGGTCGACGTCGTTGACAGCCGACAGCGTGCCCCGGGTGGTGCGGCCGGTCTGGTCGATTGCGCGGTAGTCGAAGAAGGGCATGGTTAGATCTTCTTCGCTTTCAGTTTGGGGTGTGCGAGGGCTTCGCTTTTCGCCTGAGGGCGAGTCACTTTCTTTTGCTTCGCCAAAAGAAAGTAACCAAAGAAAAGGCGACCCCTGGTGTGTCGGCCTTCGGCTTCCCTGCGATGCTCGCCAGCCGGGGCGGTACGGGAACTCGCCCTGGCGGGCTCGGACACCCCGCACCTTTCTTCCCCGTCTGGCTGCGCTTCTCGGCGACACACAAGGGGCGTCCTCGCGTGCGCCAGTGCTTGGCGAAGAGTGGGCATTACGCGTGAGCGGCACCGGGGGGTGTTCCCCTTCAGCGCTGCCGATTTGGCGTGTGCGGGCGGGGAAAAAGCGGAACCGTGTCCGAGCTCCGCAGCACGGGGCGTTTTGTGCCCCGTGCCAGGGCGAGTTGGTGGAGCGCCCGCCCGCGCACGCCCAATCGGGAACCCGCAGGGCAGCGATGTGGGGTCGCCTTTTCTTTGGTTACTTTCTTTTGGCGAAGCAAAAGAAAGTGACTCGCCCACAGGCGAAAAGCGAAGCCGTGGCGCCTCCACGGACGGCAAAAACGATGCGCGCTCCATCCTCACACCCGCCCCGTCAAGTCCACCACCCGCGCCACTTCATCCAGCGAGGTCACGCCATCGAGCACGCGCTTGATTCCGTCCTCGGCCAGCGGGTGATAGCCATGTTCAAGTGCGGCGCGACGGATTTCGTGCAACGGCGCGTGGTTGGCAACCAGTTCATCCAGCTCGGGATCCATCCTCAAGAGTTCGATCAGGGCCAGACGTCCTTTGTAGCCTTTGTTGCTGCATGCCGGACAGCCGATGGCACGGTAAATCTGCGGTGGCCGGGCCGGGTCGATGCCGAGAATGCGGGCTTCGTCCTCGCCCGGCGTGTAGGCTTCCCTGCAGTGCCGGCACAGCTTGCGCACCAGGCGTTGCGCGATGACGCCGATGATGTTGCCGGACAGGATGCCGGGCTGGATGCCGATGTCCATCAGGCGCGGAAACACGCCGAGCGCGGAGTTGGTGTGCAGGGTGGTGAACACCTGGTGCCCGGTCATGGCGGCGCGGAAGGCCATTTCGGCGGTGTCCTTGTCGCGGATCTCGCCGACCAGGATGATGTCGGGATCCTGCCGCATGATCGAGCGGATGCCGTTGGCAAAGTCGAGCTTGAGCGTTTCATTGACCGAGCTCTGGCGCATCAGGGTGACCGGGTATTCGACCGGGTCTTCCAGCGTCATGATGTTGACGGTCTCGTTGTTCAGATGCGACAGCATCGAGTACAGCGTGGTGGTTTTGCCGGAGCCGGTCGGCCCGGTCACGACCAGGATGCCTTCGGGCCGCGCCATCATCAGCTGCAGTTCGCGGCGCGCATCTTCGGTGAAGCCCATCTGCTCCAGCGGCACGATGGATTTTTCGCGGTCGAGAATGCGCAGCACCAGGTTTTCGCCGTGGATGCCCGGTTGCGAGGAGACGCGAAAGTCAATCGGGCGGCCGTTCAGCGTGAGCGACATGCGGCCGTCCTGCGGCGCGCGCGTTTCTGCGATGTTCATCCCAGACAGCACTTTGAGCCGCACCAGGATGCCCGGCCAGTAGGTCTTGTGCAGGCTGCGGATCTGTTCCAGCACGCCGTCGATGCGGTAGCGGATGCGCAGGAAGGCGTGCTCGGGCTCGAAGTGGATGTCGGACGACTCGCGCTTCACCGCGTCGGTCAGCAACGCGCCGACCAGCCGCACCACCGGCTGGGTGTATTCCTCGGTCTCGGGGTTGAGGCTGGCGTAATCGACTTCGCCGGTCTCGATTTCACGCAGGATGCCGTCGAGCGAGAGATCGAAGCCGTAGAACTTGTCGATGCATTCCAGCAACTGCGCTTCGGCTGCCAGCAGGGTGTCGATTTCGAGCTGGCCGCCGAGCGCGGCGCGCAGCTGGTCGAGCGCGACCACGTTGAACATGTCGGTGGTCGCCAGCGTCAGCACATTGCGCGCGGCGTCGTGGGCGATTGGCAGCAGGTGGTGGCGGCGGGCGAATTCCTCGGGCACCAGTTGCAGCGCTTCGGGGTCGGCAACCACCTGGGTGAGATCGATGCCCTGGCTGCCGAGCGCATTGGCAAGCTGGTCGCGCAGCACCGCCTCGGTCATGAAGCCGAGCGCCACCAGCTGACGGCCGATCGGCAGGCCGGTCGCCTTCTGTTCCTTCAGGCCGATGCGCAGCTGGTCGAGGGTGATCAGCCCCTGCGAGACCAGGGTCTCGCCCATGCGGAGTTTTTTACGCCGCTCCATATGATTGCGTTTAACGAACCGACTTCAACTGCTGCACGCGCGCCGCCGCCTGCGCGCGGTCGAAGCGGTGTACGCCGCTGCCGGCGAGCGCCTTCTCGTAATACGTGAGCGCCGCCGGATACTGGCGTAGCTGGTCGAGGCTGACCGCCAGGTTGAAGGCGTAATCGCCGTTGTCCGGTGCACCGCGCAAAGCCTCGAAATAGGCTGCCTGTGCGTCGTTCCAGCGCGCCTGTTCGGCGTAAAGATTGCCGAGCGTCTGGTAAAGCTGCGGGCTTGGGTCGCGTTCGATCAGTGTTTTCAGGCGGCTTTCGGTTGCCTGGTTGTCGGTGTTGCCGAGCAGGTCGAGCAAGGCGCCCTGGGCCGCAGCATTGCGCGGGTCGAGATCGAGCACCTCGCGGTACAAGCGTTGCGCGTCTGCTTCGCGGTTTTGCAGGCTGGCAATCGCCGCCAGCCCCAGCAGCGCATCCACACTGCGCCTGCGGACGGCGGCCTGGGTATAGAGCTGTTGCGCTTCGGCCAGTGCACCGCGCTGATAAGCCGCGTAGGCCTGGTTGAGCAGGGTCGCCGTTTGCACGTCGGGCTGGAACAGCGGCAGTGCAGCAGGCGGCGATGCGGGCTTGCTTGAGGGCGTGGTCGCACGCCGGGGATCACGGGCAGGCGTCGGCGACACGTTGGCGGACGTCTCGGCCGCCGCATGCGGTTGCGGCAGGGGTGCGGCAGGCAAGGGTGCGGCAGGCAAGGCAGCAGGCGAAGGGTCGACCGGAGCGGGGCCGACGGCTGGAGCGGCTGCAGGCGCGGCAACGCCGGCAGGCGGGGGCGCGATGGCAGCCGTCGGCTGCAGGGCGAAGTAGAGATAAGCGCCATAGCCAAGTGCGATCAACGCGGCGATGAGGGCAGTGAACGGCACCAGCGAGAGTTGGGGCCAGCGGAAAGCTGGCGCGCGGCGTGGGCCGGGCGTGGCCCCGTTGCTTCCGAACAACTGGCTGGGCGGCTCCATCCATTCGCGTGCCTGGGCCATGGAAGGTGTGGCCATGGGTTCAAGTTCGAGGTCATCCTCAAGCGGCTTGCCAGGGCCGGGCTTGTCCGCATGGGCGGCTTCGGCCTGCTTCAGTGCTTTGAGCAGCAGGCTCAAGGGTTGCTCCGTGCGCTGCTGGGAAGCAGTCGCTGGAACTGGCGCAGTTCGTCGCTTTCCAGCGTGGGACTGGTCACCACGATGGGCCGCAGAAAAATTACCAGTTCGGTCTGGCTGTTGCTGCGTTCGTGCTGGCCGAACACGGCGCCAATGCCTTCGGGGCGCGACAGCCCCGGAATACCGTCGCGCGCATTGTCGGTGTCGTCTTGAATCAGCCCGCCCAGGATCACGGTCTGGCCGCTTTGCACCTGCAGCAGCGATTCCATTTCGCGGACCTGGATGACGGGGATCGAATTGGGCACCCCCGCCAATCTCAGATCGGGGTTGGGATCTTGCACTGAGCCAACTTGACGTGAAATGGTCGGGCGCACGGTCAGCGACACCATCCCGTTTTCGTTGATTTGCGGAAGCACTGACATTACTAATCCAACTGGGATGGTCTGTGGCGTCGTGGTGAACGTGGTGACGGCCGGCGCGTTCGCCGAGGTGACGGTGTCCGCCTTAACCGTGAAATACACCAGGTTGTTGACGACTTTCAGCAGCGCGGTTTGGTTATTCAGCGCCATCAGCTTGGGACTCGAAAGCACCTTGGTCTTGCCGAAGGATTCCAGCAGGTCGATCGCGGCGGTGAAGCCCTTGCTGCCGCTGTAGGTGGCTTTGACGAAAGGAGCGAGCGCGCCGGCGAGCGCATTCGAACTGCTGCCGCTTACAGCACCAGTTGCATCGATAGCCCATCCCACAGTACCTTGCAGCGTTTTCGACCAGTCGATTCCGGCGCGGTACTGGTCCTTAAGCGTGACCTCGACGATGGTCGCCTCGATCAGGACCTGACGCTGCGCCGACTGCATCACGCGGTCGAGATACCGCTGCACCAGTTCCTGCTGTTTGGCGGTGCCCAGAACGGACACGGTACCGGCCACCGGATTGGCTGCCACGTCGTACTTGCCGTCGCCGGCGGGCTGGTTGGCGAATGCGGCGGTGTACAGGCTGGCCGCCCCCGCTCCCGCCTTGCTGGCGGCTTCGGCTTGCGACACCCGTTCGGCGCGCTCGGCTTTTTCGGCGTCCAGCCGGGCGGCGCGTTCTTCGATGCTCTGCGTAACCGAGCGGGTGCCGGCCAGAATGGTGCGGATGTTGTCGGCCAGCACGGTCCACAGATCGTTGTTGGACTGGCTGGAGACGGTGGTGTTGGATGAATTGCCGACCGAGATGCCGGCTGTGCCGGCGGCACTGCCGGTGCTGGCGATTTCGGCCGCCACGCCGACGCTGGACGTGGCGTTGCGGGCGACGTTGACGTAATTGACCGCATAAGTCTTGACGTAGGGAGTGTCGGGCATGATCGACATCGTGCGGCCGTTCATTTCGTAGCGCAGATCGGCCTGTCGCGCGATGCGGTCGAGAATGGCGGGCAATGGTTCCTGCACTGCGTTGAGCGAGACACGCCCCGAGATGCCCGGATGCAGGTCGATGTTGTATTGGGTGTCGCGCGCGATGGAAAACAGCAGGTCTTTCACCGGCACGTCGTTGACCACCACGGTATAGGTCGGCACCGGCGCGCTCGGTCTGGGTGCGGCCAGCGCGGGCGCGGCCTTCACGGGCGCAGGCGGCGGGGCGATCGGCACGGCAGGCTGGCTAGGCTGGCTGATGTGGCCGGGCGAGGTGTCGAACGCCTGCGGCGGCACGCAACCGCCCACCAGCACGAAGCTGGCCAGGGCCAGGCCCGTCGATACGGATCGTTTCAACACAGCGTTCATCATCATCCTGTTGGTAAGGCTACAGTGCGCATTTTGCCGACCGTGCGTAGAAACGGTGTGGCTGCGGATGGGGCGGGCAGCGTGCGCAGAGCCGTCATGGCCGCGTCGCGGGTGGCAAACTCGCCTGCCAGGATCATCCAGGCAGGTGTCCCATGGCGCAGCCCGTATAAAACCCGAACCGGCTGCGGCGTGGCGGAATTCAGGCTCCCCAGTAATACGGCTGCCTGCGCCGCTTCTTTAGCCGCTGCGAGCTGAATAACATGGGTGCCGGGTGCGGCGACGGCGAGCCAGCGCTGGGTTTGCCGGGCCAGGTCGGCGACATCGGCGGCGGCGGGTGGCAGGACGGCCTTGTCGGCAGCGGACGCGGGGGGCGGGACGTCAAGCGACAGGGCCTGCCAGGCGATAAAGGCCAGCAGGCCCAGCGTTGCCGCCAGGCCGGCGCTTAGCCACGCCCAAGTGCGCAAAGCCGGTCGGGCGTATGCGGGCAACTGCATTTCGGCGTCGCCCGCCGCCGCATCCAGATGGGCAGGGGTAATCGTGTGGGTTTGCCCGGCATAAGCCGCCAGCAGGGTTTTGTCGGCCAGCACGTTGATGCGGCGTGACAGGCCGCCCGATAGCGTCGTCATGCGTGCGATCAGCGCCGGTGAAAACAGGTCGGGACCGCGATACCCCGCCACCGCCAGCCGCGCATGCAGGTAAGCGGCCACCTCGGGCGCGGTCAGTGGCGACAGGTTCAGGTTGAGGGTGATGCGGTCCTTCAGCTGACGGATGCGCGGATCGGCCAGTTGTGCGTCGAGTTCGGGCTGCCCGAACAGCACGATCTGCAGCAGTTTGTCGGTGGCGGTTTCCAGATTGGTCAGCAGCCGCAGGAATTCCAGGTTGTCGAGTGCGATGCCTTGCGCTTCCTCGACGAACACCACCACGCGCCGGCCGGCTTCGTGGCGAGCCAGCAAGGTGGTGTTGAGTTGCGCCAGCCGCGCCTGCCGTCCGGCCTCGGGCGCCTCGATGCCGAGGTCGGCCAGGATCGCCGCCAGCATGTCGTCGGGCGACAGGGAGGGGTTGCCAAGGTAGACGCTGTCGACATTGCCGGGAAGCTGGGCGACCAGCTTGCGGCACAGCATGGTCTTGCCGCTGCCGACCTCGCCCACCACCTTGATGATGCCTTCGCCCTGGCCGATGGCGTAGAGCAGCGCGGCGAGCATTTCTCCGCGCTGGCCGCCGGCATACCAGTATTCGGTATTCGGCGTGATGCGGAAGGGCGCTTCTTTCAGACCGAAATAGTCAAGGTACACGCCCTACTCGGTTCCATACGTTTGCATGCGGCTGTACAGCGTGGTGCGGTTGATCCCCAGGAGCTTGGCTGCCTGCGACAGATTGCCGTGGGTCATGTTGAGCGCGGCCTCGACGTAGGCTTTTTCCCACTGGCGCAGAGTGACATCGAGGTTGAAGTTGGCCAGCGTCTGCAGCTGCTTGCGTGCCAGTTCGATCAGCGCCCTGCCGTCGTTGGCCAGCGGAATTTCCTGCGGATAAGCCTGATCGGTGTCGAGCTCGTCCTCCAGTTGCTGGGCGTTGACCGCCATGCCGGGATATTTGGTGGTCAGGCGGATGGCGATGTTGCGCAGCTCGCGCACGTTGCCCGGGAAGTGGTAGTCCTCCCACATCTGCTGGGCGCGGGCATCGAGTTGAAACGGCTGGCTCTTGGCTTCGCGGGCGTAAAAATCGCGGAAATGGTTGAGCAGGGTGAGCTTGTCCTCGCCCATTTCGCGCAGGGGGGGCACCGCTATGGAAAATACCGACAGCCGGTGGTAGAGGTCGGTGCGGAAACGGCCGGCCTTGATCTCGGCGCGCAGGTCGCGATTGGTGGCGGTGACCACGCGGGCGTTGGAAAACCGCGGTTGGGTCTCGCCGACACGCTGGTATTCGCCGTTTTCCAGTACGCGCAGCAGCTTGGCCTGCAATTCCAGCGGCAGTTCGCCGATTTCGTCGAGGAACAGGGTGCCGTTTTCAGCTTCCTCGAAATAGCCGGCGCGCGAACTGGTGGCGCCGGTGAACGCGCCCTTGGCATAGCCGAACAACGTGGGCTCGACCAGGGTCGGCGAAATCGCCGCGCAGTTGAGCGCCAGGTAGGGCTTGGCCGTGCGCGGTGACAACTGGTGCAGGCTGGAGGCGACGCGTTCCTTGCCGCTACCGGACTCACCTTCGATCAGTACCGGAAAGGGCGCGGCGGCGTATTGCTTGATCTGCTGGCGCAGCTTGTCCATCGCCGGGCTCTCGCCCACGATGCCGGAATCCTTGGTCGGGGCGGGGGCCTTGTCGGCGCTGCGCTCGGCGTCCTGCACCAAGAGCGCATTGAACAGCAGGGACTTCAGGCGTTCGGGTTCGCACGGTTTGGCGACGAAATCGATCGCGCCGAGCGCGCGCGCATGACGCGCATTGGCTTCATCGCTCTGGCCGGACAGCACCAGGATCTTGATGCTGGGCGAAATGCTCAGCAGGTCGGCGATCAGGGCAAAACCTTCGTCTGGCTTGTGCGGCTGCGGTGGCAGGCCCAGGTCCACCAATGCCAGTTGCGGCGGTTCGTCCAGCTGCATCAGCAGGCTTTTTACCTGGGCGCGCGATTCCGCGGCCGAGATGTCGAAGTCCTTGCTCAACACGTAGGTGAGCGTATCGGAAATCAGCGGATCGTCGTCGACGATCAGCAAGCTCGGCTTGTTGGTTTGGGCCACATGTTCTCCAGATCCAAGGGTGCCGCAACCGCGTCTGCTCCATTCTCGGAGAGGGATTGTTATGCGCGTGTCGGGTTTTCGACGATTGTGCCAGAGACCCGGCGAAAGTAAAACCGTGGCAGACCGTCCGGGGAGTGGTTTGTGCCGGAAACAAGCGCGTTGGCGGCGCGGGGAGAAGGAGAGAGCTTAGGTTTTTAGCTGTTTACCGGCTCGACGGAAACGTGTATCCAGCCTTCGCTGTGTTCAATCGGGCTGCCGAGCGCGATAAATTTACGTTCCGACGTGCCATGGACCTGAAACACCCTGCCAGGCATGAAATGGACCGGGTCGATCACGATGCTGTCGGCAGCGGCGCTGTCGGTCAGCCACAGGCTGGCGTGGGGCAGGCTGGCGCCGCTGTTGTCGACGCCATTCACGGTATAGCCCGATGTGCCCGTGTCATACAGCATGACTAGGGCAGGGGTTTCGGCCAGAGTCTCGATCCCGACTGAACTGGTGTCGTCGTTAACGCGCGACAGACGCCGCACGATGCCGAGTTGCCATTGACGGGCATCGTGCGATTTGATTCCGATCAGCGCACCTACCCGCAGCCAGTCCTTGTCGTGCGATTCGACCAGGGCGCCATAGCCGTATTCGCTTTCGTCGTGCATGACCCAGCGTTCGACGTCGGGTGAGGCCTTGATAGCCGGAACGTGCATGTGGGAGACGCGTTCCCGGGTGCGGTCGGTAATGAAGCCGTATACCTGCACATCGTCGGCCTCGTTGTAATTGAGCCCGCCACCATAGGGCGACACGCTGGCGACTGTGTTGGCGGCCTTGATCTGGCTGACGATGGCGCTGAGTCCGTGGGTGATGTCGACCAGGCGTTTGGTTGACTCGCGCGGGGCGCGCCGCTGTTCGCGGTTCGCCAGTGAAGACCATTGGTGGAGGAGGTATTCGAGCAGTTCGAGGCTTTCGGCCGTGCGTGCGCTTTCGGTCAGCCCCAGCTGCGCCGGAGGCACGCCTTGCCGCAGGGCAGTTTGAACCTCTTGCAGCTTTTGTTGCAGGGCAGCCGTTGCCCAGAAACGTAGCGGCTTGTTGCTATCGGGCTTGCGCACACGGCGCGGTCCTTGATCAGCCGACAGGTCGACGGCAAAAATGTGGGTGTCGGGGTCGAAGTCGCTATCCAGTTGCAGCATCCCGTGCCAGCTGCACAGCCAGCGGTCGAGCAGGTCGACTTGCCTGGGGTAGAGCGTGCCGGAATTGGCCAGGTTCAGCATCAGGATATGCTGGTATGCGGTCCCGCAGCTGCACTCAGAGGCATCTTCGAGATAAGTCCGCTGAAATTGGCGATGAAAGCCCCCGGTTTCGGCGATTCGATAAAGATTGTGCAGCCGCAGCCAGAGCTTCTCGCCTGCCGGCAGATAGCGTATTGCGCGCCATTTCAGCAGCTGGCCGAAGGTGCGGATGGCGCGCAGGGTGATCAGCGGAATTTTCGGATCGGGCGCGTTCTTGCCCGCTTCGTGGGAAATTTGAAGCACAAAGCTGTGATAGCCGCGTGCGACTTCCCAGTACAGGCCGTACACGGCATGCCAGAGCTGGCTTTCCTGCGCGCGCGACATGCGAGGATTGCGCAAATACTGGCGCACCAGCGTGTCCTGCAGGTCGCGTGATTTTTCATCCAGCAGCATGAAGATGGCCAGACGATCTTTCGTGTATTGCGTCGAATTCTCGTTGAAATGCTTGAGCGTGTTGAGTATGACTTGCTGAGCCTTGAAGGCGTCGCCGATGGGCAGGTCGTCAATCCAGCGCGCCGCTGACTTGATATTGGCCAGCGGATCATCGATCCGTTTGCCAAAAGTCGAGAGGCGGGCGATTCCGGATGTGAATTTGTCGGCCAGTGAATTCATGATGTAAG
This sequence comes from Hydrogenophilales bacterium, assembly GCA_024636675.1. Lineage (GTDB taxonomy): Bacteria > Pseudomonadota > Gammaproteobacteria > Burkholderiales > Thiobacillaceae > Thiobacillus. The sequence goes on along the minus strand of JAGXGM010000011.1, from coordinate 6,157 downwards.
GGTTTTGAGGGGGGCGTCAGACACGTTTACGGTTATTACAGCAAATTCTGTACCTGCCCATCAGGCCCGCTTGTTTTGTACCCACCCATCAGGCCAGTTTGCCCTGCACCCATGCCTGCACCGAGGCGAGCGCCGCCGGCAGTTGCCCCGGCTCACTGCCGCCTGCCATCGCCAGGTCGGGCTTTCCGCCGCCCTTGCCGCCGACCTGGGTGGCGACGAAATTGACCAGTTCGCCGGCCTTGATCCTGTTGGTGACGTCAGACGTTACCGCGGCGATCAGGCTGACCTTGCCGTCCGTGACTGTACCCAGCACCAGCGCACAGGACTTCAGCTTGTCGCGCAGCTTGTCGGCAGTCTCGCGCAGCGCTTTGGCATCGACACCGTCGAGCTGCGCCGCCAGCACGCGCACGCCGTTGACGTCGACGGCCTGCTGCACCAGATCGTCGCCCTGGCTGGAGGCCAGCCTGGATTTCAGGCGGTCGAGCTCCTTTTCCAGCGCGCGGCTGTGTTCCATCAGTTGCGCCACGCGCTCGGCGGCTTCAGCCGGGGGGGCCTTGACCAGTTGCGCGATCGTGCCGAGACTCTTCTCGGTTGCGCCGAGGTAGGCGAGCACGCCGGTGCCGGTGGTCGCCTCGATGCGGCGGATGCCCGCCGCGACGCCCGTTTCCAGCAGGATCTTGAAGGCGCCGATGTCGCCGGTGCGCGCCACGTGGGTGCCGCCGCACAGTTCGCGCGAGCTGCCGATGTCGAGCACCCGCACCTCGTCGCCGTATTTCTCGCCGAACAGCATCATGGCGCCTGTCTTCTGCGCCTCGTCGATCGGCATCACCCGCGCCTGGGTGGCCGTGTTGGCGAGGATTTCCGCGTTGACGCGCGCTTCGACTTCGCGGATCTGCGTGGCGGTCATCGGGATGGGCTGCACGAAGTCGAAGCGGGTCTTGTCGGCGTCCACCAGCGAGCCCTTCTGCTGCACGTGATCGCCCAGCACCTCGCGCAGCGCCTTGTGCATCAGGTGGGTAACCGAGTGGTTGCGCATGGTGCGCGCGCGCGCCTCTTCGTCAACGCGCGCGAGCACGGCGTCGCCGACCTTCAGCGAGCCGGTTGTCATGACGCCGTGATGGCCGAACACCTGCGTCTGGATTTTCTGCGTGTCCTCGACCCCGAATGCGCCGTTGGAACCCTGCAGCACGCCGCGGTCGCCGGCCTGGCCGCCAGATTCGGCGTAGAAGGGGGTGTGGTCGAGCACCGCCACGCCAACTTCACCTTCCCTCAGTGCATTGATGGCAACCCCGTCGCGGTAAAGCGCGAGAACGGTGCCCTCGCGCGCCAGCGTGTCGTAGCCATGGAAGGTGGTCGCCGCGCCGGTGTAATCCAGCCCGGCGCCGAGCTTGAACTTGCCGGCGGCCCGCGCCTGGTTCTTCTGTTGCTGCATGGCGGCGTCGAAGGCGGCGGTGTCGACGCTGATGCCGGCTTCGCGGCAGATGTCGGCGGTCAGATCAAGCGGAAAGCCGTAGGTGTCGTGAAGCTTGAATGCCAGTTCGCCGTCGAACACACCGCCGGCGGGCAGGGTGCCCAGCGTGGTTTCGAGGATGCCCATGCCGTGTTCGATGGTCTCGAAAAAGCGTTCCTCTTCCTGCCGCAGGATGTCCATCACGCGGGCTTGCGCCTTGACCAGTTCGGGGTAGGCGTCGCCCATCACCGCCGCCAGATCCGGCACGATGCGGTGGAAGAAGGCGGTGCGCGCACCCAGCTTGTAGCCGTGGCGGATGGCGCGGCGGATGATGCGGCGCAGCACGTAGCCGCGCCCCTCGTTGCCGGGAATGACGCCGTCGACAATCAGAAACGAACAGGCGCGGATGTGGTCGGCGATGACCTTGAGCGAGTTGTTCGCCAGATCGCCCGTCTGCGTTTCGCGCGCGGCCGCGGTGATCAGCGCCTGGAACAGGTCGATGTCGTAGTTGGAATGCACGTGCTGCATCACTGCCGAGATGCGCTCCAGCCCCATGCCGGTGTCGACGGAAGGCTTGGGCAGCGGATGCATCGTCCCGGATTCATCGCGGTTGAACTGCATGAACACGTTGTTCCAGATCTCGATGTAGCGGTCGCCGTCCTCGTCGGGCGAGCCGGGCGGGCCGCCGAAAATACCCTCGCCGTGGTCGTAGAAAATCTCGGTGCAGGGGCCACAGGGGCCGGTGTCGCCCATCGCCCAGAAGTTGTCGGACGCGTAGCGCGGGCCCTTGTTGTCGCCGATGCGGACGATGCGCGCCTTCGGCACGCCGATGTCGTTGTGCCAGATGTCATAGGCTTCATCGTCCTCGGCATACACCGTGACCCACAGCTTCTCGGTCGGCAGTTTCAATACGTCGGTGAGGAATTCCCAGGCGTACTTGATCGCGTCCTGCTTGAAGTAGTCGCCGAAGCTGAAGTTGCCCAGCATCTCGAAGAAGGTGTGGTGGCGCGCGGTGTAGCCGACGTTTTCGAGGTCGTTGTGCTTCCCGCCGGCGCGCACGCAGCGCTGCGACGACACCGCGCGGGTGTAAGGACGCGTGTCCTGGCCGGTAAACACGTCCTTGAACTGCACCATGCCGGCGTTGGTAAAGAGGAGGGTGGGGTCGTTGCCTGGAACCAGAGGGCTGGAGGGGACAATGGTGTGGCCCTTGGAGGCGAAGAATTCGAGGAAGCTCTGACGGATGGCGCTGCTTTTCATGGTGTTGGTATCGATTCGTGCGTGGGCGACGGACAATAAGGCATTGTATCCGTTAAAGTTCCGCCCTTACAGGCGCGAGGGAGTGTGAAAGTGGACGACGAGGCAGTCATCGCAGCCATGCGGGAATGGATCGAAAAGGCAGTGATCGGGCTCAACCTGTGTCCGTTCGCCAAGGCGGTCTACGTGAAGCACCAGGTGCGCTACGTGGTGAGCCGCGCGCCCCATCTGGACGGCCTGCTGGAGGATCTCGACCGCGAGCTGGATTTTCTCGCCGCCGCCGACCCCGAGGCGGTGGACACGACGCTTTTGATCCACCCGACGCTGTTGCCGGATTTCCTCGATTTCAACGATTTCATGCAACTGGCCGAAGCCGCGCTCGATGAGCACGGGCTGGACGGCGTGATCCAGATCGCCAGCTTCCATCCGCAGTTCCAGTTCGAGGGCACCGCGCCCGACGACCCGGGCAACTACACCAACCGCGCGCCGTTCCCGACCCTGCACCTGTTGCGCGAAGCAAGCATCGATCGTGCGGTGACGGCATTTCCGGAAGCCGAGACCATCTACGCGCGTAATATCGAGACGCTGCAGACATTGGGTCGAGCGGGGTGGCACGCCCTGTGGCGCAACAAGCCCTGACGAAGGCCGGTCAACGCAGGCCGAATGCCAACCTATTTATTGATACGAGGTTCGAATATGCGCTTCATCGACGGAATCCCTTTTGTTTTGCTGCTTCTCGCCACGCTTTTCATGCTGGGCGCGCCCTTCGTGCCGGAGCCACACCTGGTCGAAAAAATGCGCATGCTGGCGGAGGGCACCCTGACAAAGCCGCTCGATATTTTTGATGTGTTCTGGCATCTGCTGCCGGCAATGCTGCTTGCGGTGAAGATTGTCAGGCTGAAGCGAGGCGGCCGCCATACCGACTAGCGCGGGGCGTGCGTTGCATGGCTGCGGGGCGCTCGCCCTGGGAGCGGCCACGTCTGGCAGCCTGTCGGACGTGAAGCCAGGCCAGCGAGAATGGCGGATAGGCCGTACAGGCCGCCAGAGAAAAAACTTGACGCTTGCTGCAAATCAAGTAAATAATCTAACGTTCGTTAGAGTGTTGGATGTAATCCGCTGTGCAATGAAAAACATAACGCAAATCAAATAATAGAGAGCGACCCGATGAACTTCGAGCAATTCATACAGGCCAACGAGCCCGCCATCCGGCTGGGTTTTTTCCTGGGGACGTTTGTGGTCATCGGGCTATGGGAGGTTCTCGCTCCGCGCCGCGCTTTGACGGTTTCCAAGGCTTTACGCTGGACCAGCAATCTGGGTCTCGTGGTGCTCAACACCGTGCTGCTGCGCCTGCTATTTCCCATCGTGGGGGTCGGTCTCGCAGTATTCAGCGCGGAAAACGACTGGGGCGTCCTCAACCACTTCGACGTGCCATTCTGGGTGGCGGTGCCGCTGGCCGTGATCATCATGGACTTCGTCATCTGGCTGCAGCACGTCATGGTGCATGCCGTTCCCGCCTTGTGGCGGTTGCACCGGGTACACCATGCCGACCTCGACTATGACGTGACCACCGGCGCACGCTTTCATCCGCTTGAAATCATGTTGTCGATGCTGATCAAGTTCGCCACCATCATCGTGCTCGGGCCGCCGGTGATCGCCGTGGTGATCTTCGAAGTGATGCTGAACGCCACCGCCATGTTCAACCACGGCAACATCCGTCTGCCGTCGGCGCTCGACCGGGTGCTGCGCTGGATGCTGGTGACGCCGGACATGCATCGCGTGCATCACTCCGTCGAGGACGACGAAACCAACTCCAATTTCGGCTTCAGCCTGACGTGGTGGGACTACCTGTTCGGCACCTATCGCGAGCAGCCGCGTGCCGGGCATGAGGGCATGACCATCGGTATCCGCGATTACACCGACCCGAATGAGGTGGATCGCCTGGATGGCATGCTGTGGTTGCCATTCCGGGGCGAGATCAAGGACTACGCCATCAATCGCCGCAACTACTCCGACGCGGCCGCACGATGAACAAGACTATCCTGCGCATCCTGTTGGGCCTGGTCCTGCTGGCGGCGGTCGGCGCGGCCGTCGCCCTGCGCGAGCATTTCGATGTCACCGCCCTGCAAGCCTGGGTGGAAGGCGCCGGTGCCGCCGGGCCGCTCGTGTTCATGGCGCTGTATGCGCTGGCCACCGTGTTGTTCCTGCCCGGTTCGGTGCTGACGCTTGCCGGCGGCGCCCTGTTCGGCCCCGTCTGGGGCACGCTGTGGAATCTGACCGGCGCCACCCTCGGTGCTTCACTGGCCTTCCTCATCGCCCGCTACCTGGGCGCCGACTGGGTCACGCGCCGTGCCGGGCCGCGCCTGCAGCGCCTGAACGACGGCGTGACTTCGGAAGGCTGGCGCTTCGTCGCCTTCGTGCGCCTGGTGCCGCTGTTCCCCTTCAATCTGCTGAACTACGCCCTGGGCCTCACCCGCATACCCTTCCTCGCCTATGTGCTGGCCTCCTGGGTGTTCATGCTGCCCGGCGCCTTCGCCTACACCTGGCTCGGCTACGCCGGGCGCGAGGCGCTGGCCGGCGGCGAGGGCATGATCCGCAACATTCTGATTGCGCTCGCGCTGCTGGCTGCCGTGATTTTCCTGCCGCACTTCGTGCGCAAGCTGCGCGAAAAACCCATGCTGGGCGTGGCGTCACTGAAACAGCAACTGGATGCCGGCGACGACGTCCTGATGCTGGACGTGCGTCCCGCCGCCGAATTCGTCGGCGAGCAGGGCCACATCGCAGGCGCGCGTAATATCCCGCTTGATGAGTTGGCCGGACGGCTGGCCGAGCTGGAAGGCTTCAGGCAGCGCCCCATCCGTCTGCTCTGTAGTACCGATCGCCGTTCCGCCCAGGCAGCGCGGTTGCTGGCCGAGGCCGGCTTCGGTGATGCCCAGGTCATCCAGGGGGGCATGACGGCGTGGCGCGCACAAGACTGGCCGGTAGAAGGCGCCAATCCGCCCTAAGCTTATTCGGGAAATCACCATGTACGACCTCGTCAAAGACTACTACGGCAATCAACTCAAGGGCACCGCCGACCTGCGCACCTCCGCCTGCTGCGACGCCAGCCAGATGCCGGACTGGCTCAAACCCCTGCTGGCACGCATCCATCCGGAGGTGATGGCGCGCTATTACGGCTGCGGCCTGGTCTGCCCGGCTCAACTCAAGGGATTGAAGGTGCTCGACCTGGGCTGCGGTTCGGGTCGCGATGTGTATGCGCTGGCGCAACTGGCCGGTGAAACCGGCCAGGTCATCGGCGTCGACATGACGGAGGAACAGCTCGCCGTGGCCGAGGCGCATCGGGAATACCACCGGCAGGCCTTCGGTTTTGCCCGCGACAACGTGGAATTTCGTCTCGGCTACATCGAACGGCTGGACGAGTTGGGACTGGAAGACGCCAGCTTCGACGTGGTGGTG
>JAGXGM010000010.1 GCA_024636675.1 Hydrogenophilales bacterium | reverse complement strand
GGTCTGGAACAACAGTGCGGAGCGCACTGCCTGGCTACCGGCATTTTTGGCTTACTACAACGCCAGAAGGCCTCACTCGGCCCTCGGCTACAAACCTCCAGCTTCACGGCTTGCCGGGAACAACCTATTGCAACTCAACACCTAGCCAGCGCGCGCAGGTCACACCGATCAGCGCCGACACCAGATGGCCGCCCAACACCGGCCACGGCTGCGACAGCGCGCCGTGCGGCGCGGCGAACAGCAGCACCGCGGTGGCGCCCATCGAGGCGATCGCCAGCACGCCGCCGTGGCCGTCGAGCCAGAAATGACTGGTCCACAGCACCGCGAGAATGCCGAGCAGGCCGCCGGCGGCCGAAATCCAGTGCTCGCGCTCCGAAACCGAGTAGGCCAGCCTGCGCACCATCAACCCGTGCTCCAGGCGCGCGGACGCCGCATGCCGGCTATTTTGCATGCCTGCTTCACGTAGCCGTAGGGGTAAAGGTCGAACAGCTTCTTCTGCGCATCACGTCCCATTCGCTCGGCCAGGTGCTTGATGACGAAGCGGGCATCGGCGATGACCTGATGCTCCTCGAAGTAGTCACGCATGAAGCGGATGGTGTCCCAGTGGTCGTCGGTGAGCTGGATGTCTTCTTCCTGGGCCAGGGCTTGAGCCACCTCCTCGTTCCAGTTTTCGGGCTCGATCAGATAACCTTCAGCATCGCGCTCGGGCATCAGGACCGCAAGATCGGGGGTTTGATTCATGGCAGGCTCCTTTTGATGAGTTGAAGCCCAGTTTAGGGATCGCTTTTATATTCATCCAACGATTAATTTTGGTATCTAATATCGAAAACTCCGATAGATCGCCATGGACACCGAACTCGCCCGCACCTTCCTGACGGTGGCCGCTACCGGCAACTTCGTCGTCGCCGCCAGCCGCCTGCACGTCACCCAATCGACCGTGAGCGCGCGCATCCACACGCTGGAAACCGCGCTTGGCGCGCGCCTGTTCCATCGCGGGCGCAATGGCGCCGAACTGACGCCCGCGGGCAAGCGCTTCCTGCGCCACGCCAAGCACCTGGTGCGCACCGTCGAGCAGGCGCGCCACGACGTCGGCCTGCCGCAGGGATTTCACGACGTGCTGACGCTGTCGGGCCGTATTGCGCTATGGGAAGGCTTTTTGCCGCACTGGGTGGCATGGATGCGCGAAGCCGCGCCGGATGTATCGCTGCGTCTGGAAATCGGCTTCGAGGCCGACATCATGCAGGGGCTGATCGAGGGCACGGTGGATATCGGCGTGATGTATACGCCAACCTCGCGCACCGGGCTGGTGGTGGAGCCGCTATTCGACGAAACCCTGCTGCTGGTGACCAGCGATCTGGCGCGCGGGTGGCCCGACGAGGGCTACATCCACATCGACTGGGGGCCGGAATTCCACGCCCAGTTCAGCGACCACCATCCCGACGCCCCGACGCCCGCGCTGGTCGCCAACATCGGCTGGCTCGGGGTGCAGCAGCTGCTGATCTACGGTGGCAGCGGCTATTTTCCGCAGCGCCTGGTGCGGGCGTACATCGAAGCGGGACAGCTATGGCGCGTGCCGCACGCCCCGCAGTTCAAGCTGCCGGCGTGGATGGTATTTCCGCGCGACAGCGACAATGCCACCCTCAAAAGCGCGCTCGACGGCCTGCGCACCCTGGCACGCGAGGAACAGGCGCGCACCTGAAGCCCCGTGGCTTAGCTCCGCCTGTTTTTGTTCAGCAGGGGGGCAATCGACACCATCGGCTCCGCCAGATCGGCCAGCGTGTAGCGTTCGACATGCTCGAGAAATTGCCGCTGCCCTTCGAACAGAATGTTTTTCAGGGTGCAGTTTTTCTTGATGATGCACACCGGGTCGTCGCAGTTGACCGGTGCCAGCGTCGCCTCCATCAGTTCGATCACGCGGCGCAAGTCGATGGATTCCTTGGGCTGGCCGAGTCGGATCCCGCCATGCTGGCCCCGGCTGGCGTGGATCAGGCCGGCACCTGCCAGCTTCTGCACGATCTTCATGATGTGGCTGCGCGACACGTCGAATTTCTCGGCGATCTCCTGCACGGTCGACATCCGGTCTTCCGGCATGGACGCCAGATAAATCAGTACCCGAAAAGCATAGTCCGTATGTTTGGTCAGCCGCATATGTCGACGCCCCCTGAACGTATCCCGGCATATTACTTGACCCGCTCAATAAGATTCACCTAATATTCACGTTCATTAATGCATGCCATATGCATGTTTGAAAACCATTCCCTGGAGAAATCATGCTATCTGCCGAAACGCTGGCAACGATCAAATCGACCGCCCCACTGCTCGCCGAGCAAGGCAAGGCGATTACCGACCTGTTTTATTCCAGGCTGTTCGCGCAGCATCCGGAACTGCAGCACATATTCAACATGGCCAATCAGGCGCAGGGCGAGCAGTCCCGCGCCTTGGCCGAATCGGTGTTCATGTACGCCACCCACATCGACAAGCTGCAGAACCTGGGGCCCATGGTCAGCCGCATCGCCCACAAGCACGCCAGCCTGCAGGTTGCGCCCGAGCACTACCCGATCGTGGGGAAATATCTATTGGAAGCCATCCAGGACCACCTGGGGCTTGAAGCCGACCATCCCGTGCTCGGCGCCTGGGCCGAAGCCTACGCCCAGCTGGCCGGCATCTTCATCAAGACCGAGGAAGGCATCTACCACGACAACGCCATGAAGCCCGGCGGCTGGCGCGGGTTCCGCCCGTTTGTCATTCGACACATCCAGGAAGAGGCCAGCGGCATCAAGTCGCTGCATCTGCAGGCCGAGGATGGCGAGGCCATCGCTCACTTCGAGCCGGGGCAATATTTGGGCATCAAGGTCAGGGTGCCCGGGCATGAATACGACGAAATCCGCCAGTATTCCCTCTCGGACGCGCCCGGAAAAGCGGACTACCGCATCACCGTCAAAGCCGAAAGCACCCCGCCCAACCACGAAGGCAAGGTTTCGAACCATCTGCACCACGCGCAGCCCGGCGACCAGGTGTGGGTTCAGCCGCCCACAGGGGATTTCGTCATCAAGCATCCCGACGAAAAACTGGTTCTGATCGCGGGTGGCGTGGGCATCACGCCCATGTTGAGCATGCTGCTGCATCGCATCGAGACCCGCGATGACGTGTCGGACCTGGTTTTCATCCACTGCTGCCGGGACCACGCGCATCACGTGATGGGGGATGAGCTGCGCCGACTCAGTGCGCAGCATGGTTTCAGCTATTACGTCAGCTACGAAACCGGCAGCGGCGCCGACCACCAGGGCTATCTCGACCAGACGGTCTTGTCGCAATGGCTCACGCAGCCGGACGCCGAGGTGTATTTTTGCGGACCCAAGCCGTTCATGGCCGCGGTCAATTCCCAGCTACTGCAAATGGGCTTCGGGGACGACCAACTGCATTACGAAGTCTTCGGGCCCAGCACCCGCTTGCTGACGCACTGACCGGCCGGGCGCCTGTCTCGCAGGCGCCCGCCTTCCTCACGGCTTTCTGGCCACCATATCCACCAGTGCGGACATGCCGTGGTGGTGAGCGCCTTCGCTGATGAAGGACTCGTGTTCAGCGAGATGCAGGATGTCCCAGCCGTCGAACCATTCACGCAAAAGCGCTGCGGTGTACATGTTGGCGGCGCTGGGCGGGCCGCCGGTGCCGAATTCGACCTGCTTCGGCGTATAGCCCTGCAGGATCAGCACGCCGCCCGGCTTCAAGGTGCGGCGGATGCCTTCGATGATGCGGTCGCGCTCGGGCGGCGGCGCAAACTGGATGAAGATGGCCGCGACCAGGTCGTAGGCCGCTTCCGGCCAGGTCCAGTTCAGCGCGTCGGCCTGCTCGGTCTCCAGCGTCACCCTGCGTTCGGCGGCCAGCTTGCGCGCTTTTTCCAGCGCCGGCGGCGACACGTCGATGGCATGCACCCGCGCGCCCTGCTCGGCCAGCCACACGCCGTTGCGGCCCTCGCCATCGGCGATCGCCAGCGCATGCATGCCGGGGCGGATCAGCGCAGCCTGGCTGGCGAGGAACACATTCGGCGCGGTGCCGAAAATGTAGTCCTCAGTCGCGTAACGCGCGTTCCAGAAATCGGACACGATTACTTGGCGTTGGCGGCGAGCAGCTTTTCCAGTTGCGCGGCGGGCACCATGCCGGGCACGCGCTGGCCGTTGGCGAAGATCAGCGTGGGGGTGCCGGACACCTTCAGCTTGTTGCCCAGCGCGATGGTGGCCTCGACCGGGTTGGCGCACTTGCCGTCGTTGCTCGGCACGCTGCCGCGGGTGATGTAGTCGTCCCATGCCTTGTTGCGGTCGGGCGCGCACCAGATCTGCTTCGAGGTCTGCACCGCCTTGGGGTGCAGGCCCTCGATCGGGTAGAGGAAGGTGTAGACCGTGATGTTATCGACCTTGGTCAGCTCGGCCTCGAACTTGCGGCAGTAAGGGCAATCGACGTCGGAGAACACCACCAGCTTGCGCGCGCCGTTGCCCTTGACGGTCTTCAGCGCATTGCCGAGCGGCAGGCTGTCCCACTTGATTGCCTGCAATTGATTCAAACGCGCCTGCGTCAGGTTGCTGCGCTTCTTCAGGTCGAGGACGTCGCCGGTAAACACGTATTGCGCCTTGGCATCGACGTAGATCAGCTGGCCGTCGAGATAGACCTCGAACAGTCCGCTGTAAGGGGTTTTTTGCACCGAGGCGATGTTGGCCCCCGGGAACTGCCCGGTCAGCGCCTTGCGGATGACGGACTCGTTGGCCTGTGCGGACGCAGCAAACATCAGGGTGGCGGCCAGTGCCAGGGAAGTAAATTTCATTCGAGACTCCAAGGGAAACAATCAAAAATCAGGACATCGCCTCGCGCACCAGCGCCGCCTTCAGCGGCGGCAGGCGATCGGCGACCTTCATGCCGGCATTGCGCAGCCACGCAGCGCGTTCGTCGGAAAACAGATGATGCAGGCCGTGGGTGAGCGCCTGCATGCGCTGCACCGGCTCGGCGCGTTGACGGGCATACGCCTGCAGGACGCGCACATCGCCGCAACGCGCCTGGCGGTGCTGCGCCAGCATGTCGACCAGTGCTTCGGCGTCGCCGAAGCCGAGATTGACACCCTGCCCGGCCAGCGGATGCACGCCGTGGGCGGCGTCTCCGATCAGCGCCATGCCCGGCGCCACAACCGAATCCACCCGGATGAGCCGCAACGGAAATGCCGCGGCGGGGGTCAGCAGTTGCAGTTCGCCCAGCCTGTCATGACCGGCTGCGCGCACCGTGCCGGCCAGCGCCGCTGCATCCAGTGCGACCAGTTCGTCTGCATGCGCAGTCTGAGTTGACCAGACCATCGACAGGCGGTTCCCGGGCAGCGGCAGCCAGGCCAGAATATCGCCATCGAAAAACCACTGGAAAGCGGTGCCGCGATGCGGCATCCCGCACGCGAAATTCGCCACCACGCCGCTCTGGCCATAGGGCGTCAGCGTCGAGCCCAGGCCTGCCCATTCGCGGATGCGCGAGGCGGCGCCGTCGGCGCCGACGACCAGCTCGGCTTCGAGCGTCGAACCGTCGGCCAGCGACAGTTGCGTATGCGGTTCGCCCCATTGAATCGAATCGATGTCGGCCGGGCAGTGCAGCGCCACGTTGCCGTCCGCCTGCAGCGCCTGCCACAGCGCGTGCTGCAGGCGGCCGGCCTCGACGATGGCGGCCAGATGCGACACGCCGGCTTCATAGGCGTCGAGCCGGATCGCGCCGAAGCGGTCGCCCGCCACATCCATGCGGAACACCGGCTGGATGCGGCCGGCATCCATGCGCTGCCAGGCGCCCAGGCGTTCGAGGAAGCGCTGGCTGGCGGGGCTGATGGCGTAGATGCGGGTATCCCAGGTTTCGTCCGGCACCTGTCCCACAAGGGGAGTCCGACTTTCTACGGGCTGAAAGCCGTGAAAGGTCGTATCCGGCGGCTGGCGCTCGACCAGTGCGACCGTGAGGCCCTGGCGGCCGAGCGCGAGCGCGGCGGCGGCGCCGACCAGCCCGGCGCCGACGATGACGACCTGATAGCGTTCGCTGCTCATCCGCGCGCCCCGAAAATCATCCGCCGCGCGACAAAGCGTTTCAGCGGCGGCAGCACTTCCAGCGCAAAAAGGCCGAGCCCGCGCGCGCGGCGCAGCGACGCGATGTCGTTGGAGAACACGCGCACCAGAAAATCGGTGAAGCCGACGCCGCCCAGCACGTCGGCGCGCCGTCCGCGCGCGTAAGCACGCAACATGGCGGCACTGCCGATCTCGCTTGCCGGCGTGTCGCCGCGCTGGATTGATTCATTCTGCGTGTCCCCGCACAGGCTCGCCAGCTCCCAGGCATCGCGCAGGCCGATGTTGAATCCCTGCCCCGCCACCGGGTGCAGCGTCTGCGCGGCGTTGCCGATGCGCACCACGCGGTCGGCCGCCTCGCTACCGGTCCAGGCGAGCTTCAGCGGGAAGGTCTTGCGCGGGCCGGCGGACAGGAAGCGGCCCTGGCGCCCGCCGAAGTGACGGGCCAACGCAACCAGGAATTCAGCATCCGAAAGCTGCGCAATACGCTCGGCAGCTTCGCGGCTGGCGGTCCACACCAGGGCGTAGCGGTCGCCCTTCGGCAGCAGCGCGGCCGGGCCTTCCGGGGTGAAGCGCTCGTAGGCCTGATTCGCGTGCGGCAGCTCGGTCTGCACTTCGCACACCACCGCCATCTGGTCGTAATCGCGTTCGAATCGGGGTTTGGGCGCCGCCTCGCCGCGCCCGCCGTCGGCCACCACCACCAGCGGCGCGGCACGGACACTGCCGTCTGCCGCATGCAGGCTTGCCATTTCGGTGCCGGGCTCGATGCGTTCCACCGCCACGCCGTAGTCGACCGCGATGGCGGCATCGGCCAGTGCCTGTTTGAGCGCCGCAGTCAGCGCGGCGTAGGGCAGCACGTAGCCCAGCGCCGGCACCTTCACTTCGTCGGCCGACAGCCGCGCCACGCCGAACGCGCCGCGCTGCGAAATATGGATGCGGGTGATCGGGGTGGCGTCTTCGAGCCTGTCCCACACCCCGAGGCGGTCGAGGATCAGGCGCGAGCCGTGCGACAGCGCCAAGGTGCGGGTGTCGCCGCGGGCGTCTTCAGCTTGGGCCTCGACCACCTGCGCAGCGATGCCCTGCTGCTGCAACGCCAGCGCGCACACCGCACCGACCGGGCCGGCGCCGACGATGAGAACCGGGCTCATCCCTTCATCCATTCCTCGATCTCCGCCACGGTTTTCGGCGGCGTGGTCAGCACCTCGCAGCCGGAATCGGTCACCGCGACGTCGTCCTCGATGCGGATGCCGATGTTCCAGAACGCCTCGGGCACGTCGTCAGCCGGGCGGATGTAGAGGCCCGGCTCGACCGTCAGCGTCATGCCTGGCACCAGCGGCCGCCACTCGCCTTTGATCTTGTATTCGCCGGCGTCGTGCACGTCCATGCCCAGCCAGTGGCCGGTGCGGTGCATGTAGAAGCGGCTGCAGGCGCTCGACTCGATCAGGCCGTCGACCTCGCCGTGCAGCAGGCCTAGGTCGACCAGACCCTGCGTCAGCACACGCACCGCCGCCTCGTGCGGGGCATTCCAGTGGCTGCCGGGGCGCACCGCGTCAATGGCTGCCGTCTGTGCTGCGAGCACCAGTTCGTAGGCATCCTTCTGCGCCGCCGAAAAGCGGCCGTTCACAGGGAAGGTGCGCGTGATGTCGGCCGCATAGCTGCCGAACTCGGCGGCAGCGTCGATCAGCAGCAGGTCGCCATCCTTGAGCGGCCGGTTGTTGAAGACGTAGTGCAGCACGCAGGCGTTGGCGCCGCTGGCAACGATCGAGGTATAGGCCGGCGCCTCGGCGCCGCCGCGACGGAAGGCGGACAGCAGCTCCGCCTCGATCTCGTATTCGTGGCCGCCCGGCCGGGTCGCGCGCATGGCGGCGCGATGCGCGCCGGTGGAAATCTCGGCGGCGCGGCGCATCAGGGCGAGTTCATGGCCGTCCTTGACCAGGCGCATCTCGTCCAGCCAGATGCGCGCATCGATCATCCTGTTCGGCGCGTGCACGCCGCTGCGCGCCTTGCTACGCACCGTGTTGAGCCAGCCCATCATCTGCGTGTCCCAGGCCATGTCGCGGCCGATGAGGTAGGCAAGCGTCGGCTGGTTTTCCAGCAGTCGCGGCAGTTCCGCGTCCAGCGTGTCATAGGCGAAGGCGTCGTCGAAGGCGAAAACCTCGCGCGCCGCTGCCGGTCCGTAGCGGAAGCCGTCCCAGATCTCCCGCTCCTCGTTGCGCTCGCGGCAGAACAGGATGTGGCGCGGCTCTTTGCCGCCCACCAGCACCACCACTGCCTCGGGTTCGGCAAAGCCGGTCAGCCAGTAGAAGTAGCTGTCGTGGCGATAGGGATAGTGGGTATCGCGGTTGCGCGGCACTTCCGGGGCAGTGGCGATGACCATCACCCCTTCGCCCATCTCGTTCAGCACCCGCTGGCGGCGGGCGTAATAAATCGCGGAATCAGGCTGCATGGTGCTGTCTCAGTTCCTCGTCCAGGGCGGTCAGGCGGGCCGGCGTGCCGACGTCTTCCCAGCGCCCGCCAAAATGTTCGCCGCTCGCGCGGCCGGCATCAATCGCCCGCCGCAGCAGCGGCGCCAGCGGCGCCCTTTCGCCTGCAGGGGTATCGGCGAACAGCGCGCGGTGGTAGACCCCGATGCCGGAGAAGGTGAGGCGTGAGGGGTGCGGCGTGAGCGGGATTTCTGTGTTCGTCACGCGGCCGCCGTCGAGCACGAAGTCGCCCTTGGGATGCTGCGGCGGGTTGTCGACCAGCACCAGATGCGTCTGGTCATGCCCGGCGGCAAGCCGCGCCATCGGCTCGGCCAGGCGGCTGAAATCGTATTCACAGTAGATGTCGCCATTCACCACGGTAAAGACCTCGGCATCGATCAGCGGCAGCGCAGTGGCAATGCCGCCGGCAGTTTCCAGCGCGCTGACTTCGCGCGAATAGTCGATCGACACGCCGAACTCGGCGCCGTTCCCCAGCGCGAATTCAATCTGCTCGCCGAGATGGGCGTGGTTGATGACGATGTGCGTGAAGCCCGCCGCGCGCAAGCGCTCGACGTGCCAGACAAGCAGCGGCTTGCCGCCGACCACCAGCAGGGGCTTGGGCGTGTGGTCGGTCAGCGGACGCATGCGCTCGCCGCGCCCGGCGGCGAGGATCATTGCTGTTTGAATTTGTGTGGCGTTCAAAATCAGGACGCTTGCGTGTCGATAAAAGCATAAATAGTAATCGCAAACATCCCGTCATCGCCGCCCTGGTTTTGACTTACTTCCCCTTTCAGCCCCGCCGAAAATTGAGCCTGCCGGGTGGATCAGCGGCAAAGGTGTCTGAGCCCCGCTCACCTTCGAAATACAAATAAAGCGGGGCGAGTTCTTTGCCGCCCACCCGGCAGGCTCGGTTTTCGGGGTTTCGGGGATGTCGGGGGCGCCTTTTCTTTGGTTACTTTCTTTTGGCGAAGCAAAAGAAAGTAACTAGCTGCCGGGCTACCCCCGGCCAACGGACTCAGCCAATCGAAAACATCACTACATCAATAGTGCCTCGCGTCTGACCAGCCTGGAATGCTTCCACCACCCCTAAAACGTATACCCCACCTGCGGCTGCTTGTCCTGCAACGCATCCAGCAGAAACAGCAACTGCTTCAGCTCGTCATAGCGCTCGCAAACCTTGCGCAGATAACCCATCACCCGCGGCATGTCCTTCAGATAGCCGTCCTTGCCGTCGCGGTGATACAGCCGCGCGAAGATGCCGAGCACCTTGAGGTGGCGCTGCGCGCCCATCCATTCGAAGTCGCGCCAGAACGCGCCGAAGTCATCGGGCACCGGCAAACCGGCGGCGCGCGCCTTCTCCCAGTAGCGGATCACCCAGTCGAGCTGCTGCTCCTCGTCCCACTGGATGTAGGCATCGCGGTAGATCGAGGCGAGGTCGTAGGTGATGGGGCCGTAGACCGCGTCCTGGAAATCGAGGATGCCGGGGTTGGGGTCGGACACCATCAGATTGCGCGAATGCCAGTCGCGGTGCACGTAGACCTGCGGCTGCGCCAGGTTGTTGGCGAGCAGGCGCTCGAACACGGTGTCGAGGACGGCCTTCTGGTCGTCCTTCATCTCGACGCCGAGGTGCTTCGCCACGTACCACTCGGGAAACAGCATCAGCTCGCGGGTCAGCAGCGCGCGGTCGTATTCCGGCAGCACGCCGGGGCGGCTCGCCTGCTGGATGCGGATCAGCGCGTCGTTCGACGCCAGATACAGTTCGCGCGCCACGCCCTGATCGGGGGCGGCTTCGTTCAGCGCCGACAGGTAGGTGGTATTGCCCAGATCGGTCAGCAGCAGGAAGCCCTGATCGAGATCCTGCGCCAGCACCTGCGGCACATGCACCCCGGCATCTGCGAACAACCGGGCAATGGCGACAAACGGCCGGCAATCCTCATGCGCCGGGGGGGCGTCCATCACGATATAATCGCGGCCTTTGGCGGTGACGCGAAAATAGCGGCGAAAGCTGGCGTCCTCCGACGCCGGGGCGATATCCAGCGAATCCCCCCCCAACTGTCGGGCGGCCCAATCCTGTAATGCTTGCAAACGTTCCACTGCCATGCTGCTCCGAAAAACGCTAATTCAAATAACCTTGGCCCGGATTTTACATCGCTTGTCCTCCCTGCCCGGCTTTGCGCTCGTCGTGCTGTTGCTGACCGCCTTTTCTGCGACTGCGGACGAGCTCGCGCTGAAAAAAGATGCCGAGCTGAGCGACGCTGCCGTGGCCGGCCCGGAAGGACCGCTGTTCCTGATGGCCGACCGCATCGAATCGAGCGCGCCCGGCATCATCGAAGCCAGTGGCGGCGTGGAAGCGCGTCAGGCCGGACAGAATTTCTTTGCCGACTGGCTGCTCTACGACACCACGCTGAACCAAGTGCAGGCCCGCGGCAATGTGCGGCTGGAACAGCCCGCGTTGCTGGTGGCGGGGGATTCGTTCCGGCTCAACCTCAACGATTACAGCGGCGAACTCATCCAGCCGGTTTACCGGTTCAGGGGCCGGCCGGGGCGCGGCGATGCCGAGCGCATCGACTTCATCGACAAAACCCATTACACGCTGCAGGACGCCACCTACACTACCTGCCCGGTCGACAACGACGACTGGTTTCTCAGAGTGCGCGATCTCGACCTCGACAAGACCCGCAACATCGGCACCGCGCGCAATGCCTCGCTGCATTTCCTCGGGGTGCCCATCCTCTACACGCCGTGGATGAACTTCCCGCTCGACGATGCGCGCAAGACCGGCGTTCTGGCGCCCACCATCGGCACCACCGAACGTAGCGGCCTCGATATCCTGGTGCCGTACTACCTCAATCTCGCCCCCAATTACGACGCCACGCTCTACCCGCGCCTGTTGTCCCGGCGCGGTGTGCAGCTGGGCGGCGAATTCCGCTATCTGCTGGGCGAGGCGCGCGGTGTGAACCGCCTCGAATACCTGCCCAACGACAGCGAGGCCGACCGCTCGCGCTGGAGCGTGGCGCTCAACAACACCTACCGCCTCGGCGCTTCGACCCAGGCGGGCATGCTGTTCAACCGCGTCTCGGACGACGATTATTTCCGCGACCTGTCCAATCTGATTTCAGCCACCTCGATCAGCCACCTCAACCGCGAAGCCTGGGTGACCACGCAACGCGGCCACTGGAACGCCGAACTGCGGGCACAAAGCTTTCAGACCCTGCAGGATTCCACCTCGCCCACCCTGCTTGTCGAACCTTATGCACGACTGCCGCACGCCCGCCTGGGAATGGCTCAGACCCTGGGTAACGGCCTTGAAGTCAAACTGGAAAGCGAAGCCACCCGCTTTGCCCACCCCACCCTGACCGAAGGCAGCCGGATATTGGCCTACCCGACGCTGCGCCTGCCGCTCACCAACTCGTTCGGCTTCCTCACCCCGAAAATCGGCTGGCACAGCACCTACTACGCGCTGGACGACAGCGCAGCCGAGCAGCGCATCACCCGCAACCTGCCCATTTTCAGCCTCGATAGCGGTGTCTATTTCGACCGCCCGCTCCGCTTCGCCGGGCAGGACTACGAGCAGACGCTGGAGCCCCGCGCCTTCTACGTATTCGCGCCGTTCCGCGACCAGGACGCGATCCCGGTGTTCGACACTGCACAGCTGGATTTCAGCTACGCGCAGATGTTCACCGAAAACCAGTTCATCGGCGGCGACCGCATCAACGATGCCAACCAGTTGACGCTGGCGGTCACCAGCCGTTTCATCGAAGCGGAAAGCGGACTCGAACGCCTGCAGGTCACGCTCGGCCAGCGCTACTACTTCAGCACGCAGCAGGTCACCCTGCCCGGCGTGGCGCCGCGCACCAGCAATGCCACCGACCTGCTGGCCACCGTCAGCGGACAGATCACGCGCGACTGGCGCATCGACACCGCCTGGCAGTTCGATACCCAGAACGGCACCACCATCCGCCAGAATCTCGGCGCCTCCTACCGGCCCGGCCCCGGCCGTGCGTTGAACTTTGGCTACCGCGTGATAGACCAAACCACCGAGCAGGTCGATCTGTCCGGCCAATGGCCGCTCGGCAGACGCTGGTACGGCATGTTTCGCTACAACTATTCCTTACAGGACGACAAGCTGGTCGAAGGCCTGGCAGGGGTTGAATACAATGGCGGCTGCTGGGCTGTTCGCGCCGTGTTCCAGCGCCTCGCCACCAAGGAAGAGCAGTCCACCGATGCGCTGTTTTTCCAACTGGAGTTGAGCGGCATGGGGCGTCTTGGCGCCAACCCGCTCGACATTTTGAAACAAAGTGTTCCCGGATACAGGCCCAGCAATGAAATTCTTCAAACGCCCTGAATGGCACCGCCCGCAGTGGGCCATGGCCCCCATGTTCCATAAGCTGACGTTCGGACTGACGCTGCTGATCGCCGCATCGACCCTGCTGCCGGCGCACGCCGCCGTGCAGCCGCTCGACCATATCGTTGCCATCGTCAACGACGAAGTCATCACCCGCCAGGAACTCGCCAGGCGCTACGCCGAAGTGACGCAGAATCTGGCGCGCCAGAACACGCCGCTGCCGCCGCGCGAGGTGCTGGAAAAGCAGCTGCTCGAACGCATGGTCACCGAACTGGCGCTGCAGCAGCATGCACGCAACACCGGCATCCGGGTCGACCCGGCCCAGATCGAACGCGCGCTGCAGCGCATCGCCGCGCAGAACAAGCTCGACATGGCGAGTCTCGCGGCCGCGCTGGAAAAGCAGGGCCAGAGCCTCGACAGCATGCGCAACACCATCCGCAATGAAATCCTCATTGCACGCGCCCGCGAACGCGACGTCGACAACCGCGTCGCCGTCAGCGATGCCGAGATCGAAGGCTATCTGCAAACGCAGGTACAGCAGGGCGTGGAGACGGAATACGATTTCGCCCACATCCTCATCGCCGTGCCGGAAAACGCCTCGCCCGAGCAGATCCAGGCGCGTCGCGCCCGCGCTGACGAGGTTCTCGCCCAGCTCGCCGCGGGGGCCGATTTCGCCCAGCTGTCGGCCAGTTATTCCGACGCCCACAATGCGCTGCAGGGCGGCGCCTTCGGCTGGCGCGCCAGCGGCAAGATTCCTTCGATGTTTGCCGATGTGCTGAAGCCGCTGCAACCCGGCCAGATTGCCCCGCTGCTGAAAAGCAGCAATGGCTTCCACATCCTCAAGCTCAACGACAAACGCGGGCTTGACGCCACCCTCAACGTCACCCAGACCCACGCGCGCCATATCCTCATCAAGACCAACGAACTGACCTCGGAAGCCGACGCCCGAAGCCGCCTGCTGCAACTGAAGGAACGCATCGAGAACGGCGTGAAATTCGACGAGCTGGCGCGCCTGCATTCCGAGGACGCCAGCGCCTCCAAGGGCGGCGACCTCGGCTGGATCAATCCCGGCGACACGGTGCCCGACTTCGAGAAGGCCATGGACGCCCTGCAGCCGGGCGAAGTCAGCGCGCCGATCCAGTCGCCCTTCGGCTGGCACCTGATCCAGGTGCTGGAGCGCCGCGACCAGGACGTCACCCAGGAACGCCAGAAATTGCTGGCACGTAAGGCGATCCGCGAGCGCAAGGCCGAAGAAGCCTTCCAGGACTGGGTGCGGCAGATCCGCGATTCGGCCTACGTCGAACTGCGCCCGCTCGACTGAATGAGCCAGCCCGGGTGAATGAAGCCGCCGAACTGCCCGTGCTCGCGCTCACCGCAGGCGAGCCCGCGGGGATCGGCCCCGACCTCTGCATCGCGCTGTCGCAGCAGGCGCTGCCGTGCCGCATCTCGGTGCTGGGCGACGCCGACGTGCTGCGCGCCCGCGCGGCGCAACTGGGCATTGCGGTCGACTTCGTCAGCGGCGACAGCGTGCCCGCGCATCGGCCCGGCGCGCTGCACGTGCGCCACCTCCCGGTCGCGGCGGCGGTCACCGCCGGCGTGCTCGACCCCCGCAACAGCGCCCACGTGCTGGCCCTGCTCGACACCGCCCTCGCAGGCTGCCTGAACGGGTCGTATCACGCAATGGTCACCGCGCCGGTGCACAAGGCCGTCATCAACGATGCCGGCTTCGCCTTCACCGGCCACACCGAATACCTGGCCGACCACAGCGACACACAAAAAGTCGTCATGATGCTCGCCGGCGGCGGTCTGCGCGTCGCCCTGGCCACCACCCATCTGCCGCTGCGCGCGGTGGCCGACGCCATCACGCCCGCGCTGCTCGATGCGGTGATCCGCATCCTGCATGCCGACCTGCAGGGCAAATTCGGCATCGCCGAACCGCGCATCCTGGTGGCCGGCCTCAACCCGCACGCCGGCGAAGCCGGCCACCTCGGGCGCGAGGAAATCGATACCATCGAACCCGCACTCGAGCGCCTGCGCGGCGAGGGCATGAAGCTCGTCGGCCCGCTGCCCGCCGACACTCTGTTTTCACGCATCCGCGTCGAGCCGTGCGATGCCGTGCTGGCGATGTACCACGACCAGGGCCTGCCCGTGCTCAAGTACGCCAGCTTCGGCGCCGGCGTGAACATCACGCTCGGCCTGCCCTTCATCCGCACCTCGGTCGACCACGGCACTGCGCTCGACCTCGCCGGCACGGGGCGCGCCGAAGTGGGCAGTTTGCTGGCGGCGATCGAGGTGGCGCTGGAGATGGCGGAAAGGCAGTCGAGCGTCAAGAGCAGAGAGCCGGGAAGCGAGAGCCGGCGGGATAGCGGCGCCGATTCTCCGCTCTAAACTCTCGACTCTCCGCCCTCCGCTCACGACTCTCAACTCCCCATGCACACCCCGCGCAAACGCTTCGGCCAGAACTTCCTCATCGACGACGGCATCATCCATGCCATCGTCAACGCCATCCACCCGCAGGCGGGGGAAACCGTCGTCGAGATCGGACCCGGCCTGGGGGCGCTGACCCGTCCCCTGCTCGAACGCCTGCCGCACCTGCACGCGGTCGAGCTCGACCGCGACATCGTCGCGCGCCTGCAGCGCGCCTGGCCGGCCGAGCGCCTCACCGTGCACAGCTGCGACGCGCTGAAATTCGATTTCGCCGCGCTGGGC
>JAGXGM010000001.1 GCA_024636675.1 Hydrogenophilales bacterium | reverse complement strand
GGCCTGCGCATCATCCGGATCGCAATAGGTATAGGGCTTGGCCAGCACTTCTTCGAGCAGCGATTCGGCGATGGCGACTGCCTGCTTGCGCACCATGGGATCGACACTGGACCGCGCGTTCAGGCTGTAGACCGACAGCACCCCGCTCACCGCGATGCCCACCACCACGATGAACACCAGCAGCTCGATCAGACTGAGGCCGCGTTGATCAGTCGTGGACATAGCCGGTTTCCCGTTCGACCAGCACATGATGCGTGCCGGCGCCGTTGATCTGGATGTCGAGCTGGGCCGCGGTGTCCGGGCGCCCGCCCCTGTCGAACGTCAGCACCGTCACCGGGGCAATCGTTACCCCGTTCGGCGCTGTGACCGTGTAGGGCTTTTCGCCGCCCGGCCCAGGCGCCTGGCTGGCCGCTGCACAGGGGGCAAGGGCGCTGTAACAAAGGGTGGCATCGTTCGTCGTCAGGTGCACGGAGACATCGCGCCGCTGGGCGATCGCGAGTTTCTGCGCAAAGCGCACCGTGGCGGCGAGCTGGTCGGCAAAGCCGCGGGTATCGAAGCTGGTGCGGCCGATCATGCGCGGCACGGCCACCGCCGCGAGGATGCCGGCGATGACCATGACGAGGATCAGTTCAACCAGGGTGAAGCCGCGCTCAGGCGGCGGGCAACCACGCTTCGGGAAGGGCCTGCAACATCTCGCTGCTTCGTGCCCCGTCGCGTTGTCGCCCGGCATGTGCGTGATTAGCAGCCCGTGGTCACGGCCGCGCTGATCAACGCGGCGCCGCCGGTTGCAGTGGTGGACGGACGGTAAGTGAACTGGCAACTGGCCGGAATCCGTGCACCGGTAACGCCGATCGTCAGCACCGAAGCAATCGCGGTTCCGCCGCCAGCGACGGTATAGCCTTCTGAGGCGAGGGCCGTGTTGGCTTGTGCGATGGTCGTGCCTGCGGGCAGGAAGACGGAGGTCAGGCCGGCCGCGTTGATGATGCCGCGGGCATCGGAAGTGGGGTAGCCGTTGATGATGTTGACCAGGCCGTTCTCGGTACAGACCGTGCCTGCGGCGGTAACGGCGTTGGTCGCGTTGGTGGCGGCGCCTGCACAACCGCCCGTATCGGCCACGCCGCCACGCACCAGCACCACGCCATGAACCATCGCAGAGGCCGCCTGCGCCGCGCCGCGTGCGGCATTGAGCTTGGCGGCACGCGCATCGCCCTGAATGTTGGTGAAGCGCGGCAGAGCCACCGCGGCGAGAATGCCGAGGATGACGATGACGACGATGAGTTCGATCATGGTAAAGCCGTGCTGTTTTGTTTTCATTGCATTCTCCTGCTTATTGGAATGAGTTGGTCTGCAAACGTCGCCAGCCGTGGCGACCCACGGAAGCTATTACGGCGCGCAGCGTCGGGGCTTGAATAAAAAGACCAATTTTCGATAAGAACTTACTTGACGGCCACGCTGGCCAGGTCCCACATCGGCAGGAACACGCCGAGCGCCAGCACCAGAACGATGCCGCCCATGGCGACGATGACGATGGGTTCGATGCGGGCGGCCAGTGTCTTGATTTCGTAGTCCACCTCGCGCTCGTACATGTCGGCGACTTCCTGCATCAGTTCGTCGACGCTGCCGGTTTCCTCGCCGACGGCGATCATCTGCAGCACCACCGGGTTGAACACGGCCGCGGTCTGCGCGGTGCGCAGGATGGATTCGCCACGCTCGATACCGTTGCGCATCTGCTCGACGCGCGAGGCGACCCAGGCGTTGTCGGTGACTTCGGCCACCACCGACAGCGCCTGCGCCGCGGGAATTCCGCTTTTCAGGGACAGCGCCAATGTGCGGGCGAAACGGGCGAGCGTGCTGCGCAGGATGATCGAACCGGTGAGCGGCAATCTGAGCTTGAAGCGATCCCATATCAGGCGCCCGGCGGCGGTGGCGCGCCACACGCGAAACCCCGCCACCGCCAGCACCAGGCCCGCCAGCATGAACCAGCCGTAGGCCAGGGTGAGGCGCGAGGTCTCGATGAGAATTCTCGTCATCAGTGGCAGTTCGGCGCCGAGGCCGGCATAGACCTTGGCAAAGGCCGGGATGACGAAGACATTGATCACCGCGACCGCGACCACCATGGCGATCATGACAAAACTCGGGTAGCGCAAGGCTTCCTTGATGCGGGCGCGGGTTTCGCGCTCGAATTCGAGGTGTTCGAACATCCGCAGGAATATCTCGTCGAGGCGTCCGGTCGCCTCTCCCACCCGCACCATCGCGACATAGAACGGGGTGAAGACCTCGGGATGCTGGCGCATGGCGGTCGACAGGTCACGGCCGGCCTCGAGCGATTCCTTCAGCGACGTGATCATTCGCGCCAGCGCGATATTGGTGGTCGACTCGATCAGACCCGACAGCGACCGCAGGATGGGCACGCCGGAACGCATCAGGGTATAGAGCTGGCGCGAAAACAATTGCACGTCGATGGGCTTGACGGTGGGCGCAAAAAGAGCCAGCCCCCCGGTTCCGCTATCACGGCGCTCGGACTGGCTGGTTTCCTGGATGGTGACGGGCGAAATGCCGCCCCGCATCAGGCTGGTCGCACAATCGGCCGCGCTTTCGGCCTCGAGGAAGCCCTGCATTTTCTCGCCGCCCTGGGTGCGGCCGGTATAGGCGAAGCGCTGCATCAGCTTGTCTCATCCTGGGCGCTTGCCCGCATGGCCTCGGCCAGCGAGGTCACGCCCGCACGCGCCAATGCAATGGCCTGGTCACGCAGGCCCTGGCCGACCATGGCAGCGCGCGCGGCGGCGACAAACTCGGCCGGGCTGTTGCGGGCCAGGCTTTCGGCCAGCACGGTATTGATTTCGAGCAATTCATGAATGGCGCGCCGACCGGCATAGCCAGTGCCATGGCAGCGGTCGCAGCCCTGTCCCGCTACATAAGCATCGGCCTGGTCGCCGGCATGCGCCCGCCCGAGCCAGACCTGTTCCTGCGGTGTAATGCTGTGCGGCGCCTTGCAGTTGCCGCACACCTTGCGCACCAGCCGTTGCGCCAGCACGCCCTGCACCGACGTCGCCACCATGAAGGCGGGAACACCCATGTCGAGCAGGCGCACCGGGGTGGACGCGGCATCGTTGGTGTGCAGCGTGGACAGCACCAGATGGCCCGTCATTGCTGCCCTGAGCGCGATCTGTGCGGTGTCCGGATCGCGCATTTCGCCGACCAGGATGACGTCCGGGTCTTGGCGCAGGATGGCGCGCAGCACCCGGGAAAAGCTGAGGTCGATCTTGTCGTTGGCCTGCACCTGGTTGACGCCGGCCAGACGGTACTCCACCGGATCCTCGACCGTGATGATCTTGGTGCCCGGGTCGTTGAGCTCGCCCAGCGCCGCGTAGAGGGTGGTGGTCTTGCCGCTGCCGGTGGGGCCGGTAACCAGCACCAGGCCGTTGGGGCGATGCAGGATGGCGCGAAAGCGCGCGAGCATGTCGGGGGGCATCCCCAGGTTATCGAGCGTCAGGGGGCTGTCGCCCTGGCTCAATAGCCGCATCACCACCGACTCGCCATATTGCGTCGGCATGGTGGACAGGCGCACATCGACGGTGCGACCGCGCACCTTGACCGCAAAACGGCCGTCCTGCGGCAGGCGCTTTTCCGAGATATCCAGCCCGGACACGATCTTCAGCCGCAAGGCCAGCGCCGGCGCAATCTTGAGATCGGCCTGGGTCTGCGGATGCAGCACGCCGTCGATGCGGAAGCGGATCGCCAGGTGCTTTTCCTGCGGCTCGATGTGCACGTCGGATGCGCCCACCTGCAGGGCATCCTCGAACACCGTCTGCAGCAGGCGCACCACCGGGGCATCGGCCTGCCCTTCGCCCAGCGCCTCGAGGCCGATGATGCTGGCCTCGCTTTCGCCCATGTCGCGCGCGAGTTCCTCGGTCAGGCCGTGGATATCGTCGGTGCGCCGGTAGAGCCGGTCGATCGCCGCCAGCAGGTCGCCCTCGGCGACCACGGCGAGCTGGATGCCTTCCTGGAACAGCCGCGCGACTTCATCGAAGGCGAACAGGTCGGTCGGATCGGCCATGCCGACGAAAATGTTGCCGTCCCGCCGCGCCAGCGGCATGGCGCGGAAGCGTCGCGCCTGCGTTTCCGGCAGCAGTTGCAGGATGGATGCGTCGGGGCTGAATTTTCTGAGGTCGATGAACGGGATCGCGAGCTGTCGCGCCAGCGCCTGGGCAATGTCGTTCTCCCCCGCCATCCCGCTTTCGACAATGATGCGGCCCAGCCGGCGCCCGCTCTTTTTTTGCGCCGCCAGCGCGATGTCCAGATCGGCGCTGGAAATGACTTTCTGCTCGACGAGCAGGTCGCCCAGGCGGATTTTCTGGCGTCCAGGCTGCCTGGATTCAGTGGGCGCGGCGGACTCTGTCTGCATGTTTGTCTAGGACTGGCTCACAAGGATGAGCACTTAGCGGCCTTGTACAGCCCCGTCTTTAAGAAGACGCGTGTCCGGCATGACTATTTTTCAATTCGCCTGGGGCCACCTCGCATTCGCATCAGGCGAAGGTGGCCGGAATCAGCTCATCGGCCCTGCTGCTCGATCATTTCGCCAGGCTGGCTGCCGGGGCGCAGCTTGCCCTGGTAGATAAAGCCGGCGCCGTAGCGGCGGCTGCCATCCGGCGCGGTGATGAGTTCGTTTTCGCTCCAGACCCAGACATGGCCATCGCGGGTATCGAGGATGAACGCCCGCCCGCCGCCCTTGCCACCGTCGGCGCCGGCCAGCGGCAAGGCCTCGTACCGTCCCTCTTCGGCCCAGGCAGCGGCGGATAAAACCAGCAGTCCCGACAGCATCCATCCTGTCCGCATCAAGCTTTTTTTCATCATTCCGGATTCTCCATTCGCGCCAACTGCGGAGCGGCGTCCTCGCCGCGGTTTGCGACCGCATCCTCGGCGAGGACACCGGTACAAGATTGTTGCCAACCGGCCGGCTTCAGTGCGTGGTGGTTGTCGATATATCGGTTTAGCGCCACGGCCTCCGCCTTGCGGGGGACACACGACCTGTCCCTTGCGGCAGGAAAGCACACTCCGGTGAATCCCAGGATCAGGTCATTTGAAAAGCGCGGCCACGGCCTCCGCATCCAGCACATATTCATGGTTGCAGACATCGTCGTGCACCCGGATTTCGCCGTGCTCGGCGAGGATCGACTCGCATGCTGTCTGCCCTACGCTGCGCAGCATGGAATATATCTTGGCCGGATCATAGGGGCAGTAGTAGCTGACCGGGCGCGGGTCGTACACGCGCACGTCCTCTTCCGGGAACAGCCGCTCGATCAGCTTGATCGAGCCGAGGCCGAGCAGTTCATCCGCCCGCACGGTGCCGGCCAGGATCTGCACCCGGTTCCAGCCATCGGCATCGCGCTCGTCAGCACCCGGCAACGCCTGCAGGAACAGGCCCGCCGCGGTTTCGTGGTTGGCTGCCAGCCACAGGCGGGTGGGCGTCTGCTCGGACTGGGTCAGATAATGTTCGAACACCGCCGTCACGCTGTCGCCCTGCAGCGGCACATGGCTCTGGTAGGGCTGGCGCATGCCGGCGGTGTCGAGGGTGAGGGTCAACGCGCCTTCGCCCAGCAGGGCCGGCAGGCTGCCCGTGGAGACTTCCGGCGCGCTGCGCGCCATGCCGCGCAAACGCAGCTGCTCGTCGCAGTCCATCACCAGCAGCGACACCGCGCCTTCGCCGCGCAGCTGGAAGGTCAGCCGCCCTGCCTGCTTGAGGTTGGCGGTAATCAGCGTCGCCACCCCCGCCAGCTGGCCCAGGAGTTCGACGACGGGTTCGGGGTAATCGCGTCCCGCGATCATCTCGCGCCAGGCGGGGCCGAGCTGCACCCAGGCGCCGCGGATGTCGAGCTGCTCGAACAGGAAACCACGCACGCGGTTGGGCGGGGCGTCGACAGGGTTCAACGGATCCACCGGGCTCAATTGAGCTGCACCCGTTCGCCCCAGGGCACTGCGCCCTTGCCCTTGACCAGCCAGATCACCGGGTAGTTCGGCGGCAGTTGGGGAAAGTCGCCTTCGGCGTCGGTGAAATACACCAGCATGTTGGGGCTGCGGTTTTCCTGCTCGACCCAGTCGAATACCGGGCGGAAATCGGTGCCGCCGCCGCCTGAGAGTTCGCTCGGCAACTGCATGGTGTCCCACGGCTCGAACTCCCACGGCGCGGCGTCGGCCACATGGTTGTCGCACGCCAGCAGGGTCACGCGCGCGCGCACCTGGCCTTTCAGCGCGTCAAGCTCGGTGACGAACTGGCGCAGCTCGTCGTCGCTGATCGAGCCGCTGGTGTCGATCGCCGCCACCACTTCGATGCCTTCGCTCGACAGGCGCGGCAGCAGCGCGTCACCTTCGCGCCGCGACGGCCGCCGCCACGAATAATCGTCGCGCTGGTTGACCGCGAAGAAGCGTGCCAGGAGCGCGCGCCACGGCAGGCTTGGCGCCAGCAGGCCATCGACCCAGCGCATCATCGACTGCGACAGCTTGCCTGCCTGGCGCGCGGCCTGGGCGGCGGCGGCGAGCCGGTTCTTCCACTGTTCGGCGAGTTCCTCGCGTTCGGCCGGCGACAGTTCGTTGGGCTTTTGCGAGGCCTGGCTGCCGCTGCCCTGCTTTTCCTCGGCCTCGCTCTGGCCTTCCTTGCCCTGGCCGCCCGCTTCGCCGGCGTCGGGGTCGTCCTGGCGCTCGTTCTCGTCGGGGCTCGCGCCCGACTCATTGTCGCTATCAAACAAATGCTGGTCGAAGGATTCTTCCGGCGTGTCCTCGGGAATCAGTGGGTAGATTTCCTCCGCCGACAGCGTCATGTAGTTCTGGTCGGCGAGGATTCCGTGCAGCGGCGGCTTCAGGCCTTCCTCGATCAGGATGAGGTTGACCGCGTGGTCGCAGGCGACGTCCCAGCGCCGCTTCACCCGGTGGTTGCGGCGGTGGGGGTGGCCCATCGCGCAGTGCATCGCCTCGTGCGCCAGCACGAACTGGGTCTGCGCCAGCGACAGGTTCTCGATGAAGCCGGGATTGAAATAGAACGCCTGCGCGTCGGTGCCGGTCGTGGTGCAGCCTTCGCCGCCGACCTTCAGCGGCAGGTGCATCACCAGCGCGCCAAGAAACGGGCGCTCCATGATGAGGCGGGTGCGCGCAGCCGAAAGCTTGGTCAGGATCGGCTCCAGGGCGTCGGGCTGCTCAGCCATGGTCAATGCTCGTACAGAACCAGGTCGGTGATGCTGTTGGCCCACTCGGCGAATGCCGGCACGGCAAACAGCGGCCGCCCGACGGCGCGGTGCAGGTCGGATACCAGCATCACGCCCATTTCGCGCTGCGGAAAGCGCTGCGCGTACTTGAGAATGTTGCCGTACACCGCCGTGGCGTTGCCGCTATCGGCGGCCTGCAGCGCACGCCGCACCAGCGCGGCGGCGACGCCGTACTGCAGGTCGATGCCATTGGGCACATCCGCGGCCTCGCCGGCGAGGATGGCGTCGATGTCCGGTATCTGCGCCATGTTGTCGACAAAGATTTTCAACTCCAGCCCGGCCGACTGGCCGACGCAGGCCATCAGCGCGTCGGCGAGCAAGTCGGTGCGGTCGAATTTCTGCAGCGCGCGGTGGGAAAACTCCCACGAACGCGGGCTGGGGAAGGCAATCGGTGTGTGCGCCGGATCGAAGCTGAACAGCAGGTCGGGACGGAAGCGCAGAAAAGCGATCACACGCGGGTCGATGTTTTCGCTGTGTGCCCAGTCCACCCAATCGTCCAGATTCACCTCGACCTCATAATGGGTAAAGCGGTTGGCCAGCGGCGCCGGCATGGCGTAAGTCACGCCGCGGTCGCCCTGGCGGTTGCCGGCGGCGAAGATCACCCAGCCGTCGGGCACCGTGTATTCGCCCAGCCGGCGGTCGAGGATCAACTGGTAGGCCGCGGCCGACACGGTGGGTGGCGCCGAGGTGATTTCATCCAGGAACAGAATGCCGGCCGGGCCGTGGCGCTTGGCATCCGGCAACACGGCGGGTATCGACCACTCGACCAGTTCACCGCTGCGGAAGGGAATGCCGCGCAGATCGGTCGGCTCCATCTGGGACAGTCGGATGTCGATCAGCGGCACGGCGTGCCGCTGCGCAATCTTGGCGACAATCTGCGACTTGCCGACCCCCGGCGGGCCCCATAGCATCACAGGCGTGTGGTAGCCATCGGCGGCGCTTTCAAATTCGCGGTCAAGAATGGTTTCGATGTGGGAGGGACGCATGACAATCAGTACAACCAGAGAATGGTCTTAGATGATAATCGCTGAAGCCACTCGGTTCCAGTCTCATCCTTGCTCGATGTGTGGGGATTTTGTTACCGTGGCGCGCAACCCGACTGATTGGAAGCACCATGAAATTTTGCAGTGAATGTGGCAGCGCCGTGGCGCTGCGCGTGCCCGAAGGCGACCATCTGCCACGCCATGTCTGCCACGGCTGCGGCACCATTCATTATCAGAATCCCAAAATGGTGGTCGGCTGCATCGCGGAATGGGAAGACAAGGTGCTGCTGTGCCGCCGCGCCATCGAACCCAAATACGGGCTGTGGACGTTGCCGGCCGGCTTCATGGAGAACGGAGAGACCACGCTCGAGGGCGCCGCGCGCGAAACCTGGGAGGAAGCCGGGGCGCGCATCGAAATCGGCAGTTTGTATACCTTGTTCAACCTGCCGCACATCAACCAGGTGTATTTGATGTTCCGCGCCCGGCTGCTGGATCTGGATTTTCAGTCCGGCATCGAATCGCTGGAAACCCGGCTGTTCACCGAAGCCGAAATCCCCTGGGATGAAATCGCCTTCCGTACCGTGCGCGCCACGCTGGAGCAGTATTTCAACGACCGCCGCACGGACTCATTCGCCTTTCATTTCGGCGACATCCGCACGCGCTGATCCACATCAAGCGGGATCAGGCGGCGACGGCGAACTGCTCCCGTCCGATCACATCCATGCCCACACGCAACCAGCCTTCATGGCTTTCCTGCACCTCACCCAGCCGCAGGCGATAGAGCATGTCGCCATCGCGCAGCATCAGCAGCGCCCCCAGGCGATAATGTGTCTTGGGAATCAGCAGGTTGCTGACCCCTTGGTCGAGATGGGTCATCGGCATGAACACGGCCCAGGTCTTTTCCTGCGCCTCTCCCTGCCCATCCGGCTCGAAATGGACTTCCACCCGTTTGGGGTGATGTGACAGGCGCTGCGTGCCGACCATGTGCTGGTCGTCTTCCTCGCGGTTCCAGCGGATCGCCAGCAACTGCCAGATATTTTCCGACGGATCCCAGGACACGGCCACCAGGTGGCCATGCGGCAGCATCGACGCCTCGGGCAGCGCAAAGCCCATGCCCTCCGTACTTTCGTCGCGCAACATCCACGGCTCAAAAGTTGACTGGGGTTTGGCTGCGTCGGAATGGGCCAGGGCAGCCAGGATATTGGCCATCCCCGCTGCCACCCATACACGGCCGAACCGGTTGGTGCGTTGCCGGTTGCGGCGGATGCCACCGCGTTCAATCAGGCTCGCCACTTGCTGACCAAGCCCGTTCCCCCCCTCCGCTGCTGGGGTGTGATCGAGCGACTTCAGGTGGTCGATGAGCGGACGCAGGGCCAGGTAACGCAGACGACGACCCTGTACCCAGTCATTGTCCAGCACGCAGGCGCCGTCGCTCAGCGACAGATCCACCACGTGCGTGTGCGCCTCGCGCTGCGGCACGGTTACGGGCAGGGACAGTGGCTCGTAGCCTTCAAAAATCAGCGCAATGGTTTCGATTTCCTGTGTGCGGTAGCTCAGCGGATGCACCAAGCCCATCAGCACTACCTGTGTGTATTCGCGTGCGCAGTGGGTGGGGCGGCCGTTGATCAGCACGGTCCGGGTGGCAAACCCATCGCGCTCGACCAGACGGTATATCTTGTGCACGCGGCGCCAGGCCGACCCGGCCGGATCGCGCGCCAGATGATAGTTCCAGCGCATGACCAGACCTGCATAACGCAACGCACGGGTGGCGATTTCGGCAACAAACGGTTTGAGTTCTGCACTGGCCGGCCCCCGATAGGCCTGCTTCAGCATGCCGAGCCAGGCCTCCGCCAGCAGCGACCAGAACACCCACGATTCACGCCACAAGGCTTGGCGAGCCAGGCGGAACGAGGCCTGGTTGCGCACGTACTGTTCAACAATGCGCAACTGCAAGGGCAAGCCCGCTTCTTCCAGCGCCATCAACGATTTCATGCGGCCGAGCGTGGTCGTTTCATTTTCCGCGTTGAAGCGTTCCAGCCCTTCGACCAGCGCATGGTGCGCATCGTAATCCGAATCTGCAGGCAAGGCTTTCAGCCACTTTTCAGTGGCTTTCACTGTGGCGAACGGCGACCCCGCTATGACTTTTCTGCGGCGGGCGATCGTACTCAACATATCGAAAAGATCGGGCATGGACGATGTCATTTTGTTGCGGATAACTGCTGACCAGCACCATTTGTGCCAAATGGGCGGCTGCAGCATTCTTATTTCAACGTATTGGTTTTGTTCGGGTTTGCGCTACCCGCTTGCCGGCACGTTTGCGGCAGCCTAACGAAAATCCGACATCCGCTGTTGAAGGTGCATCATTCCGTCCCCACGCGTCGACTGCCCCTCACAAAGCGGGACGAACCCGCTACAATTCGCGCCTTGGAGGTGTGGCCGAGCGGTTTAAGGCACCGGTCTTGAAAACCGGCGATGGTGCAAGCCATCCGTGAGTTCGAATCTCACCGCCTCCGCCAAATACCGGCCTTAGCCCCGATCTGGGCGCAGCCCTGTGAGTCAAAACCCGAAAAGCGCAATACCCCCTTCCCTCTTGATCGGAACGCCCAACCGGCCGTTTTTTTGTTGTGCCGCCCCACTTGATGAGAAAATCAGCGGATGGCACAGCCCGCTCCCCTGACCCCCACCAACCATGATCGCGACAGCGCGGGGATGACCTATGTCTATCCCGTGATTTCGCGCCGCGCCGGGGGTGTCTCGGTGGGGATCAATCTCAATCCGAACAACGCCTGCAACTGGGCGTGTATGTATTGCCAGGTGCCGGACCTGGTGCGCGGAAGCGCGCCCGAGATCGATCTGGCGCAACTGGAAGCCGAGCTGCGCGCGATGCTCGATGACATTCTCCACGGCGACTTCATGCAAACGCGGGTGCCCGAAGGCGCACGGCGGCTGAATGACATCGCGCTGTCGGGTAACGGCGAGCCGACCAGCGCCCGCGCCTTTCCGCAGGTCATCGATTTGATCGGCCGGGTGATGGCGGATTTCGACCTGGCCGGAAAAATCAAGCTGGTGCTGATCACCAACGGCAGCCTGGCCGACCGGCCGCGCGTGCAGGACGGCCTCGGAAAAATGGCGGCATTGAACGGCGAGGTGTGGTTCAAGTTCGATAGCGCGACCGCCGCCGGCATGCGCAGCATCAACCAGACACGGATATCGCCCGACAAGCAGTTCGAGCGCCTGGCCGTGGCCGCGCGGCTGTGCCCCACCTGGCTGCAGACTTGCGTATTCGCGCTCGACGGCGCGCCGCCATCGGACGCGGAGCAGGCGGCCTACCTGGCTGCAGCGACACGCATCCGGCAGCAGGCCATCCCGGTTCAGGGCGTGCTGTTGTATGGCCTTGCACGGCCCTCGATGCAACCGCAGGCCAGCCGCCTGTCGGCGCTGCCCGCCGAATGGCTCGAAGCGTTTGCCGAGAAAATCCGCGCGGCAGGATTACCCGTCAAGGTTGCACCATGATCCACGGCATCGGCACCGACCTGCTGGACGCCGAGCGCATTCGCAGCGGTCTCATGCGCTTCGGCGAGCCCTACGCGGAGCGCATCCTCGCCCCGGCCGAATACGCACGCTACGAAACCAGCCACGACCCGGCGCGCTTTCTCGCCAAATGTTTCGCCGCCAAGGAGGCCTTCGCCAAGGCGGCGGGAACCGGCCTGCGCGCACCGGTGACCCTGCGCAACATCGCCGTGCTGCGCGACCCACAGGGCAAGCCCTTCCTGCAATGCGCGCCCGAGCTTGATGACTGGCTGGCGGCGCGCGGCGTCACGGCGCATCATGTTTCGCTGTCGGACGAGGGCGACCTCGTGCTGGCATTTGTCGTGCTGGAGCAATCCAGCCTCCTGAAAAACCAGCCGGAGATTCCATCGTGACGCCAGACTTTAAACAGGAGCGACCATGACGCTAGGCCCCTTGATGCTTGACGTGGCGGGCACCGAACTCACCGCCGACGACCGCCGACGGCTTTCCCACCCGCTCGTTGGCGGGGTGATCCTGTTTTCCCGCAACTACCGCGACCCGGCGCAGCTGGCTGCATTGACCGCCGAAATCCATGCACTCAAGCCCGCCCCCTTGCTGATCGGCGGCGATCAGGAGGGCGGCCGGGTGCAGCGCTTCCGCGAAGGATTCACCCGTCTGCCGCCGATGCGCGTCTTCGGCGAAATCTGGAACGAACACCCGCAGCGCGCCCGCGAACTGGCGCGCGAAACCGGCTTTGTGCTGGCGAGCGAACTGCGTGCGCATGGCGTCGACTTCAGCTTTGCGCCGGTGCTCGACCTGGATTACGGCGCGTCCAGCGTCATCGGCGACCGCGCCTTCCATGCCGATCCGCACGCCGTGTTCCAGCTCGGACAGGCCGTGATGCTGGGCATGAAGGACGCCGGCATGGCCGCCTGCGGCAAGCACTTCCCCGGCCATGGTTTCGTCAAGGCGGATTCGCACGTCGCCATCCCGGTGGATGAACGCACCCTGGCCGACATGGCAATCGCCGACTTGGTGCCGTTCCGCCTGATGATCGAGGCGGGGCTTGCCGCGGTGATGCCGGCGCACGTGATCTATCCCGAGGTCGACGAGCGGCCCGCCGGATTTTCAAAAGTGTGGCTGCAAAAGCTGCTGCGCCATCAGCTAGGCTTCGACGGCGCGATCTTCAGCGACGACCTGTGCATGGAAGCTGCCGCCGTGGCGGGCGGCATGGTCGAACGGGTGGCAGCGGCGCTCGACGCCGGCTGCGACATGGCGCTGGTGTGCAACCGGCCCGACCTGGCCGACGAAGTGCTGGCGAACCTGAAGGTCGACTGGCCCGCCCCTGCGCGCGCGCGGCTGGCGCGCATGCATGGCCACCCGCAGCCGCCGACGATGATCCAGTTGCGCGAATCGTCGCGCTACGTCAACGCGCTCCACCACCTCGCCGGACTGGGGCAGGATTCCGCCGACCTCAACCTGCAGATCGACCCGACCGATTACTGTGGCCGCGCATAAGCACGATCACGGCCACGGTGCCGGCCATAGCCACCATCACACGGCGCAAAACGGCACCCTGATCATCGCCCTGCTGCTGACGCTGTCCTTCGCCGGGGTCGAGGCCGTGGCCGGATGGTGGTCGGGTTCGCTCGCGCTGCTGGCCGACGCTGCCCACATGGTCACCGACAGTTCCGCCTTGGGGCTGGCGGCGGCGGCGGCCTGGCTGGCACGGCGCCCGCCCAGCATGCGGCATTCCTACGGCCTGGTGCGCGCCGAAGTGATGGCCGCGTTGTTCAACAGCCTCTTGATGCTGGTGCTGATCGGCTTCATCGTGCGCGAAGCCCTTGAGCGCATCGGCGCCCCGCGCGACATCGCCGGCGGCACCGTCATCGGCGTCGCGGTGGTCGGCCTTGCAATCAACCTCGTGGTTGCCTGGGTGCTGAGCCGCGGCGAACACACGCTCAACAGTCGTGCCGCGCTGCTCCACGTGCTGGGCGACGCGCTCGGCTCGGTGGCGGCGATTACCGCCGGCATTGTCATCGTCACCACCGGCTGGACGCCGATCGACCCGCTGCTGTCGCTGCTGGTCGCCGCGCTGATTCTGGTGTCGGCGCTGCATCTGCTGCGCGAAGTCGTGCAGGTGCTGATGGAAGGCGTGCCGCTCAGCATCCAGCTCGACGCCGTCGGCCAGGATCTGGCCAGGCTCGACGGCGTGCTGCGGGTACACGACCTGCATGTGTGGACGCTGTCGTCCGGCACCATCGCGCTGTCGGCCCACCTGGAAATCCGCAACCTGGCCGACTGGCCGGGCATCCTCGCCGCCGCCCGCCAGACCGTGGACACGCAGCACGGCATCCACCACGTCACCCTGCAGCCCGAAGTGCTGACGGCCCACCCGCTGCTGCGCGCCCCCTACCCCCCGCAGTCCCCGCTCGCCTGATCCGACGGTTTTTAAAATATTACTGCGCCGCGACTTGATATTTTAATAAGAATCATTATCATTCGTTTTTCCTGTTATTCATTTGCGCCGCCATGTCAACCGATCTTCCGCGCACCGACAGACCGGCACACTCCCCGGCCGCCTCCTGCCTTCCGATCAAGCCGGAACAACAGTCTTGTCCACTGGGCACCTTCCCGGCAGACCACTTATTCCAAGGCCGCCAGGAAATCCTGATTGCCCACAAGGGGGAAACCTACCGCTTGCGCATCACCAAAAACGGCAAGCTGATCCTGACCAAGTAGTTGCCCGTTCAAACCATTGAGCGCCTCGTCATCCATCGAAAGGGAAACCATGCACCCCACCTCGCTTCTCGTTGCCGCCCTGGTCATGCTGCGTCGTCCGTGTGCACGTAATCAGGCCGCCGCATCGCTGTTACTCGCCCGCGCGGCGCAGCACACCGCGCTGAGCCTGGCCGAACGCGAGGCCTGCCTCTGCCTGATCGACGAGCTGGAGTGCGAGGCGCTGTCCGCACCGATGGCGCAGGGGACGAAAACGCCCCGCCTGACCGCGGCCCGCAACGCGCCCATCTATTGACGATGCCATCGCTTGCCACAATGCAACCGGATGTCCCGCGCCTGTCGCCAGGACTGATGACTGTGGTGGTCCTCGTCCATGCCGGTCTGCTGGGTGGGCTGCTGAACGCACACCCCAGGCTTGCCGAGCCGGTCACGCTGCCGCGCCCGCTGATGGTGAGCCTGATCGTGCCCGAGATCGAAGCACCGCAACCGCAACCCAAGCCCGAACCCAAGCCCCGACCGCCCGAAACGGTCAGCAAGCCGCTACCGCCGCCACCCGTTCTGACCGTCGAGCGCCCGCTACCCACGCCTGAATCGCAGCCCGTGGCGGAAATCACTCAACCGCTGCCCGAACCTGTTGCGGCAGCATCGCCGGCGACCGCACCAGCGACGGTGGCGGCTCCCAAATCCGCCTCGTCCGCCGCGCCACCCACCCCGCCGCGTCCGGCGGACTACCTGGCCAATCCCAAGCCGTCGTACCCCTCGCTTTCCAGGCGCCTGGGCGAGGAAGGCACGGTGCGCCTCAACATTCTGGTCAACCCGGACGGCAGCGTGGCCCGCCTGGAACTGGCGATGAGCAGCGGCTATCCGCGTCTGGACCGCGCCGCTATCGACACGGTGCAGTCCCGCTGGAAATTCGAGCCCGCCCGCCAGGGCGGCATGCCGGTGGCCGCGTGGGTCATCGTGCCGATTCAGTTCACCCTCAGGAGTTAGGAGCCTATGTCAGCAGATTTCAACCCTCGCGCCCGCGCCATTTTGGGTGCAGTGCCAGGCGCGAGGGGCGCGGTTTGGTCATTCCAAACAAGCCGCGAGCAACAACGCAATGCGCCCCAAATGGCACCGGCCCTCCGGGTTGAGTCCAGAAAGCGCGTCTGCGGTGTCGCGAGGCTTGCCAATGGAATGACCATTGGCCGCGCCCCGCTTCTAGCAGCCATCGCTTTCTGGACTCAACGCGAGGCATGAAATCTACTGACATAGGCTCCAATATGGAAACCGCCGCAACCCCAACCCAGCTGGGCTTTGCCCACTTCATCGCACAGGCCGACGGCCTCGCGCATTTCCTGCTCGTCGTGCTGCTGGCGATGTCGGTCATCACCTGGACTCTCATCGTCAGCAAGAGCCTCGCCAACTGGCGCATGAAGAAGCATGCCCGGGCTTTCCTCGCGCGCTTCTGGGATGCGCCCGGTCTCGCGGCGGTCGCCGACTACCTGCAGAACCACGGGATCAGCGATCCGTTCTCGCACCTGACCCACCACGGGCTCAAGGCTGCCGAGCAGTTCCGCAACCGCACCGGGCAGCGCCTGATCGAATCGGGCTCGGAAGACGAATTCCTTACCCGCGCGCTGCGCCGCGCCATCAACCAGGACACCGCGCGCCTGGAATACGGCCACACCATGCTGGCGTCCATCGCCTCGTCTGCACCCTTCGTCGGTCTGTTCGGCACGGTGTGGGGCATTTATCACGCGCTGGTCAACATCGGCATGAGCGGCTCGGGCAGCCTGGATCAGGTGGCCGGCCCGGTGGGCGAGGCGCTGATCATGACTGCGCTCGGCCTGGCAGTCGCGATCCCCGCTGTGCTTGCGTACAACTTCTTTAACCGTTCCAGGCGCCAGATGCTGTCCGAGGTCGACGGCTTTGCACATGATCTGTTCGCCTTCATGTCGACCGGGGTGCGCAACAACACCCGTATCGAAAAAGACGAGGCGCGCAGCTACGCCGCGCCCGCAGCCGTGAGCGCGTAATGGCCTTCGGCGGACTCACGAACGACAGCGGCGACGCCGACAATGCGGAAATCAACATGATTCCGCTGATTGACGTAATGCTGGTTCTGCTGGTGATTTTCATCATCACCGCGCCCCTGATGACGCACGCGGTCAAGGTCGACCTGCCGGTCGCCGCAAGCCAGCCCAACGAGGTGAAGCCGGAGACGATCAACCTCTCGATCAAGGCCGACGGCGCGGTGTACTGGAACGCCGAAGCCGTCGACGACGCCGTCTGGCGGGCGCGCATGGACGCGGCCGCGCAGCAGACGCCGCAGCCGGAAATCCACCTCCGCGCCGACGGCGATCTCGCCTACCGCAACGTCGCACAGATCATGGCCGACGCCGCGCGCGCCGGGCTGACCAAACTCGGTTTCGTTACCGATCCGCACGCCGCACGATAAAAAACTTACCCACCAGCCAGCCAATCGCATGCCTTGCGTCAGCCAGCCAAATTTTTCTGACGCAAGGAGCCTTTACATGACCCGCAACACCCCCAGGATCAAACCACTCTGCCTCGCTTTGGCCGTCACGGCAGTCATCAGCCTTCCAGCCCATGTGCTTGCCGCCGAGATCGAGCTGCCGCGCATCGACGTCATCGCCGGCGGCGAAGAAGCGATTGCCAAGCAACCGGGTTCTGTCTCGATCGTCAACAAGGCGCAACTCGAACGTATCCAGCCGCTCTCCACCGAAGACGCCCTGCGCCAGGTTCCCGGGGTATACATCAAAGGCGAAGAAGAAACGGCAGTGGTCGCCAACATCGGCATCCGCGGCCTGAGCGCGGCAGACTACAAGACGCTGGTTCTCGAAGACGGCGTGCCCGTCGCGCCCGGCCTGTTCGTGGGTAACGGCCGCTACTACAACCCGCGCATCCAGCGCATGGACGAAATCGAAGTCCTGAAGGGCGCCGCTGCGCTGCGCTACGGCCCCAACACTATCGGCGGCGTCATCAACTACAAGACCAAGGATCCCATCGACGGCTTCGCCGTCTCGGGCCGCGTCGGCACGCACAACTATCGCGAAGCCACGATCGAAGCCGGCGGCTCGACCCCTTCGGGCGAAGCGGAGGCCGGCTTGCTCTACACGCGCGCGTCGAGCGACGGCTTCCAGGACAAGGATTTCGAGATGCAGGACCTGATCGTCAAGGCCGGCATGGCGCTGGGTGACAACCAGTGGCTGGGCGCGAAATTCGGTTATTACGAAAACGACGCCAATATTTCCTATCGTGGCCTGTTTCTGGGCGAATACAACGCCGGCGCCGAATACAACCCCGCGCCAGATGACTACTTCCTGACCGAACGCAAATCGCTCGACGTCAACCACATGTGGGAAATCCGCCCCGGCATGAATCTCAGCACCGTGCTCTACTGGAGCGAGATGTACCGCGACTACTGGCGCTTCGCTGTCGACAGCGCGGCCTCGACCGCCGCCGGAAGCTGGGTTTACACGGATGTGGTCAAAGGCAACAACCGCTCCTTCGACCGCATCGGCCTGGATTCCCGCCTCACTGTCGCCAACACGCTCTTCGGCATGAACGGCGAGGCCGAAATCGGCGTGCGCATCATGGAAGAAGAGATGGTCGATCAAGGTATCGCCGCGACCCGCGCCAATCCGCGTACGGGCACGATTACCACCGACCGCATCGATTCCGCCACCAGCTACGCCCTGTTCGCGCAGAATCGCTTCGATGTGACCGACAAGCTCTCGATCACACCCGGCCTGCGCATCGAAAGCTACGAGCAGGAGCGTGAAGACCTCAAAAACAGTGCCAACATCGGCGACAGTTCGAACACCGAATACCTGCCCGGCATCGGCGCAACCTATAAGCTGAACCTCGCCGCCCAGCTTTACAGCAGCGTCTACAAAGCATTCTCGCCGCCGCTCAACTCGCAATCGATCGTCACCGGAGTCGATCAGCAACTCGACGCCGAACATTCCACCAACGTCGAATTCGGCGTGCGCGGCCAGAGCGGCGCGCTGCGTTACGAATTCACCGCGTTCCAGATGGATTTCGACAACCAGATCACCCCGGGCATCTCCGGCGGTCTGGCGATCGCGAACGCCGGCAGCACCTTGCATCGCGGCCTGGAAGGCGCGATGGGTTACGGCTGGGGCAATGGCTTCAGCGTGGACGGCAACCTGACCTGGATTCCGGTTTCGGAATACCGCGAAGATCGCAGCGGCGGCATCAACGAGGGTAACCGGCTGCCCTACTCGCCAGAGCTGCTGGCGAACTTGAGCCTCGGCTACGCGTCCGGCCCTGTCAATGCCGCGCTCTCGTGGAACTACGTCGATGACCAGTTCGGTTCCGGCGACAACACCACGCCGATTGCCGGAAGTGGGAACTCCGTCTGGCCAGGCCTGCTCCCGAGCTACTACACCGTCGACCTAACCGGCAGCTACGACGTCAGCAGACAGCTCAAGCTCTTCGGCGCAATCAAGAACCTGACCGATGAGCGTTACATCGCCGGGCTGCGTCAGGGCATCTATGCCGGTCCCGAGCGCGCCGTCGAAGTCGGGGCGAAGTACACCTTCTGATGCTGCGTTAGGAGCTCCGAGGAAATAGGGTCATCAGCGTAACAACCTGCTGATCCCCGGCCAGCTAGCGGCAATGCGCCAACAGCTCGCCGGGGGAACCCTGGGCGACCCGCCTGTCGGCCGCCGCGCAGGCCCCCGCTCGTCAAAAAACTGTAACGCCCGGGGGACGCGCCACAGCTGCACGAACTCCGGCTTCTCGTCATGCGCGCACTGAACCGCAGCGAGTTATTCTGCTTTCCGCCACCCTGAAACAAGATTCGCCCCCCCCCAGTTTCAACCGCTATTACGGCAACGCCAACGCCAACGGCTCGCACGACGACAGCATCCTGCGCGAACCCGACCAACAGCGACAGCAGCGGTTGATCACGACATATCCGCCACCCTGCTCCTGACAGAACGCGCGCTGGAACCGCAGAGACGGTGAGCCAATCGATAAACCTATTGACAATCATTCTCATTAATATAAACTGCCAAGCATTGATCCTGCTGGGAGATATCTTATGTACGTCTGCCTTTGCCACGGCGTCACAGACACCGATATCCGCCGTCTGGTGCGCATTGAGGGGGTAAGCACGATGCGCGAGCTGCGCCAGGAACTGGGCGTGGCCAGCCAGTGCGGCAAATGCGGACGCTGCGCCAAGGAAGTGCTGCGCGAGGCCGTGAATGAGGCGCGCGACGAACAAGCCCTGTGCCCGGGACTGGCAGCCGCCTGACGCCGTGCTCTACCCGCCGCGCGAACTTGCCTTGCCCACCGCCAGCCCTAGAATGGACAGGTAGCCCCGTATTCACTCAAGTCCATCCAACCCGCCGGCGCGCGCTGGCGGGTTCAAACATCAGGAGAGCCGCATGAAAGGCGACAAGCAAGTTATCCAGTACCTGAACAAGGCGCTGACGGTTGAGCTCACCGCCATCAATCAGTACTTCCTCCACGCCCGCATGTACAAGAACTGGGGCCTCAACGCGCTCGGCAAGCATGAGTACGAGGAGTCGATCGAGGAAATGCGGCACGCCGACAAGCTGATCGAGCGGATTCTTTTTCTGGACGGCCTGCCCAATCTGCAGGACCTGAACAAGCTGATGATCGGCGAGAACGTCGTCGAATGCCTGAACTGCGATCTCAAGCTGGAATACACCGGCCGCGAACTGTACGTCGAGGCGATCGCGCACTGCGAGACCGTCAAAGATTACGTTTCGCGCGAGATCCTTACCGGCATCCAGTCCGACACCGAAGAACATATCGACTACCTCGAAACCCAGCTCGACCTGATCAAGCGCATGGGCGAGCAGAATTACATGCAGACCGCAGCAGGCCCGATCGAAAGCTGATTCGCGTCACGCGTACAATGAACGCCCCCGCTGTGGGGCGTTTTTTTCTTCTTCCGATGCTCTTCGATCCCGACTGCCGTGCCTGCCCCCGCCTCGCCGCGTTTCTGGACGAGATGCGCGTCCGTCATCCCGATTACCACGCACGCCCGGTGCCCGCCTTCGGCGACCCCGCGCCGGAACTGCTGATCGTCGGCCTCGCGCCCGGCATGCACGGCGCCAACCGCAGCGGCCGACCGTTCACCGGCGACTATGCCGGCGTTCTGCTGTATGAAACCCTGCACCGCTTCGGCTACGCCAGCGCGCCTCAATCGCTGTCACGCGACGACGGTCTCATGCTCACCGGCTGCCGCATCACCAACGCAGTCAAATGCCTGCCGCCGGCCAACAAGCCTGAGCCTGGCGAAATCCGCGAATGCAACCGGTTTCTTGCGGCCGAACTGGCGGCGCTGCCCGCCCACGCCATCATCCTGGCGCTCGGGCAGATCGCGCACCAGGCCGTATTGCGCGCACAGGGCCTCAAGCTCAAGGACTATCCCTTCGGCCATGCCAGCGACTATCGCCTGCCCGACGGCCGACGCCTGGTCAGCAGCTACCACTGCTCTCGCTACAATACCCAGACACGCCGCCTCACCCCGGAGATGTTCGCGGCGGTGTTCGAGAAAATTCAAGCGAAGGACTGACCATGCCTGTCGT
This sequence comes from Hydrogenophilales bacterium, assembly GCA_024636675.1. Lineage (GTDB taxonomy): Bacteria > Pseudomonadota > Gammaproteobacteria > Burkholderiales > Thiobacillaceae > Thiobacillus. Next base: position 2,978 of record JAGXGM010000001.1, on the reverse strand, counting down.
CACCATCAAACTCGCCGGCACGCTCACCCGCGAGCAGAAGCGGAAAGTCGCCGAGGAAATCACTGCCACGCTGGCGCGCCACGCGGGCAAGCCGGCGTCGTACACCTATATCGCGTTCGAGGAACTGCCGGACGAGAACTGGGCGATCGCCGGCAAGCTGCTCGACGAGGACGAATAAGAGCCTAATTCGACAGGAATCATGTCCCACGTTGAGACCAGGATCGGATGGATGCAAGGCGCAGCGCGCCGGCAAGGGCCATTCCCTTGCCAAGCGCTGCAACGCAGCAGACGCCGATTCTGGTCTCAACCCGGAGGGCCGGTTGCCTGCGGGCGCATGGCCGCGTTGCGAGTCGTTCATTTGGAGCGACCAAATTTCACTCCCCGCGCCTTGCCCTGCATCCCGCAGGCAACCGGCGCGGGGCATGATTCCTGCCGAATTAGGCTCTGACCTTGAGCGCCGTCGACAAGGAATTCCTCGCCTCGCTGCCCACCCTGCCGGGCGTCTACCGCATGATCGATGCGGCCGGCGCGGTGCTGTATGTCGGCAAAGCAAAGGATCTGAGAAAACGCGTCACCAGCTACTTCCAGAAAACCGACCAGAGCCCGCGTATCCGGCTGATGCTCAAGAGCGTCGACCACATCGACACCACAGTGACGCGCACCGAAGCCGAGGCGCTGCTGCTGGAGAACAACCTGATCAAGGGACTGAAGCCGCGCTTCAACATCCTGTTCCGTGACGACAAGTCCTATCCTTATCTGCTGCTGACCGGGCACAGCTTTCCGCGGCTCGCCTATTTTCGCGGCACGCCGAAAAAGCGCGACCAGACGTTCGGCCCTTATCCGAACGCCTACGCGGTGCGCGAGAGCATCCAGCTGCTGCAGAAGGTGTTCCAGTTGCGCACCTGCGAGGACACCGTGTTCGCCAACCGCTCGCGCCCCTGCCTGCTGCACCAGATCAAGCGCTGCACCGCGCCCTGCGTCAATCTCATCACGCCGGAAGCCTATGCCCGCGACGTCAGCGCGGCCGCGCAGTTGCTGCACGGCGAGGCCAGCGCGCTGACCGAACTCATCACCGAACAGATGAACGCTGCCGCGGCCGCACTCGATTTCGAGACCGCCGCCCATCTGCGCGACCGCCTGCGCATGCTGGCGACGGTGCGCGAGAAACAGTTCGTCGACACCATTGGCGGCGAGGCCGATGCCGACGTGGTGGCGGTAGCCGAGGCCAGCGGCGTAATTGCGGTCAACCTGACCATGATCCGCGGCGGCCGCCATCTCGGCGACCGCAGCTTCTTCCCGCAGCATGGCGAAGGCGCGACGCTGGCCGAAGCACTGGAAGCCTTCATCGGCCAGCATTACCTCGACCACCCGATCCCGGCGCGCATCCTGATCAGCGAAGCGATCGAGACCGACGCGCTGGAAGCGCTGCTAACCGAACAGGCCGGCAAAAAGGTCAGTCTGCTGCACCGCGTCACCGGCGAGCGGAAGGTCTGGATCGGCATGGCGCAGGCCAATGCGCGCCTGTCGGCCGCACGCCGCAGCGCCGACCGCGCCAACCAGTCGCAGCGGCTTGCCGCGCTGCGCGACACCCTCGGCCTGCCGGCGCTCAACCGCATCGAATGCTTCGACATCTCGCACACCATGGGCGAAGCCACCATCGCCTCGTGTGTCGTCTACGAAGGCGACGACCTGAAAAAGTCCGACTACCGCCGCTACAACATCACGGGCATCACCCCGGGCGACGACTACGCCGCGATGCGCGCCGCGCTCACCAAGCGCTTTCGTAAGAGCGTGGAGGAAAACGGCGTGCTGCCCGACCTGCTCTTGATCGATGGCGGCAAGGGGCAGATTTCGAGCGCGGTCGAGGCGATGGCCGAGCTTGGCCTGAGCGATGTCTTGCTGCTCGGCGTGGCCAAGGGCGAGGCGCGCAAACCCGGCCTGGAAACGCTGATCTTCGCCGACGGCCGCGAGTTGAAGCTCGCCAAGGACCATCCCGGCTTCCACCTGATCCAGCAGGTGCGCGACGAAGCCCACCGCTTCGCCATCACCGGCCACCGCGCCAAACGCGGCAAGGCGCGCATGCAATCGACCCTGGAAGACATTGCCGGAATCGGCCCCAAACGACGCAAACAGCTGCTGGAACACTTCGGAGGATTGCAGGGCGTGCGCGAAGCTGGCGTCGACGCACTTGCCACGGTGAACGGTATCAGTCGAGAATTGGCGGAAACCATCTACCACGCCCTCCACTAAATAATGCCCCTCAACCTCCCCAACCTGCTCACCTGGCTGCGCATTCTCTTCATTCCATTGATGGCGGGGGTGTTTTACCTGCCGAATGGATGGGTCACGCCGGTCGAGGCCAATCTGCTGGCGGCGGCATTTTTCGGCGTGGCGGCCCTGACCGACTGGCTCGATGGCTATCTGGCGCGCGCGCTCGGCCAGACCTCGGCATTCGGCGCCTTTCTCGACCCCGTGGCCGACAAACTGATGGTCGCCGCCGCGCTGATCGTGCTGATCGACCTCGGCCGGGTTGCACCGCTGATCGCGCTCATCATCATCGGCCGTGAAATCACCATCTCAGCCTTGCGCGAGTGGATGGCGATGGCAGGCAAGTCCGCCAGTGTCGCGGTCTCCTTCACCGGCAAGCTGAAAACCACGGCACAGATGGTCGCCATCGTACTGCTGCTGTATTTCGAGCCTGTTGCAGGCCTGCCCATCGCGACCATTGGCACCCTGCTGATCTGGATCGCCGCACTGCTCACTCTGGTGTCGATGGCGTATTACCTGGTGATGGCTTCGCGCGCCCTGCAAAAAACTTCATGAAATTGTTGACAGGAAAAAGCGGAATCCCCATAATGCGCAGCCTTCAACGCGGGAATAGCTCAGCTGGTAGAGCGCAACCTTGCCAAGGTTGAGGTCGGGAGTTCGAGCCTCCTTTCCCGCTCCAGCATTCTGGGGAAAACAGATGGTTTAGACCG
>JAGXGM010000003.1 GCA_024636675.1 Hydrogenophilales bacterium | reverse complement strand
TTTGCTGCCGCGTCCGCGCACGCCCGACATGGCATCGAGTCCCGAATACCTGCGGATCAAGCAGCAGTTGCGTGACCTGATTACCGAGGAAAGTCTCAAGGCGATGGGCGGTGAATTGAAGGACAGCGGGCTGGCTGGCTTCGATGTCGCGGTCGGACCGAAGGGCGTAGCAGAACTCATCTGAACGACAGGCCGGCATGCCGGCCTGTCGTTCAACTCAACTTGTTATGACATGTAATGCCAATGCGGAAAGGACAAGCCATGGCGTCGACCCTGCAGCTGAATCTCGATGGATTTGAATACAAGGATGTGTATCGGGCCTCGCAGCTTCCGCTGCTGGACGCACGCTTCGACGCATGGCTTGCCGGGCGCGACGGCGCACTCCAGGCGCGCTACCGCGACTACCGCAACGGCGGCGCGTGGGTCGGCCCCGAGGAATCGGGCCTGCTGATTGCCGTGGCATGCGAACTGGAGGATTTCCTGGTGGCGGCGTTCGGCGTCGGTGAATCGCGCGATGGCCTGCGCGCGGCGCAGGAACGCGACGCGGTCGTGCATGCGTTCAAGCGCGAGTTCGTCAAGCGCCGCATCCGCAAGCAGCGCACGCAGCCGGCGCGGGATTTTGCCGAGCTCGACCCGTTGATCCCGTCGCGGCCGGATGCCGACCGCGAATGGAGCGTCGCCCGCTTCTGGGTCGACGCATCGGAAGCTGGCAACGCGGGGCAGCTGGCACTGCTTGAGGAGTGGCTGCACGCCGCGTCCCACAGCGATGCCGGACGGGCGGCGACGTCGGGCTGGGTCAGCCTGACCGTGCCGCAGACCACCGATTACTTCAAGCTGGTGCCGATCGTGGCGGTCCCGGGAGAGGATGCAGGCCGCGTGGAAGGCGCTACCGCCCCGCGCCGGCGGGACGGGTTCGACCTGACCGATGGCCGTCCGGGTCTGCGTGAAACCATGAACCAGGTGCACTACTGCGTGTACTGCCACGACCATTCGGGCGATTTCTGTTCGAGCGGATTTCCTGCGAAGGAAGGGGAAGGTTTCCGCAGCAATCCGCTGGAGGTTCCGCTTTCCGGCTGTCCCCTGGAGGAGCGCATCTCGGAAGCCCACGTGCTGAAGCGCGACGGCTACACCCTGGGCGCGCTGGCCATGATCATGCTGGACAACCCGCTGCTGCCCGCCACCGGGCACCGCATCTGCAACGACTGCATGAAAAGCTGCATCTACCAGAAGCAGGATGCGGTGAACATTCCCGAGATCGAGACGCGCATCCTCACCGACGTGCTGGGCTGGCGCTGGGGATTCGAGCTCTATTTCCTGCTGACGCAATGGAATCCGCTCAACCGCGCGCGGCCGTATCGCCTGCCGTACAACGGCCGCAACACCCTGTGCGTCGGCGCGGGGCCGGCCGGGTTCAACCTCTCGCACCATTTGCTGCAGGAAGGCTTCGGCGTGGTGATCGTCGACGGCCTCAAGATCGAGCCGCTGCCGTCGGAACTGTTCGACGCCAGCGGACGGCCGACGAAGCCGGTGGAGGATGTCAAAGACCTCTACCAGCCGCTCGACGCGCGCACCAACTCGGGTTTTGGCGGGGTCGCGGAATACGGCATCACGGTGCGCTGGGACAAGAACTTCCTGACGCTGATCCGGCTGGTGCTCGAACGCCAGCCCGCCTTCCGCGTCTACGGCGGCATCCGCCTCGGCGGCACGATCATGCTGGAAGACGTGCCCGCGCTCGGCTTCGACCACGTGACGCTGGCGACCGGCGCCGGCCGCCCCACGGTGCTGCCGGTGCGCAACAACATGGCGCGCGGCATGCGCCAGGCGAGCGATTTCCTGATGGCGCTGCAGCTCACCGGCGCGGCCAAGCGCGACAGCCTCGCCAACCTGCAGGTGCGCCTGCCGGCAGTGGTGATCGGCGGTGGCCTCACCTCGATCGATACCGCCACCGAAGTGCAGGCCTACTACATTCGCCAGGTGGAGAAAGTGCTGGCGCGCTGGGAGGCAGTCGGCGAGGCCCGCGCCGGCCTGTTCGACGTCTGCGAGCAGGGTGTGCTGGATGAGTTCCTGGCACACGGCCGGGCGGTGCGAGCCGAGCGCGAACGCGCGCGCACAGCCTGCGAGCTGCCCGACTTCACGCCGCTGATCCGCGCCTGGGGCGGCGTCACCGTCGTCTACCGCCGCGCCCTGGCCGAGTCGCCGGCCTACCTGCGCAACCATGAAGAGATCATCAAGGCGCTGGAGGAGGGCATCTATTACGCGGAACGCCTGGAGCCGACCGAGGCGGTCCTCGACGAACACGGCCACGTGCAGAAGCTGCGCTGCGTGCATACGGAAAGCGGCGAGGTGGTCGCGCTGCCGGCGCGCGCGGTGCTGGTAGCCGCCGGCAGCATCCCCAACACCGTGTACGAGCGCGAGCATCCGGGCACGTTCGAGATGGACGGCAAGTATTTCGCCGCCTATCGCATCGACGATGCCGGGAGCATGGTGCGGGTTCCGTCGGCAGGGCATTGCAAGGGCGAAAAGCCGGGCTTCTTTACCTCCTATTGTGCAGACGACCTCAAGGTGTCCTTCGTCGGCGACAACCACCCTTGGTACCACGGCAGCGTGGTGAAGGCGATGGCGTCGAGCAAGCACGCGGCACGCGACATCACCGCGCTGCTGCTGGGGCGCGCATCACAACCGGCAGTCGCACCCGATCAAAGCGCATTCGACGCCTTCGCTGCGTCGCTCGACTTCGCCCTGTGTCCCGAAGTGGTGGCGGTCGAGCGCCTGGCGCCGCATCTCACCAGCCTGACCGTACGCGCGCCGCAGGCGACCCGCCACTGGCTGCCGGGGCAGGTGTACCGGCTGCAGAACTTCGAGCGGCACGCGGAACATGTCGCGGGGCAGATGCTGGCAATGGAAGGAATGGCCATCGATGGCGTGCATGTGGACAAGGCGCGCGGCGAGGTGCAGTTGCTCATCAACAGCGTCGGCGTGTCGAGCCGGATTGCCGCGTCGCTCAAGCCGGGCACACGCGTGATCCTGATGGGGCCGACCGGAACCGGACTGCCGGTGCCGGAAAATTCGACCGTGACGGTGGCGGGCGGGCACTCCGCCGTGACCAGCACCGTGGACGGCGCGGCGATGTGGCGCGCGGCAGGCAACCGCATCGTGTTCATCGGCCACTTCCGCAATGTGGAGCGGGCGCGTGCCGTGCAGCGCGTCATCGAGATTCTGACGGACCAGGCGATCTGGGTGCTGAACGAAGGACCGGCCCTGACATTGCGGCGGCAGCAGGATGCCTGTTTCGTGCACGGACTCGACGAGTTCCTGCAGTCCTGCGCCGAGATGGAAGCGCCCTTTGCCGACTGGGTGCGCCAGACCGACCAGTTCATCCTGTCGGATCATCCGGAATCGATGGAGACCTTCCGCAGTCGCTTGCGTGCCGAACTGAAACCTTTTCTGAAACCTGGCTTCAATGCAATCGCGGCCGTCAACAGTCCGATGCAATGCATGATGAAGGAGGTGTGTGCCCAGTGCCTGTGCCGGCATGTGGACAGCACAACCGGCGAGCCCTCCAAATTTGTCTTTTCCTGCTTCAACCAGCATCAACCCCTGTTCGAACTCGACTTTGCGAACCTGCAGGCGCGCCAGGGACAAAACAGCGTTCAGGAGAAAATATCCAACGCCTGGCTGGGGTATCTCATGGACGGAAAGCGGGAGGATGTGGTGGTGGACACGGATCAGGCGTGCGCGGGATGCTGTGAAGCGGCCGGTGCGCCTGTGGGGGAAGGCGAAGCAACATAAAGCCCGAAGTCTCCGGGGCCATCCATCCTCGAAGGAGTGCCTTATTTGCCCCGGGTGTTGTCAGGCAGGGGGCAGGCGCCCGCATCCTTGCGCCACAGCTGGCGCACCTTAAGAAACCCCCGGTAGCCCCATTCCAATCCGTGCGCGACGCCCGGCAGCGCAGCCACGCGGCCGGCCAGACGAAACGCCGGAAGTGCTTGCCACAATGCGGCGAATGCCCGCGCGCCCGATTCCAGGTGGCCATCCGGCCTGCGTGCGTGCAGGCGGGCATAGGCCGCTTCACGGGTCAAACCCGTTCCCAGCGCTTCATCCGTGCAGTGCGCCACGTTGACCCAATGGATGCATCCGGCGCCGCGCCGGCGCTGGTAGAAGCCGATTTCGCGTGTGCACACCGGACAGCCGCCGTCGTAATACACGGTGAGCAGGGTTGCGGTTTCTGAATTCATCATGGATGGGTTGCCTGTCTATCGAGGATGCCTGTTCGAGTCGTCAGGACTGGTTTGGGTTCATTAATAAATATCTTGACAATGGTTCTAACGCGAACTAAATTGGTTCGTGTTAGAACCAAATAAGCGCGCGATGAGCCAGCCAGCCGATTTCATGCCGACCGTACAAGCCTTGGTGCAGTGCTACCAGGCATTCGAGGCATATTCCGCCGCGGACATCCGCGCGCTGGGGCTGACGCCGCCGCAGTTCGATATCGTCGCCACGCTGGGCAATACGCCTGGCATGACCGCCACCGAACTCGGCGACAAGACGCTCATCACCAAGGGCACGCTCACCGGGGTGGTCGATCGCCTGGCCGATCGCGGCTGGGTCGAACGCGTCGCGCACGGCAGCGACCGCCGCTGCCAGATTGTCCGCCTGACGAAATCCGGCGAGGCGCTGTTCGCCAAGGTTTTCCCCGCGCACATGGCGCATCTGGCCGCATGTTTTTCCGATGCCAGCGCGGCCGAGCACACGCGCTGGCAAGCCGCCCTGCGTTCGCTGGAGCAGGCGTTCAGGAAGGGGGGCGCGTGAGCGCCGCGATGCGTTATTCGACACTAGCCATCGTGCTGCACTGGCTGGTGGCTTTGCTGATCTTCGCGACGTTTCCGCTCGGCCTCTACATGGTTGACCTGCCGCTGTCGCCCGACAAGCTGAAGCTCTACAGCTATCACAAATGGATCGGCGTCAGCGTGTTCCTGCTGGTGGCGATCCGCCTCGGCTGGCGGCTGACGCATACGCCGCCGGCGCTGCCGGACGGGATCGCCGCGTGGCAGCGCCGCGCCAGTGCCGTGACGCACGGCCTCTTGTATGGGCTGATGATCGCGATTCCGCTGTCGGGCTGGCTGATGAGTTCGGCCAAGGGCTTCCAGACCGTGTGGTTCGGCGTGCTGCCGCTGCCCGACCTGCTCGACAAAAACCGCGAACTGGGCGAGCTGCTCGCCGGGGTGCACAAGGCGCTGAACTTCACGTTGCTGGGCCTGGTCATCCTGCACGTGGGCGCGGCACTCAAACACCATTTCATCGAACGCCAGCCCTTCCTGCAGCGTATGGGCTGGAACAGAAAGGCACGCACATGAAACAGCATCTGCCCTGGTTGGCCTTGCTTGCGGTGCTCACCGCGCCCATGGCACATGCAGTGGAATACCGCACGGTGCTGCCGAAGCAGAGCACCATCCACTTCGAATTCCGCCAGATGGGCGTGCCAATAAAAGGCGGCTTCAAGCGCTTCACCACCGAAATGGCGTTCGACCCGGCCAGGCCCGAGGCCGCTCGCGCATCGATCGAGATCGATCTGGCCAGCATCGATGCCGGCTCGCCCGAGGCCGACGACGAGTCGGCCGGCAAGCTGTGGTTCAACCGCAGCGCATATCCGAAGGCGACCTTCGTCTCCAGCCGGATCCGCGCGCTGGGCGGCAACCGCTACGAGATGCGCGGCACCCTCATGCTCAAGGGCAGGAGCCGCGAGATGGTCGTGCCGGTGACCTACACGCCCGGCGCCAGCACCGCCGTTTTCGAAGGCGGCTTCGTCCTCAAACGTCTGGATTTCGGCATCGGCGAAGGCATGTGGGCCGACATTGCCACCGTCGCCAACGAAGTCCGGGTGAAATTCCGTATTGCCGCTACTGGCAACTAACCGCTGTTCATTCCTCAAGGAGTCCTCATGAAACGTCTCGCTCTCTTCACCGCAGTTGCCGCCTTTGCCACCGCCGCCCAGGCCGCGCCGGTCACCTACGTCATCGATAACAGCCACACTTATCCGCATTTCAGCTACAACCACCTGGGGTTCTCCAACCAGACCCACAAGTTCGACAAAACCAGCGGCAAGGTGGTGCTCGACCGCGTCGGGAAAGCCGGTTCGGTTGCCGTGGTCATCGACGCTACCTCGGTCAACACCGGGCATGCGCTGTTCAACGAGCACATCCAGGCCGCTGATTTTTTCGACACCGCCAGGCACCCGACCATCACCTTCACGTCCAATAAAATGGCTTTCAGGGGCGACCGGCCGGTGAGCCTGGTGGGCGACCTGACCATCAAGGGCGTGACCCGTCCGGTGACGCTCACCCTTACCCATTTCAAGTGCCAGCCGCATCCGATGCTGAAAGTGGAGGCCTGTGGCGCCAACGCGGCCACCCAGATCAAGCGCTCCGAGTTCAACATGGGCAAGAACGTGCCTTTTGTCAGCGACGAGGTCACGCTGACCCTGGCGATCGAAGCGGTCAAGGAACAGCCGGCTGCGCAATAAGCGAGCATTGCTGAGAGGCCTGCATGTGCGGGCACATCAATCCTTGGCACTGCCCATGGCCCTGTTCCTGGCATGGGTTGTCGGAAGGTCGCCAGTTCGACGCAGCGTGTTGGATTTCCAACAGCTTGCGTCTGTTTTCAATAAACGTTTGGACAACCGGAAAAATATAGGTCGCTGTTTTATAAGGTTATTTTTATACCGTCTTTTGGGTGGGCGGCGTGGCATAGCAGTTGCAAGCAGTTTGCACTGCTCCTTGAGGTAAGCAACGGCTCGGGAGTTGTCTGGCGGCATTAACCGCCGGGCAGAAAGTATCCAGGTGGTTGCTGGCACTTTAAGGAGAGCTCAAATGATACGTCTTGATCATGTCACGCTGGCCGCGCTTTTTGCCTTTTCCGCCGCTGCCCAGGCCGCGCCGGAAACCTACGTCATCGATAACAGCCACACCTCGTCCCGGTTCAGCTATCGCGCTCTGGGGCTGTCGAATCAAACGCACCGATTTGAAAAGATAAGCGGCAGGGTAGTGTTTGACACTGCGGCCAAGACCGGCTCGGCCGATGTGATGATCGATGCCACCTCGGTGAACACCGGCAACAGGCTGTTGAACGATCATCTTCAAGCCCCGGATTTCTTCGATACCGCCAACCATCCGGCGATTACCTTCAGGTCCACCCAAATGACGCTTGATGGCGACGAGCCGAACATGTCGGGGAACCTCACGATCAAGGGTGTGACCCGGCCGGTGACGCTTGCCATCACCCATTTTCAGTGCATGCAGGATCCCGTATTCAAGATGGACGCCTGCGGGGCCAATGCGACGGTCACGATCAAGCGGTCGGACTTCAATATGGGCAAGCATGCGTTCATCGTTAGCAACGACATCACGCTGAATCTGGCGATCAAGGCAGTCAAGGCAGTCAAGGCACAGCCGGCCATGCAGCTGGCCAGTCGCGATCCCGCCTGGTAAAAGGGCTAAAATGGCGTTTTGCTGGTCGGAACGTCATCTTGCAACCCCATCAACTTGAATTGCTCGCGCCCGCGCGCGACGCCGACATCGGCATCGAAGCCGTCAACCACGGCGCCGATGCGGTGTATATCGGCGGGCCGTCGTTCGGCGCGCGCGCCTCGGCTTCCAACGACGTCGCCGATATCGTCCGGCTGGCGGATCACGCGCACCGTTTCAATGCCCGCGTGTTCGTCACCCTCAACACCATCCTGCGCGATGACGAACTGGAGCCGGCGCGCCAGCAGATCCGGCAACTGTATGACGCCGGCGTCGACGCGCTCATCATCCAGGACATGGGCCTGCTGGAGCTCGACCTGCCGCCGATCCAGCTGCACGCCAGCACCCAGACCGACATCCGCACGCCGGAGAAGGCCCGCTTTCTGCAGGACGTGGGATTGAGCCAGATCGTGCTGGCGCGCGAGCTCGACCTCGAACAGATCGCCGCGATCCGCGCCGCCACGCGGCCCGAAACCACCCTGGAATTTTTCGTCCACGGCGCGCTGTGCGTCGCCTACAGCGGCCAGTGCTACATCAGCCATGCCCACAACGGACGCAGCGCCAACCGCGGCGACTGCTCGCAGGCCTGCCGCCTGCCGTACCAGGTCACCGACCTGGAAGGCCGCATCGTCGCGCACGACAAGCACGTGCTGTCGATGAAGGACAACAACCAGAGCGACAACCTCGAGGCGCTGATCGACGCGGGCATCCGCAGCTTCAAGATCGAGGGGCGCTACAAGGACATGGGCTACGTGAAGAACATCACCGCCCACTATCGCACCCTGCTCGACGAAATCATCGAGCGCCGCCCCGAGTTCACGCGCGCATCCAGTGGCCATACCACGTTTGCCTTCACGCCCGACCCCAACCAGAACTTCAACCGCGAGTTCACCGACTACTTTGTCAGCGGTCGCAAGGACGACATCGGCGCGTTCGACACGCCGAAAAATCCCGGCCTCTTGATCGGCTACGTCAGCAAGGTCGGCGACAAATGGGTCGAGCTGCAGACCGATTCGCCCGACATCGTGCTGAACAACGGCGATGGCCTGTGCTACTACACGCTGCAGAAGGACCTGACCGGCCTCGCGATCAACCGTGCCGAAAAAGTGGGCGAAGGCGTGTGGCGCGTGTTTCCGAAAGACCCGATGGCGGGCTTCAAGGACCTGCGCGCCGGCACCCTGGTCAACCGCAACCGCGACATGAACTGGACCCGCCTGCTCGACAAACCCTCCAGCGCGCGCCGCATCGGCGTGTGGCTGCGGCTGGACGAGACTGCCGAAGGCTTCGCGCTGACATTGACAGACGAGGACGGCAACACCGCGACGGTGAATGCCGCGCACGCCAGGGAAGCCGCCAAGGACGCGGCAAAAGCCGAAGCGACGCTGCGCGAGCATCTCGGCAAGCTCGGCACCACGCCGTTTGCGGCCATGGGCATTGCGCTCGAACTGACGCAACCCTGGTTTGTTCCGGCTTCCTTCCTCAACGCACTGCGCCGCGATGCGATCGCCGCGCTGGAAGCCGCGCGTGCAGCGGCGTATCAGCATCCGCCGCGTGCAATGCCCGTCGAGCCGCCTGCGATCTATCCCGAAGACACGCTCTCCTATCTGGCCAATGTCTTTAACCACAAGGCGCGCGACTTCTATGCGAAGCACGGCGTGCAGGTCATCGCTGCCGCGTACGAGAGCCACGAGGAAACCGGCGAAGTCTCGCTGATGATCACCAAGCACTGCGTGCGCTTTTCATTGAGCCTGTGCCCCAAGCAGGCCAAGGGCGTCACCGGGGTGCAGGGCACCGTGCGCGCTGCGCCGCTGACGCTGATCAACGGCAGCGAAAAGCTCACCCTGCGCTTCGACTGCAAGCCCTGCGAGATGCACGTGGTGGGGAAACTGAAACCGGCGGTCGCAAAGGCCGTTGCGCCGTTGACGTTCTACAAAACACGCGGCTAGAGGCTGTTGGCGAGCTTTTCCATGAAGGCCGCATGCCGCGCTTCAGCCTTGTGGAAGGCCGCGATCAGCCGCTCGGCGTCTTCAGTCAGGCGGCTGCCGGCGGGACCGCTTTCGACCAGCGGAGACTGCCATGCGGTGTTGATCGCGTCCACCGCATCCCAGGCGGCCTTGTAGCTCATCTTCATGGCCTTGGCGGCCTTGGAGATGGAGCCGGTTTCGCGGATGCGATGCAGCAGTTCGACGCGCCCGCGACCGAGGAAATTCCTGCCGCCGAGCGTCAGCCAGAAGCGGCCGTCCGCCTTGAGTTGCGCTGTGTTGGATCGCATCGTCATGCGGCGAGTGTAGCAAACGACCATTGCCGTTCGCGTGCGGGCAGCACAGAATCAGCAAAACTGTAACCATAGGAGAGTGCCATGAAAAAACTGCTCGCCGTCTGCGTGCTGCTCTGCCTGCCTTTTTCCGCGCAGGCCACCGAAAGTTATACCGTGCTGTTCAAGACCCAGGGCGCTTATCAGGATGTGCGCGACGATCTTCAGTTGGCGATCGAGGGCAAGGGTCTGAAAATCACCAACACCAACAAGATCGCCGCGATGCTGGAGCGCACCGGCAAGGATATCGGCGAGACCCGGCAGGTGTACGAAAATGCCGAACAGTTCGAGTTCTGCAGCGCCACCATTTCGCGCCAAATGATGGAAGCCGACCCGCACGCGATCGTGATGTGCCCTTACAGCGTGGTGGTCTACACGGTTCCCAACGACAAGACGGTGTACCTCGCTTACCGCAAGCCGGCCGACACCAGGAATCCGGCATTGAAGAAAGCGTTGGTCGAAGTGGAAAAACTGCTCACCGGCATCATCCAGGACGCGATGTAAGTGCCGCGTGCAGGCGGCCCGGCTAGAATTCGCGCATGACCACCGCCGACTCGCGCCGACCATGACTGCCTTCCTCGCCATCGGCCTGGGTGCGGCCATCGGCGCCTGGCTGCGCTGGGGACTAGGGTTGTGGCTGAATCCCGTTTTCCCCGCCATGCCGCTCGGTACGCTTACCGCCAATCTGACGGGCGGCTATTTAGTCGGCCTCGTCATTGCCTGGTTTGCCGATCATCCCCGCGTGCCGCCGGAAGCGCGGCTGTTCCTCATCACCGGCCTGCTCGGCGGGCTGACCACCTTTTCCACCTTTTCTGCCGAGGTCGTCACGGCGATGATGCGCGGGCTGTGGCTGACCGGCGGCCTGATTGCGCTTTCCCACATGCTGGGCTCTTTTTTGGCCACCGGGCTGGGGCTTTATTCGATGAGGCTTTTCAAATGAATGCGGTCTGCCTGAAGGTGTTTGTGTCGGAAGCCAGCCGCCATCACGGCAAGCTGACGTATGAATGGCTGCTCGATGCGGCGCAGGGGCTTGGCGTCGGCGGGGGCTCGGCGTTCCGCGCGCTGGCCGGCTTCGGTCGCCACGGCCGGCATGACGCGGGATTCTTCGAACTGGCGGGCGAACTGCCGGTGGTGGTGGAGTTTTTTGTCGATGCGGCGCTGGCTGACCAGTTGCTGGGCGTCATCGCCGACGCCGGATTGACGCTCGTCTACGCAAAAATTCCGGCAGAAATCGGCGTTACTGCGCAATAAACGTGTTCGACCAGCTGGTCCTGTTTCTTGCCTCGCTGGCAGCCAATTTCTTTTCGGCGCTGTCGGGCGGAGGGGCGGGACTGATCCAGTTTCCCATGCTGATTTTCCTGGGGCTGCCGTTCGGGGTGGCGCTCGCCACCCACAAGGTCGCCAGCGTGGCGCTCGGTCTGGGCGCCACGCTCAGGCATCTGAAGGAATCGCATCTTGAACGCCGTTTTTCTCTGATCATCCTCGGCGCGGGCCTGCCCGGCGTGGTGCTGGGCGCGTTGACGATCCTGCAGATTCCCGAGCGCATCGCCACCCTGGCGCTGGGGGTGCTGACATTGGGGCTGGGGCTGTATTCGGTGTTCAGGCCCCGCCTTGGCATGGACCATGCGCCCAGGAACCGGCAGGGTGCGGCGCTGGTCGGCGGCATGGCGGGACTGTTTGTCGTCGGCTTTCTCAACGGCTCGATCACCAGCGGCACCGGGCTGTTTCTCACCCTCTGGCTGATCCGCTGGTTCGGCCTCGATTACACGCGGGCCGTGGCCTACACCCTGATTCTGTGCGGGCTGGTCTGGAACGGCACCGGCGCACTGGTGCTGGGCGTGATTGGCACGGTGGCGTGGGACTGGATGCCGGCGTTGCTGGCCGGCTCGGTCATCGGCGGCTATCTGGGCAGCCACATGGCGATCAAAAAAGGCAATCTGTGGATCAAACGGACATTCGAAATCGTAACGATCCTGATCGGCCTGAAACTGATCTTCGGCTGAGCGTCCGGCGCTCGCCACATCCCGTTCAGTCTTCGTCGCTCTGAATGCTGTTGCGGCCATTGCGCTTGGCCTGGTAGAGCGCCTCGTCGGCTGCCTTGATCAGCGAATCGCCGTTTTGATAGAGCGGGTAGGTGGCAATGCCGCCGCTGGCCGTGGCACTGAAATGACGGTCGCGATAGGGGTGCCGGATTTGCGAAAAATCCTGGCGGATTTGATCCATGATGGCGAATGCCTGTTCGGCGTCGGTATGCGGCAGACCGATAAGGAATTCCTCGCCGCCGTAGCGGCAAATAATGTCCTGTTTGCGCAGCCGCTGCTTGAGCAGCCACGAAATGCTGCGGATGACCTGATCGCCCACGGGATGGCCATAGGTATCGTTGACCTGCTTGAAATGGTCGATATCCATCATCACCACCGAGAGGAAACCGCCATCGTGCGCCACGCTGGACAGCATCATGTCCAGCGTGTGCTTGCCGCTGGAGTGGTTGAGCAGGCCGGTCAGGCTGTCGTTGTACATGGTGCGGCGAAGCGCCCGGTAACGCTCGATCTTGCTCTTGACGATCGCGTTGAGAAACACCGGGTTGAAGGGTTTGGTGAGGAAGTGGTCGCCGCCCAGCCGCATGGCATCGACCTGCAGGGCGACGTTGGTTTCGCCGGACAGGTAGACGATCGGGGTGCTGAGAAATTCGCTGTGCTGACGAATGATGCGCGCGGCCTCGACGCCGGTGCAGTTCGGCATGTACATATCCATCAGGATCAGGTCGGGGTTGAATTGCCGCAGCGCATTCAGGGCCTGGCGTGGGTCGTTGACGATTTCCGAGACAATCTGGTTTTCTTCCAGCGTGCGGCGGATCAGGTGGCTGGCGGTCTTGGAATCTTCCACAATCAGCACCCGATACGCTTCCTGGTCATGCCGCTCGTTCAGTTCCAGAATGTGCTCGACGATGGCATGCGGGGGCGTGCCCTCCAGCAGGCAGTTGTCGCACCCGCCACGCAGGGCTTGTTGCAGCCGTTCGAAGTCGGAAGGTACCCCGAGAGCGATCAGCTGCCCCATTGCGAACCGCTGCCGCAGGGTCTGGATTCGCCCGCTCCACTCGGCTTCGGGCAGACTGCTCATGTCGAGCAGCAACAACGGGGCAACGCCGGCACTGTCCGGCAGGGGATGTTGCCAGGTGGTGAACTGCACGGCCATGTTGAAATAACCCAGCTGGGCCTGCAGGTCAGCCCAGGCCGTCTGGTCGTGCCCGATCAGCCAGGTCTGGCTGATCCGCATGTCATGGAGGGAGGGGTATTGCGGGTCATGGCGCCGCTCGGCCAGATCGGCGGTCGCCGTGGCATGGATATTGGCCATGCGTCCAAGCGCAATCACGCGTTCGTTCAGGTCGTCCAGCGCGTCCTGCGGGAGCGGATGCCCGACGTCCTTGTTGAACAGGGCCAGCGTTACCTGCTCCAGCTGGTGGCTGCCATGATGCAGGGCCGTGATGCCCTTGTCGATCAGGAACTCGGTGAAGCTGTTGATCGATACCGCCAGCTCGACGAAGCTGTCAAAGCTGGGCACGGCTTGATAACGCTGCCATGTATTCGACAATGCCTGGTTTTTTTGCAGGAGTTCTTCGGGGGAACAGAGCATGGATCGAGCCGGATAAATTTTTTCTTGTTGGCGTGTAACCGGCAATTATGGCGCTTTATGTGCTGATTGGGTTAATGAAAATGCAATTTGTCGCCCCTTCGCATGACTCCGCTTGCCCCGGCCCGGTGCTAGCCGCGTTCACTCGCCGATTTCCTGCTCCAGCCGCAGATACTGGTTGTACGCGTTGATCCGGTTGGCTTCGTCGAATGCCGGCATGGCGCTGTATTTTGACCAGTCGGTTTTTTCATAGGCTTCGTCAAAGGGTATGAGCTTGCGTGCGGCCGGTCCCATCTGGTCGCGCAGATATTGCAGATAGTCGCGGGTGAAGACGAGGTCGGTGCGCGGTGCGTATGAGGGCGCGCCGTGGCCGGGCACCAGAACCCCGGGGTCGAGTGCGATCAGCTTGTCGAGCGCGGCGATCCAGGCGCGGCTGTCGGCGTCGCCGACGAATGGGACGCGGCCGCGAAATACCAGGTCGCCGGCGTAGAGCACGCCGTCCTGTTTCACCAGCATCGCCAGGTCCTCCCTGGAATGGGCCGGACCGACATGACGCAGCGCAAACTCGACGCCGCCCACTTCAAAGTCTATCTCGTCCTCCAGGAAACGGTCTGCCTCCAGTAGCTGCGTGCCCTCGTCGACCCAGGGGAAAAGCGCTTCCTTGCGCTGGGCCAGGCGCAATGTGGCTTCTTCCGTGCGGGTGGCGCCTTCGGCGAGGCGGTGAGCCCAGATTTCGGCCCCCAGCGCCTTGAATACCTGCAGGCCGTAGAAGTGGTCGGCGTGGTAATGGCTGACGATGACGCGCTTGATCGGCTGGTCGGTGATCTGGCGGATCAGGCCGACCAGTTTTTCTGCCAGCGGCGGCGAAGCCAGCGCGTCGAACACCACCACGCCGTCGTCCGTGACGACAAACCCCGCATTGGACATGAAGCCCTGGTTTTCGCTCGACGCCGCGCCCGGCAGGCCCTGCACGAAATAGCTGTGGGGGCCCAGCTGCACGGCCTGCATCGGCACGGTGGCTGGTTCGGATTTGGCCCAGGCGGCAGACAGCAAAGCAAGGCAGAGCAGGGTGAGCAGAATGCGTTGCATGGCGGTTTCCCATCGACGTATACATGCATTATAGAGAGGACGGGCGCAGTCCGGGACCTGCGGGGTAATGCTGTGATATCTTCAAAGCTGTAACGGGGAGTCTCAGGCGTGTTCAAAAAACAGTGGCCGGCATTTGTGCTGGCGTTCGTAGTGCCGCTGCTGGCGGTGTTCTGGTGGTGGGGCGGATTCAACTCGGTCAGCATCACTGAAACCGAGGCGGGGCCTTATCGCTATGCTTATCTGGATTACGAGGGCCCGATCAGCAACCTGCGTAAATCGCATCGCACGGCGCTGGCTCGTTTCACCGCGGCCAATGTGGCGGCGGGCGACACGATCAGCGTGATCCTGACCGACCCGCGTGCAGCCGATGGCAAAGTACGCGCGCAAGTGGGCTACACCCTGGCCGAGCGCGCCCCGATCCCGGATGGCCTGAAGGAAGGCCGCATCGAGCGCCGTCCGGTGTTTGCCGCCGAGGTGCAGGCAGCGGTGCTGCTGGCGCCGTCCAAGGCCTACCAGGCACTGTCCGATATGCTGGAGGCGCGTGGGGAGACCATCGTCATGCCGACGGTCGAGCTGTATCGCCCGGCGGGACAGGCAAACCGCATCGGTCGCTTTACCCTGGAGATGAACCGTTGATGGCTTTCCTGTCCGTTCTCGCCGCCGTTGTCTTCGAACATGTGCGCCCCTTGCGGCAGCCGCTGTCGTACTACCGCCATTACACCCGCTTCACTCAATGGCTCGAGCGTCGCTTCAATGCAGGCGAATACAGCCACGGTGCGATTGCCTGGGCGCTGGCGGTGCTGCCGGTCCTGGCAGGCGTGTGGCTGGTCTTTACCCTGCTCGACGGCATCAGCCCTGTCCTTGGCTGGGCGTGGAATGTGGCGGTGCTGTATTTCACTCTGGGATTCAAGTATTTCAGCGATGCCGCCGAACAGATTGCGCGTCTGCTGCGCGCCGGCGACATCGAAGGCGCACGTGCGCGTCTCGAAGCCTGGCGTGGCGGCGATGCCAGCCAGTTCAGTGCCGACGATCTGGCCCGGGTCACCATCGAGCAGGTGATGGCCGCAAGCCATCGCCAGATGTTCGGCGCATTGCTCTGGTTTGTGCTGCTGTCGTCGCTGGGTCCGGTGGGCGCGGTGCTGTTTCGCAGCGCCTCGATTCTGGCGCGGCGCTGGGTGGCCAGCCGGGGACGCTTTGGCGCGTTTGCGCAGCGTGCATTTCACGCCATCAACTGGTTGCCCGCACGGCTGACCGCGTTGACCTACGCCGTCGCCGGCAATTTCGAAGACGCCACTTATTGCTGGCGGACCCAGGCCTCCGCCTGGCCGGAGCCGGAAGAGGGCGTGGTCCTCGCTGCCGGTGCCGGCGCCATGGGCGTGCGCCTGGGGCAGAGCGTCAACGTGGGCGGGGAAACTGTGTGGCGGCCCGAACTCGGTACCGGGCAGGCGCCCGACGCCGACTGCATCGACAGCGCCGTCAGCATGATCTGG
>JAGXGM010000009.1 GCA_024636675.1 Hydrogenophilales bacterium | reverse complement strand
CATCAAGGGCCCGGGTCCTGGTCGCGACTCCACCGTGCGTGCGTTGAATGCGCTGGGTTTCAAGATCGTCACGATCTCGGATGTCACCCCGATTCCGCACAACGGTTGCCGTCCTTCCAAAAAGCGTCGTATTTAATTAAAGGGTAAATCATGGCTTGTACTCTTGATCCCAAATGCCGTCAGTGCCGCCGTGAAGGCGAAAAGCTCTTCCTGAAGGGCGAGAAGTGTTTCACTGACAAGTGCGCCATCGAGCGCCGTCCCTATGCACCTGGCCAGCACGGCCAGAAAAGCGGTGCCCGCCTGTCTGGTTACGGCATCCAGTTGCGCGAAAAGCAAAAAATTCGCCGTATCTACGGGGTGCTGGAAGGCCAGTTCCGCCTGACGTACAAACGGGCGGACAGCCGCAAGGGCGTGACCGGTGAAAACCTGCTGTCGATGCTCGAGTCTCGGCTGGATTCGGTGTGCTATCGCATGGGCTTTGGTGCATCGCGCACCGAGGCGCGTCAGGTGCTTCGTCACAACGGCATCATGGTGAACGGTCGCCGGGTCAATATCCCGTCATATCAGGTTCGCGCTGGTGATGTCGTTGAGGTGGCGGAAAAAGCGAAAGCTCATCTGCGCATCAAGGCGGCTTCAGAGGCGGCGGCGGCACGTGGTTATCCTGAGTGGGTCGAGGTTGACTCCAAGATGCTCAAGGGAACCTATAAGGCCGCACCGCAACGCTCGGAACTGCCGTCGACCATCAATGAATCGCTGGTCATCGAACTGTACTCCAAATAAGTTGGCCCGGTCTCTGTGACCTGGTCTTAAGGGCTGGTTTTAAGGAATTGCACTCTATGCAAAGCGCTACGGAATTTCTCAAGCCGCGAATTGTGGAGGTGGATCGCTCCTCCCCGTTGCACGCCAAAGTCATCATGGAGCCTTTTGAGCGTGGCTATGGCCATACGCTCGGCAACGCGTTGCGTCGCATTCTGCTGTCGTCCATGGTGGGCTATGCGCCGACTGAAGTGTCCATCAGCGGGGTCGTCCACGAGTATTCGACCATCGAAGGCGTGCAGGAGGATGTCGTTGATATCCTGCTGAACCTCAAAGGCATTGCATTCAAGATGCACGGCAAGTCCGAAGCCATCCTGAAAGTCTCCAAGGCTGGCGAAGGCGTGGTGACTGCGGGTGATATCGAAATCGGCCATGACATCGAAGTGTTGAATCCGGATCACGTGATTGCTCACCTGACCAAGGGCGGCAAACTCGACATGGAAATCAAGATCGAGAGCGGTCGCGGCTACCAGCCGGCGACCATGCGCAAGGTTTCGGAAGAAACCCGGGCCGTTGGTTCGATCCTGATTGATGCCTCGTTCAGCCCGGTTCGTCGCGTGGCCTACACGGTTGAGAGTGCACGTGTCGAGCAGCGTACTGACCTCGACCGTCTGGTGATCGACATTGAAACCAATGGTGTGGTCGAACCGGAAGAGGCCGTGCGGACTGCAGCGCGCATCCTGGTGAATCAGCTCTCCGTGTTTGCTGATCTGGAAGGCACCCCGGCCGAGTCCGAGTCGCCCCGTTCGCCGCAGGTCGATCCTCTGTTGCTGCGCCCGGTCGACGATCTGGAATTGACCGTACGCTCGGCCAATTGTCTGAAAGCCGAAAATATCTATTTCATTGGCGACCTGATCCAGCGTTCCGAATCTGAGTTGCTGCGCACCCCGAATCTGGGACGCAAGTCGCTGAACGAAATCAAGGACGTACTGGCCTCCAAGAGTCTGTCCCTGGGGATGAAGCTTGAAAACTGGCCGCCTGCGGGCCTCGAGCGTCCCTGAAGCATTTAAGCAAGTCCCCCTGTAAACCATCAAACAATAAAGTGCGGGTCGCCGTGGCAGGCGACCTAGCCCAAGAATACTGACCAAAAAGGAATCGCCATGCGTCATCGTCAATCCAACCGCAAACTGAACCGCACCACCAGCCATCGCCTGGCCATGTTCCGTAACATGAGTGTGTCGCTTCTGAAGCACGAAATCATCAAGACCACGCTGCCGAAAGCCAAGGAGCTGCGCCGCTTTGTCGAGCCGTTGATCACTTTGGGCAAGGAGCCGAGCCTGGCGAACCATCGCCTGGCGTTCGATCGCCTGCGTGACCGCGACATGGTCGTCAAGCTGTTCGGTGAACTCGGTCCGCGCTACAAGACCCGTCCCGGCGGTTACCTGCGCATCCTGAAATACGGCTTCCGCAATGGCGACAACGCGCCGATGGCCCTCGTCGAACTGGTTGATCGTCCCGAGACGGATGTCGAGGCTGCTGAGGCCGAGTAAATCGAGTTCGAATCGTGATGAAAAAAAAGCCGGGGCCACCCGGCTTTTTTTATGCCACTTCTTCTGGGCTTCCGTAAAGGGATCCGCCGGGACTCGCCCCCTGATGCATTTGCGGCAAGTGTGCCAAGTCAGGCATAGTCGTCCTTTCTGTCTACCCTGGAAAAGCCTGTGATCGTTCTTTTCACTGATTTTGGCGGGCGCGATCCCTATGTCGGGCAGGTCAAGGCGCGCCTCGCGGCACACGCGCCCGCACAGTTGGTGGTGGATCTGCTGCATGAGGTGCCGGATTTCAATCCGCATGCGGGCGCGCATTTGCTGGCTGCATTCGCGCCGGGTTTTCCGCCCGGCAGTGTGTTCCTGGCGGTGGTCGATCCCGGCGTCGGCACGCCGCGCGATGCCGTGGTGGTTCTGGCCGGCGGCTGCTGGTTTGTCGGACCGGACAACGGGCTGCTGTCGGTCATTGCCGCGCGCCATGCCGACACTCGGCTGTGGCGCATTACCTGGCGGCCTGATGGTCTCTCGACGACTTTTCACGGGCGCGATCTGTTCGCGCTGATCGCGGCCGACATTGCGCGCGGCGAATTTCCCAGCGACAAGCTGAGTGCGATAGACAAGCTATATGCCGAATTCGAAGCCGGCGACCTGGCGCGGGTGATCTATATCGATCATTACGGCAATGCCTGGAGCGGTGTGCGCGGGGTGCCGGTGGACGCGCGCGTGAGCGCTGCGGGCAAGCCTTTCCGGCATAGCGAAAGCTTTGGTTTCGTCGGCAAGGGCGAGGGCTTCTGGTTCAATAACAGCGTCGGTTTGCTGGAGCTTGCGGTCAACCGGGGCAGTGCGGCAGCCGAATTTGGCTTGAAGGTGGGTGATCCGGTTCAGGTGCAGCGGCTCAACTGAGTCTGCTTACGCCACCCCGAGCAACAACACCCGGTAATCGTTGACGTTGGTGCGGGTGGGGCCGCTGACGACCAGATCGTCGAGTGCGGCAAAAAATCCGTGGCTGTCGTGGGCGGCCAGAAAACCGGCCGCGTCGAGATTGCGTCGGCATGCGCGAAGTAGTGTGTCCGGACCGATCAATGCCCCCGCGTTGTCCTCGCTGCCGTCGATGCCGTCGGTGTCGCATGCGATCGCCCACGCCGGCGCGTCTTTCAATTCAAGCGCCAGGGCCAGCAGAAATTCGGTATTGCGGCCGCCACGCCCATGCTGCGGGCGCAGGGTGACGGTGGTCTCGCCGCCCGAAATCAATGCGAGGGGGCGTGAACTTACGGCGCGGGCGAGCGCGGCGTGCTGTTTGGCCACCGCCTGTGCATCGCCGCTGACGCTGTCCGACAACACCAAAGCGGGGATGCCGTGCTGTTCGAAATACAGGCATGCGGCCTGGAGGCTGGCCCGGGCGCTGGCAATGACGCGGTTTTCCGTATGGGCGAAACAGGGGGCGCCGGGCTTGGGCGTTTCGGCCTCCGGGGCCGACTGTTCCAGATGGCGGCGTACGCCGGCGGGCAAGGCGATGCCGAAGCGCTGCAGCCGTTCGAGCGCATCGGCGCAGGTGGTGGGGTCGGGCGCGCAGGGGCCCGACGCAATATGGGTGGGGTCGTCGCCGACGACGTCGGAAATGATGAGCGCCAGGGTGGGCGCGCCATTCGCCGCCTGTGCCAGGCGCCCGCCCGACAGGCGGGTGAGGTGCTTGCGCACGGTGTTGATGTCGTGGATGGTCGCGCCGGCCTTGAGCAGCGCCTTGGTCACCTGACGCAGTTCCTTGAGCGTTACCCCTTCGACCGGCGCGGCGAGCAGGCTCGAGCCGCCGCCCGAAATCAGTGCCAGCAGCAGATCGTCCGGCCCCAATTGGCTTGCCAATGCCAGCATGCGCAAGGCGGCTTCCTCGCCGCGTCCGTCGGGCAGCGGGTGGCTGGCCTCGACGACCTCGATGCGGCGCGTGGGCAGGCCGTGCCGGTAGCGGGTGACAACCAGCCCGGCCAGGGGCGCATCGGCCGGCCAGTGGGCTTCCACCGCGGCGGCCATGCTGGCGGCGGCCTTGCCGCCGCCGACCACCAGGGTGCGGCCGCGCGGCGGTGCGGGCAGGTGCGGCGGCAGGATGATTGCGGGATCGGCGGCGGCGACCGCGGCACGGAAGGAGCCCAGCAGCAGGTCGCGCGGGTTCATTCCGGCGATCATCGGGTCAGACGGCCGGCACGCGGCGCAGCCTGCGCGAGACACCGCCGCGCAGCATCGGCCCGATCTGCATCGCCAGCCGGAACAGGATCGGCATGGTGAACAGGGTGAGCGTGGAGGCAACCAGCAGGCCCCACACCAGGCTCGCCGCCATCGGTCCCCAGATCAGCGATTGGCCGCCGAGCCCGACGGCCAGCGAGAACAGGCCGCCAATGGTGGTGGTGGTGGTGATGATGATGGGCACGACGCGGCGCCGCGCGGCATACAGCGTAGCATGCAGGAGGCCCATGCCGGACGCGAGCCGTGCATTGGCGGCGTCGATCAGCACGATGGCCGAGTTGACCGCGATGCCGGTGAGCGCGATCACGCCATACAGCGTGTACAGGGAAAGCGGGTTCTGCGTGACGAAGAGGCCGAACACCACGCCGGTGAAGGCCATCGGCACCGTCAGCAGGATCAGCAGCGGCTGCCAATAGGAGCGAAACTGCGTGGCGAGAATGAGATAGATCAGGCCGACGCCCAAGAGGAACAGCATCTTCATCGCGTCGAGACTCTCGTTGATGTCGTCAAGTTCGCCGCTAAAGTCGATGCGGGTGTTCGGATAGCGCGCTTTCATCGCGTCCCACTGCGTGGCGATCCGTGCGTTCGCCTCCACCGTGTCGATGCGGGTCTTGTCGAGGTCGGACTCGATCGTGATCGCGCGCTTGAGGTTGTAGTGCTTGATGCCGCCCGAGCCGATGCGGGTATCGGCATGGACCAGCGCGTTCAGGGTGGTGGTGCCGCCATCGGGCAATGCCACCGGGTCGGCCAGCAGCTGCTGGATGTCGACAAGGCCATTCGGGCTGGCGCCGTTTTGATTGGGCCCGCCTTGATTGGCTGTGGCGCCGCGCACCCGCACTTCAATCTTGTCGCCGCCCTCGCGCACCTCGGTGACGATTTCACCTTCGGTATGCAGGCGCACCAGCCTTGCCACCGTGGCGGGATCAAGGCCGGCGTCTTTCAGCGCTTCGGCGTCGAGCTGCAGCACCAGTTGCGGACGACCCGGCAGGTCGTCGTCGGTGACGTCGCGGGTGCCGTCGATCCGGATGACGGCCTGCTTCAGTTCCTCCGCCGCGGTGCGCAATTCGCTGACATCGTCGCCCAGCAGTCGCAGCTTGATCGCCTTGGCCGCCGGTGGGCCGCCCGACAGCTGGGTGAAAGACACCTTGCCAGGAGTGGGCAGGGCTTCGATGTCGCGGCGCATCGACGCCACCACTTCGCTTACCTCGCGCATGTCCTCGCCACGTGGATTGAGCGACACGCTGACCTGGCCATAGGATTCGCCATACAGCGGCTCGGTATCGGTCCATTTCACCCCGGCATAACTCGTCACCCCGCGCGCTTCGCCTTCGCGCAGGTGGCGGCGCACCACCGCCTCCACCTTCGCGGTTTCGCGCAGGGTGACGTCGATGGCGCTGCCGCTCGGCATGTCGAGGTTGACGTAGAACAGGCGGATCGGGTCGAAGGCAAAGAACTGCGTGCGCACCGCGCCGGTCGCCACTAGCGTCACCGCGCCGGTAAACAATACCAATACGACCAGTCCGCCGATCCAGGGATGGCGCATCAGTTTGACCAGCAGCCGGGTGTACTTGACGCGCAGCGTGTGGGTGGCGCGCTCCCGCAGCGGCTGCATGCGGGTGGGCTGCCGGAAGTTGAGACCGAGCCCGACCACGTGCGACGGCATGATCCAGTAGGCTTCGGCGAGGCTCATCAGAAGCGCCAGTGTCACCACCAGCGGCACCAGCAGCATGAACTTGCCGACAATGCCGGGCATCAGCATCAGCGGCATAAACGCGGCGATGGTGGTGGCAACCGCGGCCAGCACCGGCAGGCCGACTTCGCGGATGGCGCCGAGCGCGGCCGGCAGGGCCTCGGCGCCGCGCGCGATGCGGTAATAGATCGCCTCGGTGATCACCACCGCGTCGTCCACCAGCATACCCAGCGCGATGACGATGCCGAGCAGCACCGGGATGCTCAGGGTGAAATCGAAGGCGTACAGGATGGCGAATGCGCCCGCCAGCGAGAACGGAATCCCCAGGCTGACCAGCAGCGCCAGCCGGCTGCCGAGGAACAGCCAGCACAGCCCCAGCACGACCAGCAGGCCGATCAGCGCATTGGTTTCCATTACGCCGATGGCATGCCGGGTCGGCACGGTCTGGTCGTCGAACAGCATCAGGGAGAAACCGCCCGCTTTTAGCGCAGGCTCGCGCTCGGTGATGGCGCGCTTGATGTCGGCCACCAGGTTCAGCGTGTTGACCTTGCTTTTCTTGGTCACCGCCAGAATCACCGCAGGCTGGCCGTTGGAGGACGCCAGGCTGCCGGGACGCGCGCGGGCGGTCTCCACCGTCGCCACGGCCGACAGCGGAACCGGTGCGTCCAGTTGCGGCGACAATACCGACAGCCGCGCCAGATAATCGGCGTCGGCCTGCTGGCCGATCACCCGCACCAGCCAGTCGTCCTCGCCCACCCGCGCGCGGCCGGCAAAGGTGTCGCGGAACCAGGCGCCCACCGCGTCGGCGATCTGCGCGGCGTTGAGGCCGCGCGCCGCGACTTTGGCCGGGGAAAACTCCACCCGCAACTCGGCGTCGCTCTGGCCGGTGGCCATCACCCGGTCGACGCCGGGCAGGCGCTCGAGGTCGTCCTTGATCTGCCGCGCGGTGCGGCGCAGGCGCTCGTCGTAGGCGGGGCCGGTCAGCAACACCATCGCAGTAGGGAAACCGTTCGACGTGGTGATTTCCTGAACGTCGGGCTCCTGGGCCTCGTCGGGCAGGTCGCTGTTGTACTTGTTCTGCACCAGCCGCCGCAGATCGGTGACGTGCTTGTCGAACTGGCGTTCGGAGACGTCGCGGAAGCGCACCAGGATGATCGATGAATTGTCGCGGCTGGTGCTGGAAATGAAGCGGATGTCGGAGAGGGTGCGAATCGCTTCTTCCAGCGGGTCGGTGACCTTCTTCTCGACATCCTCCGCCGATGCGCCCGGCAGCACCGTATTCACCACCAGCCAGTTGAAGTTGATCTCCGGGTCCTGCTCGCGCGGCATGTTGAGGTAACCCAGCACGCCGAGCAGCAGGATCACCGCAAAGCTCACGTTCGCCAGCGGGTGATTGGTGATGAAGCGTGCGTACAGGCCCATGGCGGATCCTTATCCGGATTCAGCGCGGGGTGACGATCATGCCGTCCTGCAGCGCAAAGCGCCCATCGGTGACGAGCGCGGCCGCGGCCGGCAAGGGCGCGGCCGAGGCCGGCCGCCCTTCCTGCGCGCCAGGCAGGGGCACGAAGCGCGCGCGCTGGGCATCGACGATGAATACGCCGAGCCGGCCCGCGCGCCTGACTACATAGTCCGCCGGCACGAAAGCGCGCGGATCGCGCCAGCGCAGCACGCCGCTGCGGCCGGGCGCAGGCGCAACTTGCGGAAATCTGAACCGCGCTTCGCGGTTGCGGCTGGCAGGATCCACCGCGGGCGACACGCGCAGCAGTTTCACCGCAAACTCGCGGCCCTGGCTGACGAATACCGGCCGGGCCTGCGCGAGCCTGCTGGCGTCGTCAGCCTGCACCTGCACGGATAGTTGCAGGCGCGAGGTGTCCCACAGCTGCACGATGGGGGTGCCGGGGCTGGCCAGTTCGCCCACCTGCGCGAGTCGCGCCTCCACGATCGCGGGGAAGGGGCTGCGCAGCGTGCACTTGCCGACTTCGCGCTGCGCGGCAGCACGCGCGGCAGCGTCGAGCCGGGCTTCGGCCGCGACCACCGCCACTTCGGTTTTTTTGGCGTCGAGCGCGTCCCCGGAAATGAAATTCTGGGCAGCCAGTTCCGTGCTGCGCTGCAATTGCAGCTGGGCGAGCTTCAATCGTGCCTGCGACGACTCCAGCGCGGCTTGCGCGCGCTGGGCGGCACTTTTCGCGTCCGCGCAATCGAGTTGCGCGACCACCGCGCCTTTGGCAATACGCTGGCCCGGCTCCACCGGGATCTGCTCGATCCGCGCCGACAGTTCCGACGCCAGCTTGGCGAGGTTGAGCGAGACCACCTCGGCCGAAGCCTCGCGCTGCGGATGGATAACCAGTTCGGACAGCGGACGGCTCTTGATCGGAACCGGCGGCGCGGCCAGCGCGGGCGCGCAGAGCAGGGCGAGTAAGCAGATGACGAGGCGCATGGTGGGCAGAGAAGTGGAATGGCTCGATTGTAGCGGCAGGTCTTCCAGGCGGGTTGCCGCAAACAAAAACGGCCAGGAGAACCTGGCCGTTTGCGCTGCATGATACGGGACTACTGCGCAGCGCCTTTGGTTTGGTCGGCTGTATCGGCGGTGCCCTGGCTGGCTTCGGTAGGCGCACCCATCATGCCCTCACCCCCTGCAGTGTCGGCAGCGGCACCGGCTGCCGTAGCGGCGGCGGCGGCGGCAGCGGCAGCCGCCTCGGCGGCGGAATCTGCGGCTTCGGCAGCGGAATCCGCCGCTGCACCTGCGGCCTCCTGGGCTTCTTCCATGGAGGGGGCAGCGGCCTCTTCAGATTTCTGGCAGGCAGTCAGCGTAAGGGCGGCAAAGAGTGCGATGAGAAGCTTGGATTGCATGGATATCTCCCTGATGTCAGTGTCTAAAAAATGCAGATTTAAACCTGCATAATAATTAATAGAGCAGAAGCAGAGATGAAACAAGCGCTTGCATGGGCGCGCGGCCCGCCTTTTACGACTTCTTTATCAGAAGGTCTCGTCGTCGCGCAGGTAGCGCCATTGCCCCAGCGGCAGCTCGCCCAGCCGCACGCGGCCGATGCGTACGCGTTTCAGCCCCGCCACCTTCAGTCCCACCAGTTCGCACATGCGGCGGATTTGGCGCTTGCGGCCCTCTTTCAGAATGAAACGCAGCTGGTCGGGGTTCTGCCAGCCGACCCGGGCCGGACGCAGCTTGCGGCCGTCGAGTGACAGGCCATGGTTGAGCAGGGCGAGGCCGCGGTCATCCAGCCGTCCCTCGACCCGCACCAGATATTCCTTCTCGACATCGGAGTTTTCGCCGATCAGCTGTTTGGCAATTCGCCCGTCCTGCGTCAGCACCAGCAGGCCGGTCGAATCGATGTCGAGCCGCCCTGCAGGCGCCAGCCCTTTCAGATGCGTCGGATGGAACGCCTGGTTGGCGCGCCCGTCCTGCCATTGTGTTTCGGGGCGGATCAGCGTCACGGCGGGCTGGTAACCCGGTTCCGGCTGGCCCGACACGTAGCCGACGGGCTTGTGCAGCAGAATGGTGACGCGCTGCTGCTGCTGCGTGCTGGCCTGTGTGTCGAGGCGGATCGCGCAGTTGGGATCGACCTTGGTGCCGAGTTCGGAGACCCGGCGGCCGTCGACGAACACCAGCCCGCGCTCGATGTAGCTGTCGGCCTCGCGGCGCGAGCAGAGCCCGCGTTCGGACATGAGCTTGGACAGGCGGACAGGTTCGCCCATCAGTGTCTCGCCAGCACCGGTTGCAGGTACTGCCCGGTATGGCTGGCCGGATTGTCGGCCACGGCCTCCGGTGTGCCCTCGGCGATGATCTGGCCGCCGCCGCCGCCGCCTTCGGGGCCGAGGTCGATCAGCCAGTCGGCGGTCTTGATCACGTCCAGATTGTGTTCGATGACGACCACGCTGTTGCCTGCATCGGACAGGCGCTGCAGCACTTTCAGCAGCAGGTCGATGTCGGCGAAGTGCAGACCCGTGGTCGGTTCGTCGAGTATGTAGAGGGTGCGACCGGTATCGCGCTTGGACAGTTCGAGCGCGAGCTTGACCCGCTGTGCCTCGCCGCCCGACAGCGTGGTGGCTGACTGGCCGAGGCGGATGTAGCCCAAGCCGACGTCGAGCAGGGTTTGCAGTTTGCGCCTGACCACCGGCACCGCGGCGAAGAATTCGTGCGCGTGCTCGATGGTCATTTCCAGCACGTCGCGGATGGTCTTGCCCTTGTACTGCACTTCCAGCGTTTCGCGGTTGTAGCGCGCGCCGTGGCAGACGTCGCACGGCACGTAGATGTCGGGCAGAAAGTGCATTTCGACCTTGATCACGCCGTCGCCCTGGCAGGCCTCGCAGCGCCCGCCCTTGACGTTGAAGCTGAAGCGGCCCGGCCCGTAGCCGCGCATGCGCGCTTCCGGCACCCCGGCGAACAGTTCGCGGATCGGGGTGAAGAGCCCGGTATAGGTGGCCGGGTTGGAGCGCGGGGTGCGGCCGATCGGCGACTGATCGACGTTGATTACCTTGTCGAAAAATTCCAGGCCGCGGATTTCGCCGTACGGCGCGGGTTCGGTCGACGAGCCGTACAGATGGCGCGCGACGGCGGCATACAGAGTGTCGTTGATCAGCGTCGACTTGCCCGAACCCGATACGCCGGTGATGCAGACAAACAGTCCGACCGGCAGATTGAGCGTGACGTCCTTCAGGTTGTTGCCGCGTGCGTGGGTGACCACCAACTGCCGCTCGGGGTCGGGCTGGCGGCGTGTTGTCGGGATGGCGATACGGCGCCGCCCCGACAGGTACTGCCCGGTGAGCGAGTGTTCGGCGAGGCGGATCGCCTCGGGCGTGCCTTCCGCCACCACTTCGCCGCCGTGCACACCGGCGCCGGGGCCCATGTCGACCACGTAATCGGCGGCGCGGATCGCGTCTTCGTCGTGCTCGACCACCAGCACCGAGTTGCCGATGTCGCGCAGGTGCTTCAGCGTGCCCAGCAGGCGGTCGTTGTCGCGCTGGTGCAGCCCGATCGACGGCTCGTCCAGCACGTACATCACGCCGGTCAGCCCCGAGCCGATCTGGCTGGCGAGGCGGATGCGCTGCGACTCGCCGCCGGAGAGCGTGTCGGCGGAGCGGTCGAGCGACAGGTAATCCAGCCCGACGTTATTCAGGAAGCCGACGCGGGCGATGATCTCCTTGACGATGCGGTCGGCGATCTGCGCGCGGTGGCCGTCGAGCGTCAGCGTCTCGAAAAACACCAGCACCTGTTTCAGCGGCATTGCGCTGACCACGTAAATCGGCACGCTGCCGACCATCACGTGACGCGCCTCCTCGCGCAGCCGGGTGCCGTTGCAGGCGGGACAGGACTTGTTGTTCTGGTATTTGGCGAGTTCTTCGCGCACCGCCGTCGAGTCGGACTCGTGGTAGCGCCGCGCCATGCTGGCGAGCACGCCCTCGAACGGGTAGCTTTTCATCGTGTAGCCGCCGCGCGGCGCCAGCGTCTGGAACGCGATCGCTTCCTTGCCGCTGCCATTGAGGATCACGTCCTGGACGCGCGGCGGCAGCGATTCCCACGGCGTGTCGAGGTCGAAGCCGTAATGCATCGCCAGGCTCTGCAGCATCATGTAGAAGAACTGGTTGCGCTTGTCCCAGCCCTTGATCGCGCCGGAAGCCAGCGACAGGTGCGGAAAGGCGACCACGCGCGCCGGGTCGAAAAAGGTGATCTGGCCGAGGCCGTCGCAGGTGGGGCAGGCGCCCATCGGGTTGTTGAACGAGAACAGGCGCGGCTCCAGTTCCGGCAGCGCGTAGCTGCACACGGGGCAGGCGAACTTGGCGGAGAAGAGATGCTCGCGGCCAGCATCCATTTCCACCGCCAGCGCGCGGCCGTCCGAGTGGCGCAACGCAGTCTCGAAGCTTTCGGCCAGCCGCTGCTTGGCATCGGCGCGCACCTTCAGGCGGTCGACCACCACCTCGATGGTGTGCTTCTTGTTCTTGTCGAGCTTGGGCACGGCGTCGATTTCGTGTACCCCGCCGTCGACCCGCACCCGCACGAAGCCCTGTGCGCGCAACTCGGCAAACAGTTCGAGGTTTTCGCCCTTGCGCCCCACCACCAGCGGCGCCAGGATCATCAGCTTGGTGTCCTCCGGCAGCGCCAGCACCGCGTCGACCATCTGCGATACCGTCTGCGCGGCAAGCGTAATGCCGTGTTCCGGGCACTGCGGGTCGCCGACGCGGGCGTACAGGAGGCGCAGATAATCGTGGATTTCGGTGACCGTGCCGACGGTCGAGCGCGGGTTGTGGCTGGTCGCTTTCTGCTCGATCGAGATCGCCGGAGACAGGCCCTCGATCAGGTCGACGTCGGGCTTTTCCATCAGCTGCAAAAATTGCCGCGCGTAGGCCGACAGCGACTCGACATAGCGGCGCTGGCCTTCGGCATAAAGCGTGTCGAAGGCGAGCGAGGACTTGCCCGAACCCGACAGCCCCGTAATCACCACCAGCTTGTTGCGCGGCAGGTCGAGGTTGATGTTCTTCAGGTTGTGGGTGCGGGCGCCACGGATGCGGATGAATTCCATTGTTTGACGGCTATCGGTTAAGGCAGCGAGCTTAATTCGCAACCTGCTAATATAGCGGACTTCCCCGCATACCCCGAACCCGCAGTGGCCCAGATCGACCTGTCCGAAAGCATGACCCGCGCCGAAAAGCGCGCCGCATCGGGCCTGGCGGCGATCTTCGGCCTGCGCATGCTGGGCATGTTCCTGATCCTGCCGGTGTTCGCGCTGTATGCCGAAGACCTGCCGGGCGGCGACAACCACACCCTGGTCGGCCTCGCGCTCGGCATGTACGGCCTGACCCAGGCCATCCTCATGCTCCCCTTCGGCATGGCGTCCGACCGCATCGGGCGCAAAAAGGTCATCATCTTCGGGCTCATCGTGTTTGCGCTCGGCAGTTTTATCGCCATGGCGGCCATCGACATCTACTGGACCATCGCTGGCCGCGCATTGCAGGGCGCGGGCGCCATTTCCGCCGCGGTTACCGCCATGCTGGCCGACCTCACCCGCGAAGAGCACCGCACCAAGGCAATGGCGCTGATCGGCTCCACCATCGGCATCGCCTTCGGCGTGTCGCTGGTGGCGGGGCCGGCGCTTAACCGCGTAATCGGCGTGCCGGGGCTTTTTGCGCTGACCGGCGTCCTGGCACTGGCCGCCATCTGGGTGGTGAAGGTGTGGGTGCCAGACCCCGCAGACAGCCACTATCACGCCGACGCCCAGGCCAATCCGGCGAAACTGGTCGACGTGCTGAAAAACGGCCAGCTCGCCCGGCTCGATTTCGGCATCTTCGCGCTGCATGCGGCGCAGATGGCGATGTTCGTGGTGGTGCCTGTGGCGCTCAAGAACAGCGGCCTCGCCGTCGACGATCACTGGGCGGTGTACCTGCCGGTGCTGTTGGGCTCCTTTGCGCTGATGGTGCCGGCCATCATTGTTGGTGAAAAGCGCGGCCAGATGAAGCCGGTATTCATCGGTGCGGTGGCGCTGATGCTGCTGTCGCAGCTGGGCTTCGCATTCGGCATCGACTATTTCTGGGGCATCGTGTGGGCGCTCTTTTTTTACTTCGTGGCCTTCAATCTGCTTGAAGCCAGCCTGCCCTCGCTGATTTCCAAGCTCGCCCCGGTGTCGGCCAAAGGCACCGCAATGGGCGTCTACAATACTGCCCAGGCGCTGGGCCTGTTTTTTGGCGGCGTGTTCGGCGGCTGGCTGGCGCAGCATCATGGCTTCCAGGCCGTGTTCATCTTTTGCGTGGTCCTGATGGGCGCATGGCTGCTCGCGAGCCTGTCGATGCAGGCGCCGCCCGCGATCAAGACCCGCATGTTTCGCGTCGGCGCGATGCCGGCAGATCAGGCTGCATTGCTGAGGGCGCAACTGGCCGAGATGGCGGGTGTGGTCGAGGCGGTGGTGCTGGCCGAAGAAGGCGTGGCCATGCTCAAGGTCAGCCTCCGGGGGTGGGACGAAGCCGGCGTGCGCAGCCTGCTGGATACGGCAACCGCCTGATAGAATCCGCAGCAGATCAAGCTCAGACCATTCAATTTCATACAGGGGAAAACATGGCATCCGTCAACAAAGTGATTCTGGTCGGCAACCTGGGGCGCGACCCCGACATGCGCTATCTGCCGAGCGGCGAAGCCGTCGCCAACCTCGCCATCGCCACCACCGACAAATTCAAGAACAAGCAGGGCGAAATGGTCGAGCAGACCGAATGGCACCGCGTCAGCTTCTTCGGCCGCACTGCCGAAGTCTGCGGCCAGTACCTGAAAAAGGGCAGCCAGGTCTACGTCGAAGGTTCGATCCGCACCCGCAAGTACACCGACAAGGAAGGCGTCGAAAAATACGCCACCGAAATCCGCGGCGACCGGATGCAGATGCTGGGCAGCAAGGGCGGCGGCGGCAGCAGCATGGCCGATATGGATGATGGCGGCTATGACCAGTCCGCGCCCGCGCCGCGCAGCCAGCCGCGCGCCAACGCCCCGGCCGCCGCGCAACGCCCGGCCAGCAGCGGATTCGACGATATGGACGACGACATTCCGTTCTGACGAAGCGCTAAATCGCACAAACCGATAATCACGAAACCATAACAATGCGGAGAACGGCCGGTGCGCAATACGCACCGAGATCGGTGAACAGGGCGCCACACAACCTCTTCAGTGTGTTCACACACCTGTTGTTGCCGAGCGCAGTCCTGGCATGCCCGCACGCTGCGTGGGCCGCCATCACCGAAGCCGCTTTTCTCGACGAGATGCCGGTCGTGCTGTCGGTGTCACGGATGTCACAGCCGCTGAACGAAGCGCCTGCCGCCGTCACCGTCATCGACCGCGACATGATCCGCGCGTCGGGCTTTCGCGATATTCCCGACCTGCTGCGCCTGGTGCCGGGGTTTTCGGTGGCCTACACCCGCGACAACACCTGGGCGATCGGTTATCACGGCATGGCCGACGCGTTTTCGCGGCGCTTTCAGGTGCTGGTCGATGGCCGCTCGATTTACGGCTCCGCCTATGGCGCAGTCAACTGGGGCGAGCTCGCGCTGTCGATCGATGACATCGAGCGCATCGAAGTGGTACGCGGCCCCAATGCCGCAACTTACGGCGCCAATGCCTTTCTGGCTGTCATCAATATCATCTCCAAGGATCCGGGTCAGACGCCGGGCGCATTCGTGTCCGCGCAATATGGCGAGCAGGGCATGTCCGGCCTGACCGCACGCTATGGCGGAGACGCTGGCGACCTGCGCTACCGGCTGACCTTGTCCGCCCAGACCCGTGATCGCTTCGAGACGGACGTGCTTGAAGACGGCAATACGCTTCCGGTGAAGCTGGGTGAAGAGACACAGACCTATTTTGTGAATGGGCGGGCGGATTACCGGCTGTCGGCAACCGATGAGTTGAGCGCGCAGTTCGGATTGACGCTGGGCGACTGGCAGGCCGGCCATTCAAAGTATCTGGAAGAACCTGGCGGCCAGGCGGTTTCTGCCCAATACGTCCAGTTCAAATATCGGCGCGTCCATAATGCCGACGATGAATGGATGGTGCAGGCGTATTTCAGTCGCAACAACCTGGAGTCGCCCAATCAGCCGGCATTGTGCTTCGATACGGTGGAGGGTGAGCCTGCCCTGTGCCCCGGCGGGGTGCCTTCTCCGCCCCGGTATATCGGAATTGGGGAACGGCTTGAAGCCGGCATCGACCAGCTGCAGAAGCGGTTCAATCTGGAATTTCAGCAGAACAAGCGGCTGGCGCCCGATTGGCGCATGTCCCTGGGGGCCGAGATCAGGCACGAAACGGTGGCTAGCCAGCGGTATTTCGATACGCCAGACAAGCTGGATGGCACGCTCGGGCGCGCCTACGCCAATATGGAATGGCAGGCGCGCCCCGGTCTGCTGCTGCAGGGCGGCGCCATGCTGGAACACCATTACTTCACCGGTACCGATATTTCGCCGCGCGTGGCGCTCAACTACACGCTGGCCGAGGGGCACACCTTGCGGCTGAACATCTCGCAGGCCTATCGCTCCCCCACGTTCTTCGAGCAGCAGGGCAATCTGAACTATTACACGACGAGTGGACTGCAAGTCCAGCAAGTGATTGCGCCGTCGCCCCCTTTAAAGCCCGAGCGCATCCTGTCGCGCGAAATTGGCTATGTGGCTCAGTACCCGGCGCTCGACCTGCAACTCGACGCCAAGCTGTTTTACGACACCATCTACGACTATCTCAAAAATAGCGGTTCGCCCGGACAGTACACCAACCGTGACGACTACACCGTGCGCGGCGGCGACTTACAGCTGAACTGGCAGCCCGTACATGCAGTGCGACTGTCGGCGCAGTATGCGCGCGCCTTCATCGAGGCAGACCCAGGCATTGACAGGGATCTGGCCCGGTCCGCCCCGCGCCACACCTTCAGCCTGCTGGCGCGCTTCGACCTGGGGCAGGGCTGGACGGCCAGCACCGGTGTGTATCGATCGGGGCGCATGAAGTGGCTGTCCGAGGGCGATGTTACCGAGGCCTTCACCCGCTGGGACGCGCGCCTGGCTCGCCGCTGGAAATGGCAGGGTAACGACGTCGAGGCGGCCGTAGTCGGGCAGAACCTGGACGATAATTACGAAGAATTCCGTGACACGAATGTTTTTAGCCGCCGCGTTTACGGCAGCCTGAGTCTCGGCTGGTGAGGCGGCACTTCACTCCTGCCCGGGGTTTCGCCGGGAGATGGGGCTTCCCTATAGTCGTTCAATGGGCGCGGGTCGGTATGACCGCTGGCAGGCCTCGAATTAAAGTTTGCGGCAGAGATGCCGTTAGGTATGGGTTAGTGACCACCGATGCGGAGCGAGGCCGGTGCGCAGCATCGGCGTGAAGTGATAGTGAGCCGCAACCAATCAACGACATTCCGTAGGCTGCTTCTGCTGGGAAGCGCTTTGGCATGCGCGCATCCGGCGTGGGCTGCTGTCACCGAATCCGATTTTCTTGACGACCTGCCCGTGGTGTTGTCGGTGTCGCGCCTGTCGCAGCCGGTGAGCGAGGCGCCAGCCGCCGTCACCATCATCGACCGAGAGATGATCCGCGCATCGTGTTTCCGCGACATTCCCGACCTGCTGCGCCTGGTGCCGGGCTTTTCGGTCGCGTACACCCGCAACAACACCTGGGCGGCGGGCTACCATGGCCTGGGCGACGCGTTCTCGCGCCGTTTTCAGGTGCTGGTGGATGGTCGTTCGATTTACAGCCCCCACTACGGCGCTGTGTATTGGGCCGATCTGCCGCTGTCCATTGACGATATCGAACGCATTGAAGTGGTGCGCGGACCCAATGCCGCAATCCATGGCGCCAATGCCTTCGTTGCAGTCATCAACATCATCACCAAGACGGCAGCACAGGTGCCGGGCGAATCTGTTTCGCTGCAGCTTGGCGATCATGGCATGCGTGGGCTGACCGCTCGCTACGGCGGGGGGGATGAAACCTTGCGCTATCGCCTCACTGCGTCGGCCCAGCATCGTGATCGCTTCGATCGGGATGTGACCAACAAGATCGCATGGGATAGCGGGCAATATTTCGAGGCGAGCAATACCTACTTCGTCAATGGGCGCATGGACTGGCAGCTGTCGTCGAACTCCGATGCGATGCTGCAGTTCGGTCTGTCGCAGGGTGACTGGAACGCGGGTATGCAGGTTAACGACCCGCTCAACCTGGACCCCGTCAGTGAACCGTTCGAGCAGGATTCGCGTGCGCAGTATCTGCAATTTGCTTATCACAAGGTGGAGTCCATGCAACGTGAGTGGCGGGTGCAGGCCTACCATAGCCGCAATCGTTTCGATGCCGACAAGCTGGCGCCTCTTGTTCTGACGACCCCGCCTTTTCCGATTACCTTTGATGACGTTCTAGATATCAACGAATATCTGCTGCAGACGCGAAGCAATGTCGAGTTGCAGGTGAATGAGCAGTGGAGTCCCAGTCTGCGTGGGGTATGGGGGGGCGAGGTGCGGCAGGAGACGGTCAACAGCCCGCAGAACTACAACTCCAGCAAGACCCGGAGCGGGGTGCTTGCGCGCGCGTTTGGCAATCTGGAGTGGCGCGCGGGTGAGCGTGTGTTGCTGCAGGGGGGCGCAATGCTCGAGCATCATTATTTTACGGGCTTCGACCTCTCGCCGCGTGTGGCCGCCAACTTTACCCTGAGCCCGGGACATGTCCTCCGGATGGGTGTATCGCGCGCTTATCGTTCGCCCACTTTTTTTGAGGAGGCGGGCAATAAAACCATATTGACGACAAGCGGTAGCGTGGCAGACGTGGCGACAGTGCCGTCTACCGGCCTTGAGCCTGAAAGCATCCTGTCGCGCGAGATCGGATATGTCGGCCGTTTCCGGCCCATGCACCTTGAACTCGATGTGCGGTTGTTCCGGGATCACATCGAAAACTTTATTGGAATGGTCAAGATTTCACCGAATCCGGCTTTTGACGCGGGCTCTTTTCAACCCAAAGTGTTTTTTGCCGACAATCTCGGCATGGTTGATACGCAAGGAGGGGAAATCCAGTTGCGCTGGCGGCCAGTGCGGTCACTGGATGTGAGCGCGCACTATGCACGGGTGTTTTTGAGTGTTGAGCTCGACCCGGAGAATGTCGTTGATGCGAAAAACTATAAACGGGACATTCCTGTGTCTGCCCCCCGCAACAGCTGGGGGTTGCTCGCCAATTACCGTATGGGCAACGGTTGGGAAGCCAGTTTGTTCGCCCAGCGCAGTGATGCCCAGAAATGGCTGACCGAGGGGGATGACACTGAGGCCTTCACCCGGGTGGACGTGCGTCTGGCGCGCCACTGGAAATGGCAGGGGCGCCAGGTGGAGGCCGCCGTCGTGGGCCAGAACCTGGGCGGCGATTATCACGAATTCCGCGACACCAACATCTTCAGCCGGCGCGTTTACGGCAGCCTGAGCCTGGCCTGGTAGCGTCGGGGCTCTTGAAACCCCGCGCGTTGCCGCCAGATCCGCTGCGTGTGCCCGTTGTTCGGGTA
Organism: Hydrogenophilales bacterium; assembly: GCA_024636675.1. Taxonomy (GTDB): domain Bacteria; phylum Pseudomonadota; class Gammaproteobacteria; order Burkholderiales; family Thiobacillaceae; genus Thiobacillus. Next base: position 7,772 of record JAGXGM010000009.1, on the reverse strand, counting down.
CGTGTGCCCGTTGTTTGGGTACGTGTGCCCGTTGTTTGGGTATAATCCCGCAACTTATTGATTTATCGGAGCGAATCATGCCGATTTACACTTACAAATGTGCGTCCTGCGGCTTTGCCCAGGACGAAATGCAAAAAATGTCCGATGCGCAGCTGAGCGTGTGTCCGTCGTGCGGCAAGGCCGATTACGCCAAGCAGGTAACGGCGGCCGGCTTTGCGCTGAAGGGAACCGGCTGGTATGCCACCGACTTCAAGGATAGCGGCAGCAAGCCCGCCGCCAAGGCAGAAGCTGCCGCGCCCGCCTGCGGCACGGGCGCGTGTCCGGCGCGCAACTGACGGCAGCGACAGAACCGGAAAGCGGGCGGTGCGAGCCGTCCGCTTCTTTGTTTCTGGCAGGAAGAGCGTGCGGGTTGATCGTGCGTTGAAAACCATCGTTTCGATGGATGCCGCCTCGGCTAAGGCGCGTCCCGGTATTTAATTAGGAAGAACATGCGTACTCATTACTGCGGTGCCGTCACCGCCGCCGACATCGGCAACACCGTCACCCTGTGCGGCTGGGCGCATCGCCGGCGCGACCACGGCGGCGTCATCTTCATCGACCTGCGCGACCGCGAAGGCATGATGCAGGTGGTGATCGACCCCGACACCCCGGAGGCGTTCAAGCTGGCCGAGGACGTGCGTTCCGAGTTCGTGCTGAAGATCGAGGGCCTGGTGCGGCCGCGTCCCGCCGGCACCGAAAACCCCAACATGGCGACCGGCATGGTCGAGCTGCTGACCAAAAAGCTGGAGGTGCTGAACCCCTCGCTGACGCCGCCGTTCCAGATCGACGACGACAACATCAACGAGAACATCCGCCTGCAGTACCGCTACCTCGACCTGCGCCGCGAGCCGATGCAGAAGAACCTGAAATTGCGCTACCGCGTGTCGAAAATCATGCGCGACTACCTCGACGCGGACGGTTTCATGGAAGTCGAGACGCCGATGCTGACGCGCTCCACCCCGGAAGGCGCGCGCGACTACCTGGTGCCGTCGCGCGTGCATGACGGCATGTTCTACGCGCTGCCGCAGTCGCCGCAGCTGTTCAAGCAGCTCTTGATGGTGGCTGGCGTCGACCGCTACTTCCAGATCACCCGCTGCTTCCGCGACGAAGACCTGCGCGCCGACCGCCAGCCCGAGTTCACCCAGGTCGACCTCGAAACCTCGTTCATGGGCGAGGAGGCGATCATGAATCTGGTCGAGGGCATGATCCGCGACATGATGAAGCGCGCGCAGGACGTCGACCTGCCCGCCGCCTTCCAGCGCATCAGCTACGCCGAGGCGATGAACCGCTACGGCTCCGACAAGCCCGACATGCGGGTGACGCTGGAAATCGTCGACGTCGGTGATGTCATGCGTGACGTCGCGTTCAAGGTCTTCGCCGGCCCGGCCAACGACCCGAAAGGCCGCGTTGCCGCGCTGCGCATTCCCGGCGGTGCGGCCCTCACGCGCAGCGAAATCGACGGCTATACCGAATTCGTCAAGATCTACGGCGCCCGCGGCCTGGCCTACATCAAGGTCAACGACATCACGCAGCTCAACGAAGCCGGCCTGCAGTCGCCCATCGTCAAGAACCTCTCCGAAGCCTCGCTCGCCGCGGTGATCGAACGCACCGGTGCGCAGAACGGCGACCTCATCTTCTTCGGCGCCGACAGCGCCAAGGTGGTGAACGACGCCCTCGGCGCGTTGCGCCTGAAGATCGGCCACGAGAAAGGCCACGTCGACGGCCGCGCCTGGGCGCCGCTGTGGGTGGTCGATTTCCCCATGTTCGAGTTCAACGAGGGCGAGAACCGCTGGGACGCGCTGCACCATCCCTTCACCGCGCCGAAGGACGGCCACGAAGACTGGCTCGCTACTGATCCCGGCAAATGCCTGTCCAAGGCCTACGACATGGTGCTGAACGGCTGGGAAGTCGGCGGCGGCTCGGTGCGTATCCACCAGCAGGACGTGCAGGAGAAGGTGTTCGCCGCCTTGAACATCGGCGAGGAAGAGCGCCGCGAGAAATTTGGCTTCCTGCTCGACGCCCTGCAATACGGCGCGCCGCCGCACGGCGGTCTGGCGTTTGGCCTCGATCGTCTGGTCACCCTGATGGCCGGCGCCGAATCCATCCGCGACGTCATCGCCTTCCCCAAGACCCAGCGCGCGTCCTGCCTGATGACCAATGCGCCCAACGTGGTCGACGACAAGCAGCTGCGCGAACTGCATATCCGCCTGCGCAACCCGGCAGGGGACAAGGCCGCCTGAACCCGATAGTTCATCGGCATGCCATGCAGGTGCCGGGCCGCTGTAGGAGCGCCGCCCCCGGCGCGATTGTCCGCACCGTGCTGCCGCCGGCATTCGGCCCGAGGGCGAGCCACCTGCAACCGCCGCCGCGCAGCGTGACAAGGAGTTGAAATGACATTTGCCGACACCCTGAAAACCCTGCCCGAATTCGCGGGCGACAAGATCGTGCTGACCGACGCCGCCGGCGCCGAGGTGGCGACCATCGCCAACGCGCCCGGCAGCGCCGGCTCGTTCCGGGTGTATGCCCATCTCGCCAGGCAATACGGCGCGATCAACGCCGAGGCCGCTGCCGAAGGGCTGGCCATCTTCGCCGAGCACACCGAGGACGCAAGCGTCCACCCCGGCAAGCATCCCAACATCGACCGCCTGATCGGCCTCATGATCAGCGGCGACACCCTCAACGCCCATCTGTCCTGAAAACCGCTTTGACCGCCCACAAGATCCCGGTCTCGGTCCTGGTGGTCATCCATACGGCCGATGGCCAGGTCTTGCTGATGGAACGCGCCGACGGCCCCGGCTTCTGGCAATCGGTCACCGGTTCGCAGGATGCAGGCGAAACCCTGGAACAGACCGCAATCCGCGAAGTGCGCGAGGAGACCGGGCTCGACGCCCGCGAATTCGAACTGACGCCGTGGGCCATCGAAACCCGCTTCGAGATCTACGCGCGCTGGCGGCACCGCTATGCGCCCGGCGTGACCCACAACATCGAGCATGTGTTCGGCCTCAAGCTCCCGGCGCCGCGGCCGGTGAATCTGGCGCCGCGCGAGCATCTGCGCTACCTGTGGCTGCCATGGGAAGAAGCGGCCGCGCGCTGCTTCTCGCCCAGCAACGCGGCGGCGATTCGCCAGCTGCCCGCGCGCTTATAATCGGCTTATGACTTCCCCGCTGCACATCGCCAGTTACAACATCCACAAGGGCCTGTCGCAATTCAACCGACGGCTGACCGTGCACGAGCTGCGCGACCGCTTGGGCACCCTGGGAACCGACATCGTGTTCCTGCAGGAAGTGCAGGGCGGCCATGGCCTGCGCGCCCGTCGTTTCCATCACCAGCCATGCTGGCCGCAGACCGAGTTCCTGGCGGGACACGTCTACACCGACTTTGCCTACGGCAAGAACTGCGTCTACGACACCGGCCACCACGGCAACGCCATCCTGTCTCGCTACAAGATACTTTCCTGGGAAAACGAGGACATATCCGCCCACGCCTATGAAAGCCGCGGCATGCTGCATTGCGAAATCGAGGTGCCCGGCATGGCCACGCCGGTGCACTGCATCAACGTCCATCTTGGATTGACCGAGGGCGGGCGCAAGCGCCAGTTGGCGATGATTGTCGCGCGTGTGCACAAGCTGGTGCCGGATGATGCGCCGCTGATCCTGGCGGGCGACTTCAACGACTGGCAGATGCGCGTCGGCCGTTATTTTCATGACGAGCTGGGGCTGGCCGAGGTGTTCGAGACCCACCACGGCAGGTCAGCGCGCAGTTACCCCGCCTTCCTGCCGATGTTCCAGCTCGACCGCATCTATGTGCGCCGCTTCAACATCGAGGCCGCGCACGTCCAAACCGGCAACGCCTGGCACCGCATTTCCGACCACGCCGCCCTTACCGCCAAGCTCCGGCCGGCCTGATGACCCGTGTGCGTGGTAGGAGGCCCGTCCTCGGGCCGAATGTCGGCCAGCGGTGATGAAAGCGCGCCTGCGCAAACTGTTCTTTCGCAATGCCGGCCTGGTTCCCGGCAATCAGCTGCGCTTGCTGCAAAGCGGCGCCGAATTCTTTCCGGCGCTGATCGCAGCCATCGACGCCGCGCACAGCGAAATCCATCTTGAAACCTATATTTTCAACGTCGACCCCAGTGTCGAGACGGTGCGCGATGCCCTGATCCGCGCCGCCCTGCGCGGCGTGCGGGTGCGGCTGCTGCTCGACGGCGTGGGCTCGCGCGGGCTGCCGGCCGCCTGGCTGGAGGCGTTCAAAACGGCCGGCGTCAGCGTGCTGCTCTATCGTCCGCTGGCGGGCCGGGGCTGGCGTTCCAATCCCAGGAGCCTGCGGCGGCTGCACCGCAAGCTGGCGGTGATCGACGCGCGCATCGCCCTGGTCGGTGGCATGAACCTCATCGACGACTTCGAGCCGGCGCGCTTCGACGTGCCGCGGCTCGATTTCAGCGTCGAAGTGCAGGGCCCGCTGCTTGCCGGCATTCATCAAAGCGTCCGGCATCTGTGGCAGCTGGTGGCGTTGACGCAACTGCGTGCCGGCGAAAGCCGGCCCCCGCTGATCCAGCCGTCCTGGCCGACCGACGGCCGCATGCGCGCCGCCTTCGTGGTGCGCGACAACTTCGCCCATCGCCGCGACATCGAGCGGGCCTACCTCACCGCGCTGGCGCTGGCGCACGACGAAATCATCCTCGCCAACGCCTACTTCCTGCCCGGCTACCGCTTCAAACGGCTGCTGAAAAATGCCGCCGCACGCGGCGTACGGGTGCACCTGCTGGTGCAGGGCCACACCGACCACCCCTTTTTTCTGGCCGCCGCGCGCGGCCTCTATAGTGACCTGCTCGCCGCCGGCGTGGCGATATACGAATACCAGGCCAGCGAGCTGCACGCCAAGGTCGCCGTGGTCGACAGCCACTGGGCCACCGTGGGCTCCAGCAACATCGATCCGTTCAGCCTGTTGCTCGCGCGCGAAGCCAACATCGTCGTCGACGACGCGGCGTTCGCGCACGACCTGCGGCAGCGCCTGCACCACACCATCAGCCAGTCCGTTCCGCTCGACGCCGCCGACTGGCAGCGCCGTCCCTGGCCGCATCGCATGCTGTCCTGGCTGGCGTATGGCGGCGTGCGGCTGATGGTGGGGCTGGCCGGCGTGGGGCGCTGGGTGTGAGAAGTGGGGGGTAGGGGGTTGGAATTATCCTGCAATCTCAACCAGGCAACTCCCGGCGTCGAGCGCTGCGATCACAGCGGACAATTCTTTTTCGAACCACGCCAGCAATCTTGCGTTGGGACAATTTCCGATCCTGACCCAAACAATCGACGGCGAAGCCTTGCTGACAGACGCACGAATGGCGAAATCTTCGTCCTTGGTGATGATGACAGCGCCATTTGCCAGGGCACCAGGGCATAGTCCCAAATCTGACTATCACTGGATTCGAGTAATCCTAATTCAAGTAGGTGTTCTGCTTCATGGCCCATGGCCGCAATTTTTCGCGCCAGGGCGGGCGGCAATTGCGCATCGACCAGAAAGCGACGCACGTCAGGCTGCTTTTAATATCGGGTGATCAAATTGCCGTGCCGCATACAACAAGGTGGCGGTGATGTCTTCCGTCTCCAGGTAGGGGTAATCGGTCAAAATCTGCTCACGGCTTTCGCCCGCTGCCAGCAGTTCGAGAATATCGCTTACACGGATACGCATCCCGCGGATGCAGGGCCGCCCGCCGCACTGGGCGGGGTTAACGGTGATTCTTTCCAGTGCCAGAGAGTCCATTCTGCGTGCGCCTTTATTTGCCGACAGAGTAATTGTATAACCTTAGCCGGCGTCTCGACATGGGCCCGGCTGGGCGGGCAAATGTCTGCCGCGCTGCCTGCGACAAGGCCGCGGCCCTGAAGGCTCCGGGCGTAAATAGTCTTACAGCCGCGCCGCCTTGAAGGTATCGCACTGCCCCGGGTCGCCGCTTTGCATGCCCGTGCTAAACCAGCGCATCCGCTGTTCCGACGAACCGTGGGTGAAGGATTCCGGCACCACAACCCCGCGCGCCTGTTTCTGCATGCGGTCGTCGCCCACCCCGGCCGCCGCTGCCAGCGCTTCCGCGGTATCGCCCGGTTCCAGAATCTGCCGCGCCTTGTTGGCGTGGTGCGCCCACACCCCGGCAAAACAGTCGGCCTGCAGTTCCATTCTCACCTGCATCGCGTTGTCCTCGGCCTCGCCCGCGCGGCTTCGCGCCGCGTGGACCTTGTCCGATATACCCAGCAGCGTCTGCACATGGTGGCCGACCTCGTGCGCCACCACATAGGCCTGCGCAAAGTCGCCCGGCGCGTCGTGGCGCTGCGCCAGGTCGTTGAAAAAGCGCATGTCCAGATACAGCTTGTGGTCGCCCGGGCAATAGAACGGCCCCATCGCTGCCTCGGCAAACCCGCACGCCGACTCCACCGCGCCGGAAAACAGCACCAGCGTGGGCGGCTGGTAGGTCTGGCCCGACCCCTGGAACAGCGCGCCCCACACGTCTTCCGTGTCGGCCAGCACCACCGACACGAATTCCTTCAGCCGTTCCTCCTCCGGGCTGAACGTCGTGGTCTGCTGTTCTGCCTGCGTCGGCGCCATGCTGCCCGTCTGGTTCAGCACCACCGACGGGTCCACCCCGAAGTACAGCGCCACCAGCATCAGCACAATCGTCCCGATGCCGCCGCCGACCAGGCCGCGTCGGCCCACGCGCATCCCGCGCCGGTCTTCGATGTTGTCACTGCGGCGTCCACGTTCCCAGCGCATGGGCGACTCCTTATGGTCAGGGGTGATGGAATCATTGTAGCCCCGGCACGCAGCGCTTGCGGCTGCAGACTCGACGACACAAACGATCGTCCGCCCGCGTTTTGGCATGCTATGCTGCGCATGTATACAGCGTCATACGGAGGGCATTACATGGCTACGACAGTGCTGACATTACGCATCCCTGAAGAAACCAAGGCAAAGCTCGACAAACTCGCGCAAGCCACGCACCGTTCCAAATCGTTTCTGGCGGAAGAGGCCATCGCGCGATACCTCGAACTGGAAGCCTGGCAAGTCGGCGAAATCGAGCAGGCAATTCAGGAAGCCGACCGGGGCGATTTTGCACCCCCGTCCGACCTAGCGAATCTGTTGAAGAAGTATGCAGGTTAAATGGCTGCGGCGCGCCCTGCGCAACCTTGAAGAAGAGGCGGCCCATCTTGCACATGACAATCCTCAAGCTGCCGCTGCGCTGATTTCAGCAGTAGATGAGTCCATCCGTCTTCTAGCTAGGCATCCCGACATGGGGCGACCCGGGCGCGTGCCAGGAACGCGCGAACTGATATTGCCGCATTTCTCTTACATCATTCCCTATCGGGTCAAGGAACAGCGGGTCGAGATTCTCCGGGTGTTTCACACTTCGCGAAAATGGCCGCAGGGATTCGACGCCGCTTAAAACCGGCGCCTTGGCCGGCCATTGCCTGATAGCTGTTGCGCGTGTGCAACAAAACAACACTTTTGTCGCGGCGAGACGGAAAAAACAACAGCTTTGCTTGCCGGCCCGGCCCGGGTCTGGATAATCGACTGCGTCCCCCAAGCACATCTTCGTGCAGGACAGTTCTGCAGAGTTAGAACCGCTTTATTCCAATCCAAGGAGATTTAGACATGATGAAAAAGATTCTTGCAGCAGCGATCGTTTCCGCTTTCGCTGCCCCCGCTTTTGCTGCCACCGCCAACGTTGACGTCTACGGCAAGCTGCACATGTCCGT
>JAGXGM010000090.1 GCA_024636675.1 Hydrogenophilales bacterium | reverse complement strand
TTGACGTTGCGTGCCAGGCGCTTGAGGCGGCTTTGCACTTCGGTTTCCAGGGGATCCATGGGCACGCTGATGTCCAGGCGACGGACCAGTCCTTCGAGAACTTCAAGATTTGCTTGCATCAAAATACTTCCTGGCTGAATTTAAAGAGGGATGTAGGGCAAAAAAACCGATGGTGCGGGAGGGGGGACTCGAACCCCCACGCCTTGCGGCGCTGGAACCTAAATCCAGTGCGTCTACCAATTCCGCCACTCTCGCGGCTGGGCCGCAAAACTATCAGCTAATAAGTGTAATATAATCAATGTGATGCTGTCACCCAACCCGACACAGCATCCCGCCTAAGTCATTATTCCCATTCCGTTTTTTTGTTGCCGGTGCCGGTCGAACACTACGAAAACTTCCCAGTTGCGTCCTGGTTGCTGCCGAAACGGCTGCGCCGACCGGTCGAGGCCATCTACCGGTTTGCCCGCAGCGCAGACGATATTGCCGATGAAGGCGATGCCCCCGCAGCCACACGTCTGGAACAACTGGCGGCCTACCACGCCGAACTGGACCGCATCGAACGCGGCGAGCCCTCTCTCCACCCGGTTTTCGTTCCGCTGGCGGCAGCCATCCGCGATCATGCCATTCCGATTTCACCGTTTCGTGACCTGTTGTCCGCCTTCGCGCAGGACGTGGAAAAAACCCGTTACGCCAGCTTCGGCGAGGTCATGGACTACTGCCGCCGCTCGGCCAACCCGGTGGGGCGCCTGATGCTGCATCTATATGGCGACCACGACCCGCGCCACCTGGCCTATTCCGACGCCATTTGCAGCAGCCTGCAACTGATCAATTTTCTGCAGGACATCGCGGTCGATTACCGGAAAGACCGTATCTATCTGCCGCAGGACGAATTGGACGCGCACCATGTCAGCGAAACGCAGATCGCGCAGGGCGACACGCACGGCCTGTGGCACATGATGATGCACAAGCAGATCGAACGCGCCCGCAAATTATTGCAGGCCGGCGCGCCGCTCGGCCGGCACCTGAAGGGGCGCATCGGCCTTGAGCTGCGCGTGACCATCCTCGGCGGCGAAACCATCCTGCGCAAGCTGCATGCCGATCCCGGCTGCGTGTTCCATAATCGTCCGGTGCTCACCAAAAAAGACTGGATCGTCATGCTCGGACGCGCAATTTCCTGAACATGGATGCCCATCAATATTGCCAGGAACGCGCCGCAGCCAGCGGCTCCAGCTTCTATTACAGCTTCGTCTTCCTGCCGCCTGAAACGCGGCGCGCGATCACGGCGTTTTACGCGCTGTGCCGCGAACTCGACGACGTGGTTGACGAGTGCCATGAACGTCAGGTAGCAGAGGCCAAGCTCGACTGGTGGCGCGCCGAAATCGCGCGATTTGCCGCAGGCGTGCCGGAGCATCCGGCGACCCGCGCCCTGTTCGATACCCAACCGGGCCGCAATGCGCCTGCGGCCCTGCTGCTGGAAATCATCGACGGCATGGCGATGGATCTCGTGCATCTGCGCTATTCCGACTTCAAGTCGCTCAATCTCTATTGCTACCGCGTGGCGGGCGTGGTGGGCGAAGTCGCGGCGGCGATTTTCGGCGGGGTGCGCAGCGAGGACGACCGCGAGATCCGCCGCTATGCGCATGAACTGGGGCTCGCGTTCCAGCTCACCAACATCATCCGCGACGTCGGCGAGGATGCACGGCGCGGACGCATTTACCTGCCGCAGGACGAACTGGCGCGCTTCGGCGTCGCCGAGGCAGACATTCTGAAGGGCCGCGGCACGCCCGAATTCCAGGCCTTGATGCAGTTCCAGTTCGAACGTGCCAGCGCGCATTACGAAAGCGCGCTCGCCGCGCTGCCCGCCAGCGCGCGCAGCGCCCAGCGTCCGGGTCTGGTGATGGCGTCGATTTACCGCACCTTGCTGGTCGAAATCCGGCGCGCCGGGTTTCCTGTGTTGAGCGCACGTATCTCACTCACGCCATTGCGCAAGCTGTGGCTCGCCAGTAGAACCTGGCTGTTTCCATGAAAGCAGGTGTCGCCGTCATCGGCGGCGGCTGGGCCGGCTGCGCCGCCGCGCTGACCCTGGCCGAGGCGGGAGTGGCCATTACCCTGTACGAAGCCGGTCGCATCCTGGGCGGACGTGCACGCGCAGTCGAACTCGAAGGCCAGCGGCTCGACAACGGCCAGCACATTCTGCTCGGTGCGTATGAACAGACGCTGCATCTGATCGCCCGCCTGCATCCTTCAGCAATGCCAGATGCCTTATGGCGCCTGCCACTCACCCTCGACCAGCCGCCCGATTTCAGCCTGACCTGCCCACGCCTGCCCGCGCCGCTGCATTTGCTGGCAGGGCTGCTCGGCGCCCGCGGGCTGGGCTGGCGCGACAAACTGGCCGCTGCGCGCTGGGCGCACGGCTTGCTGAGCGACACGGATACGCCGGAGCACCTGAGCGTCAGCCAGCTCACCCGCAGCCAGCCCGAAAAACTGAATCGTCTGCTGTGGCATCCGCTGTGCGTGTCCGCCCTCAACACACCACCGGGCATGGCCAGCGCCAAGGTCTTCCGCGACATGATTCGCGCAGCCTTTGGCGGACGCAATCATCACAGCGACCTGCTGCTGCCGCGCCGCGATCTGACTGCGCTGTTTCCGGCGCCCGCAGCCGCGCGGGTCGTCGAACTCGGCGGCGAAGTGCGCCTGCCCTGTCGGGTGACCACGCTCGAAGCCACAACGGATGCCGTCACCGTAGGAACGCGCGATGCAGCGGCTGCCTACAGCCACGTCATTCTCGCCGTCGCACCGCAGCATCTGGCGGGACTGGCTGCCGCGATCCCGCAACTCAGATCCATGCTGCACGGGGTGGCGGACTACACCTACCAGCCGATTGCCACCGCTTACCTGCAATACGACCCGGCTTTTCGACTGGATAAGCCGCTGTTCGCCCTGACGGACGGCCCCGCGCAATTCGTGTTCGACCGCGGCCAGAGCCATGACCAGCCAGGTTTGCTGGCACTGGTCGCCAGCGCTGCCACAAATCTGCCTGCGGACTGGATGGATAGGGCTGCTGCCCAATTACTGCGCATTGCCCCGCCCGACTCGCCACGCTGGCGCCGCCACATTGTCGAAAAACAGGCGACCTACGCCTGCGTGCCCAACATGGCACGCCCTGGCGTCCGTACTGCGCACCCGCGCATTTTCCTGGCCGGCGATTACACCGCCGGACCTTATCCCGCCACTCTCGAAAGTGCCACGCTGAGCGGAGTACAATCAGCCAGCGCCCTACTTGAACAGCTATGAAAGACTATTCTCCCCGCTCTGACCTGCTCGCAGGCCGTGTCATTCTCGTCACCGGCGCCAGTTCGGGCCTTGGCCGCACCGCCAGCCTGACCTTTGCGCGCCACGGCGCCACGGTCGCCCTGCTGGCACGCGATGAAGCCAAACTCGAATCCGTCTACGACGAAATCCTGGCCGCAGGCGGCCCAGAGCCAGCGATGTTCCCGTATGACCTGGCTGCGGCCGACGATCGCAGCCTGGAAACGCTGGCCGGCACCCTCGCGCAACATCTGAAGCGGCTTGACGGATTGCTGCACAGCGCACACCAGTTCTACAGTCTGACCCCGCTGGAACTGCAGACGCTGGAACAGTGGCAAACCCTGATGCGGGTCAATCTCATTGCTCCGTTTGCGCTGACCCGCGCCTGCCTGCCCCTTCTGAAACAGGCACCGGACGCCTCGGTCATCTTCACCGGCGAGACTCACGGCCATCAACCCAGCGCATATTGGGGCGGCTATGCCGTGGCCAAATCCGGACTGGAAATGCTTACCCGCATCTGGGCTGCTGAACTCGGCACGGAAGCAAACCTGCGCATCAATACACTGATTCCCGGACAGGTGGCGACCACCCTGCGTTCGCGCACTCATCCCGGGCTGGCACCCGAAACCCTGCCCAGCATGGACGACCTGATGCCGTGGTATCTATATTTGATGGGTGAGGACAGCCGCATGGTGCAAGGCCAAATAATTGAATGTCGGTTCTGATATCCCCGCACCGATGAAAATCGGTCGCTACGAAATTCTCGATGAAGTGGGTCAGGGCGCCATGGGCACCGTTTACCGGGCGCGCGATCCGCTGATCGAACGGACGGTTGCCATCAAGACGGTGCCCATCGCGCAGCTGCGGCAGGAAGGCCCCGACGCGGAATCGCGATTCCTGCGCGAGGCCCAGAGCGCCGGTCGGCTGTCGCACCCCAATATCGTGACCATCTACGACGTCGGCGAAACCGACGGGCTCGCCTATATCGCCATGGAGTATCTTCCCGGCGCGACGTTGCGAGACATCATGAACAAGGGACCGATGCCACTCGATCTGGTGCTCGATACCGCCACGCAGATGGCCGAGGCGCTGGCATTCGCCCACGAGCACGGCGTCATCCACCGTGACATCAAACCCACCAATGTCGTTGTCACTGGCCAGCGTGGACGCATCAAGCTGACTGATTTCGGTATCGCGCATCTTCTCAATAGCGGACACACCCAAGCCGGACAAATGCTCGGCTCGCCGCGCTACATGTCACCCGAACAGGCAATGGGACGCGAGATAGATGGTCATTCGGATATTTTCTCGCTGGGCGCAGTGCTGTATGAAATGCTCACGGGACGGTATGCCTTCGATGGCAGCAGTCTGCCAGCCATTGTGTATCGAGTGATCCATGAGGCGCCTCTACCTGCAACATCGCTGCGCACCCAATTGCCCGCCGAAGTGGCCAGTCTGCTGGCGAGCATGCTGGACAAGAATCCGCAGGCACGGCCGGATGCCCGCACTCTGGCCAGTGCCCTCCATGCGCTGGTCCCGACCGCACCGGAACTGCCTGCCCCACCGCCCTCCAATCGCATCTCACTCCTGTTGCCCATGCTGGCATTTATTACGCCCATCGCCGTTTTTCTGCTGATCGGGGTGGGCATTATCGTCATTGGTTATTTCATTGCCCCTGCCATGCAACCGGTGCCCCCCCCCATCGACAGTTCGCAGGATGCTGCGCAACAGCCGCCGACGGAAGCTGCGACAGCAAATAGGCCACCTTCAACCGTGCCAACCGAGATCAAAACCGAGAACAAAACCGACACCGACACCGACACCGACACTGAGCTGCCGGCGCAAAAGCCACCCATTGAAACGGACGCCTATCTTGCAGGTCTCGACAAAAAACTGGTCGAGCTGCGCATCATGCGCACCGAACTGCTGCTGCAATACACCGAGCAGCATCCCGACGTGATGCAAGTGGATCGGCAACTCGAACAACTGCGCATCGAGCGCCGCAGATATCTGCGACAGATGAAAAAGAAATAGGCCGACTACCAGTTGGTCTCGCGTTCGGCGGTTGCTGACACCTTGTGGATACTGAGGTCGGCGCCAGTGAACTCGGCTTCCGGGTCAAGCCGCAGACCCACAACCTGTTTCATGATGCCATATACAAGCAGACTGCCGAGTGTGGCTACTGCCACGCCGCCCAGTGTGCCAATCACTTGCGACGCCAGGCTGACACCGCCGATGCCGCCCAGTGCCTTGGCGCCGAAGATGCCTGCGGCAATTCCGCCCCATGCGCCGCACAGGCCATGCAACGGCCACACCCCCAACACGTCGTCTATTTTCCATTTGTTTTGCGTCACCATGAACATCCACACAAACAGCGCACCGGCAATCACACCGGTGGCGAGCGCACCGAGCGGATGCATCAGGTCGGAACCGGCACATACCGCTACCAAACCGGCCAGCGGGCCGTTGTGGATGAAGCCCGGGTCGTTGCGACCGATCACCAACGCAGCCAGCGTGCCGCCCACCATCGCCATTAACGAGTTCACCGCCACCAGCCCCGACACCGCCTCGATCAGCTGCGCCGACATCACGTTGAAACCGAACCAGCCTACGGTCAGTATCCACGCGCCCAGCGCCAGAAACGGAATATTCGACGGCGGATGCGCCGAGACCAGGCCATCCTTGGTATAGCGCCCGTGCCGCGCGCCCAGCAGCAATACGGCAGGCAAGGCGATCCAACCGCCCACCGCATGCACCACCACCGAGCCTGCAAAATCGTGAAAGCGGGCACCGAAGGTCGCGGCCAGCCAGTCCTGGATGCCATAGTTTCCGTTCCAGACGATGCCTTCATAAAACGGGTAAACCAGCCCCACCAGCGCAAACGTGGCGGCCAGCTGAGGATTGAAACGGGCACGTTCGGCAATACCGCCCGATACGATGGCGGGAATCGCCGCTGCAAAGGTCAGCAGGAAAAAGAACTTGACCAGTTCATAGCCATTTTGAGCCGACAGCACTTCCGCACTGGAATAGAAGCTGACGCCGTAGGCGACGGTGTAGCCAATAAAGAAATAGGCAATGGTGGAAACCGAGAAATCGGTAAGGATTTTGACCAGGGCGTTGACCTGGTTCTTCTTGCGCACGGTGCCGAGCTCGAGAAAGGCAAACCCCGCGTGCATGGCCAACACCATGATGCCGCCGAGCAACACGAATAAAACGTCACTGCCTGATTTCAACGCTTCCATGCTCCACCCCCCAATTAATCTCCGGGTGGAATAAGCAAGCAGCGTTCCAGATAAACAAGCTACTGATTTAAAAGAAAAGACGGCGCGGCCAATCGCCCTGTTGGCACCACATTAGTGCAATGCAGCGCATCGCGCACCGCCATCGTGCATTACTTCTGGTCGCGCGACTCGGTTTCAGCCTGTCCGGCTTCGATGCGGTCAAGTTCAGTGTCCATGTCGGTCTCGGACATGGGCGCGTAATCCGCCTCGGCCTCCGGCTTCGGCTTGGTGATCATCGAAGCGACGATGATGCCCAGTTCGTACAGAAACCACACGGGTATTGCAAGCATGAACTGCGAAATCACGTCAGGAGGCGTGAAGATCGCACCAACGACAAATGCGCCGACAATGACGTAAGGCCGGATTTCGCGCAGCTTGGCAATCGACACCATGCCCATTTTGACCAGCAACACCACTGCAACGGGGACTTCGAATGCAATACCAAAGGCCATGAACAGGGTCATCACGAAATCGAGATACTTGCCGATATCGGTCATCACCGCCACGCCTTCGGGCGCCACACCGACGATGAACCCGAACACCACGGGAAACACCAGGAAATAGGCGAACGCCATTCCCAGCAAGAACAGGATCACGCTGGCGATCACCAGCGGTACGCCGATGCGTTTTTCGTTCTGGTATAGGCCGGGCGCGACGAACGCCCACATCTGATAGAACACCCACGGCATCGCCAGCAAAAAGGCGGTCATCATGGTGACCTTGATCGGCACGAAGAATGGCGTGGTGACCTCGGTGGCGATCATCTGCCCGCCTTGCGGCAGGGCGGCCAGCATCGGCTTGGCGAGCAGCGCATAAAGATCCTGCGCCCACGGAAACAGCAGCACAAACAGCACCACGACCGCGATCACTGCGCGCAGCAGGCGATCACGCATTTCCACAAGATGCGAGATGAAGCCGTCTTCGGGATTGCTCATGTGGATTTTCCGGCGGATTCGCCGCGCGCCGTTTCCACCACCGCAGAAGGCGTGGGGGTGGCGGCATTCTGGTCGGGCTCGTCGAGCGGCAGGCTCTGCTGTGGCGTTTGTTCCGTTTCGGTCAGCTTCATCGCAGGCTCTTTGACAGGGCGCTCGTCCTCGGTCTCCGCCATGACTGGCACCCCTTTGGTAACGCCATCCATCTCGTCGCGCAGATAGTCGTCGACCACAGTCGCCTGCTGCTCCATACCCGACACTGCCGATTCGACCGACGCCTTGAAGTCCTGCCCGACACGGCGCATTTCATCCAGCTGAATTTCTTGACTGATGTCCGACTTCACGGACGACACGTAGCGCTGCATGCGCCCATACAGATGTCCGGCCGTGCGCGCCACCTTGGGCAGGCGCTCAGGGCCAATGACAATCAGGGCCACCACGCCGATGGCGATGAGTTCTGTAAAACCGAAGTCGAACATAGTTTGGGGAGGGGATTCAAGTCTCAAGTGACCAGAAAGAACGCCGTGCTGCCAGCACTCCGTCCGTTTGGTCTCAGCTCTGCTGTTTGTCCTTCACCTCGACGTCGATGGTGCGGCCCTGCTCGTCCTTATCGCCGAGCTTGGGCGAATCATCCTTCACGCCCTCCTTGAACCCCTTTACTGCGCCGCCAAGATCGCTGCCGATGTTGCGCAGTTTCTTGGTGCCAAAAATCAGCAGCACGACAACCAGAACAATCAGCCAATGCCAGATGCTAAAAGTACCCATGATCAATCTCCTTTAAATTAACTGCGGTCAACGGGGTCGCCGCCGCCAAATACGTGAACGTGAAGGTGGAACACTTCCTGGCCGCCGCCGCGCCCGGTGTTGATGAGCGTTTTGAAGCCTGCATCGAGCCCCTGTTCCTTCGCCAGACGCGGCGCCAGCAGCAGCATCTTGCCGAGCAGCCTTTCGTGTTCGGGCGAGCAGTCGGCGAGCGTCGCGATATGAAGCTTTGGAATGATCAGGACATGCACCCGCGCGAATGGGTGGATATCATGGAACGCCAGCACTTCTTCGTCTTCGTAAACCTTGCTGCTCGGCAACTGGCCGGCAGCGATTTTGCAGAAAATGCAGTCGCTCATGTCGATTCTCTTTGCCGATTCGCTTTTTCAGTCAAGCCCGACAGGCCTTCGCGGCGGGCCAGCTCGTTCAATACATCCGCCGGCTTGAGCCCTTTATGCGCCAGCAATACCAAGGTATGAAACCACAAATCGGCGACCTCGTAGATGATCTTTTCGGGCTGGTCGTCCTTCGCCGCCATCACGGTCTCTGTCGCCTCTTCGCCGATTTTTTTCAGGATCGCATCGGTGCCCTTGGCATACAGCCTGGCAACATAGGAACTGTCGGGCGCCGCCAGCTTGCGCGCTTCCAGCGTTTCGGCAAGGCGGTCAAGAATGTCGCTCATTTGCGGTAGATATCTTCGGGGTTCTTGAGGACCGGGCTCGTCGTGACCCACTGCACATCATCCTGATTGTTGCGGTCCAGCTTCCGGAAAAAGCAGGAGCGTCGTCCGGTATGACAGGCAATACCGCCAATTTGTTCAATTTTCAGCAACACTACGTCATTGTCGCAATCGAGCCGGATTTCGCTGACAGTCTGCACATGGCCGGATTCCTCGCCTTTGCGCCACAGTTTGTTGCGCGAGCGCGACCAGTAGACGCCGCGCAGGGTGCGCGCAGTTTCTTCCAGCGCCTCGCGACTCATCCACGCTACCATCAGGATTTCGCCGCTAACCGCATCCTGGGCGATCGCCGGCACCAGGCCATGCGCGTCCCATTTGACGGCATCGAGCCAGTCGCTCACAGGCGAACCTCGATACCATGCTGCTTCATGTAGCGCTTGGCTTCATCCACACCGTATTCGCCGAAATGAAAAATGCTTGCTGCCAGCACCGCATCGGCACGGCCTTCCTTGACGCCGTCGACCAGATGCTGGAGATTGCCGACACCGCCGCTGGCGATGATGGGGATATCGACCGCGTCGGAAATCGCGCGGGTCAATTCCAGATCAAAGCCACTCTTGGTTCCGTCGCGATCCATCGAGGTCAACAACAACTCGCCGGCACCCAGGCTTTCCATTTTTTTCGCCCACTCGATGACGTCGAGGCCGGTGGCCTTGCGCCCACCGTGGGTGAAAACTTCCCAATGATCGCCCACCCGCTTGGAGTCGATGGCCACGACGATGCACTGGCTGCCGTAACGATCGGACGCATCCTTCACCAGTTGCGGGTTCATCACCGCCGAGGTGTTGATACTGACCTTGTCGGCGCCGGCATTGAGCAGGCGCTGCACATCGCCCACTTCGCGCACGCCGCCGCCGACCGTCAGCGGAATGAAGACCTCGGTGGCCACGTCCTCGATGATGTGCAGAATCAGATCACGGTCGTCAGACGACGCGGTGATATCAAGAAAAGTCAGTTCGTCGGCGCCTGCCTCGTTGTAGCGACGCGCGATTTCGACCGGATCGCCGGCGTCCTTCAGTTCGACAAAATTGACACCCTTGACCACGCGGCCATGGGTGACATCGAGACAGGGAATGATGCGCTTTGCGAGCATGGTCAGTCCCTCAATCAGACTCCGAACACACCGCCGGCCAGCTCGTCAGCGAGCTTTTGTGCCTCGATAAAATCGAGCGTACCCTGGTAAATCGCGCGACCGGTGATCGCGCCGATAATGCCATCCTTGGCCACAGTGGACAGATCCCTGACGTCGTCGAGGTTGGTGACGCCACCGCTGGCGATGACCGGGATGGAGAGCGCCTGCGCCAGTCTTTGCGTGGCTTCGATATTGACGCCGCTCAGCATGCCGTCGCGTCCGATGTCGGTGTAGATGATGGCTTCGACGCCGTAGCCTTCAAAACGCTTGGCCAGATCGATAACGTCGTGACCGGTGATCTTGGACCAGCCTTCGACGGCGATCTTGCCGTCACGGGCGTCGAGCCCGACCATCACGTGACCGGGGAAGGCGTCGCAGGCTTCGTGGAGGAAGCCGGGGTTTTTTACCGCAGCGGTGCCGATGATGACGTAGCGCACGCCGTCGTCAAGATAGCGTTCGATGGTGGCAAGGTCGCGGATGCCGCCGCCGAGTTGCACCGGCATGTCGTCGCCCACCGCATCGACGATCGATCGGATGGCCGCGCCGTTTACCGGTTTTCCGGCAAACGCGCCGTTAAGGTCGACCAGATGCAGACGGCGTGCGCCGAGCTCCTTCCAGTGGCGGGCCGTCGCCGCAGGGTCTTCGGAAAATACGGTGGCACTGTCCATCTCGCCTTGTTCCAGGCGCACGCAGTGGCCGTCTTTAAGGTCGATCGCGGGAATAATTAACATGGCTGATCAGCAGGGTCGCACAGAAAAATTAGGCGCAGGCAGCGCCGGACATATCACAGGCGGCGTCGCGCTCGCCCGGATTCCAGGTTACAAAATTACCCAGCAGCGTCAAACCGTCGTTCTGGCTCTTTTCCGGGTGGAACTGGACGGCAAAAATATTCCCGGAGGCAACCGCACAGGTGAACGGGAAAGGGTAATGCGAGAAGCCCGCAATCACCTCGGGCGAGGTCGGCTGAACGAAGTAGCTGTGAACGAAGTAGAAGCGTGCGCCCTCCTCGATCCCCACCCATAGCGGATGCGGGGCGGCCTGATGGACGTTGTTCCAGCCCATGTGCGGCACTTTCAGCTTGTTGCCCTGATCGTCACGCATCGCCTCATGCGGAAAGCGCTGCACCGTGCCGGGCAGGATGCCGAGGCAGGCGGTATCACCTTCCTCACTGTGTTCGAACAGCACCTGCATGCCCATGCAGATGCCCAGAAAAGGCTTGCTGCGGGCGGCGTCAATTATCGCCTGGCGCAGGCCGCGCGCGTCAATCTCACGCATGCAGTCGGGCGCGGCGCCCTGTCCGGGGAACACCACGCGCCCGGCCTCGGCAATCACTGCGGGGTCCGAGGTAACCACCACGTTTGCCGCGGGTGCAATGTGCTCAATGGCTTTGGATACCGAACGCAGGTTGCCCATGCCGTAATCGATGACGGCGATATCGACGCTCATCGCGCAGCCCTCTTGCCGGAACTCATAGGGCGCCTTTTGTCGACGGCAGTACATCACCCATGCGCAGGTCGGCCTCAACCGCCATGCGCAGCGCGCGGCCAAACGCCTTGAAAATCGTCTCGGCCTGATGGTGCGCGTTGATGCCGCGCAGATTGTCGATATGCAGCGTGACGCCAGCGTGATTGATGAAGCCGCGGAAGAATTCGAGGAACAGATCGACGTCGAATTCACCGATCCGCGCACGGGTGTAGTCGACGTGGTATTCCAGCCCGGGCCGTCCCGACAGGTCGATCACCACGCGCGACAGTGCCTCGTCGAGCGGCACGTAGGCATGGCCATAGCGGCGGATGCCTTTTTTGTCGCCGAGCGCCTGCGCAAAGGCCTGACCGAAGGTGATCCCGGTGTCTTCCACGGTGTGGTGGGCATCGATGTGCAGATCGCCCTCGGCCTGGATATCGAGATCGATCAGACCATGACGCGCGATCTGGTCGAGCATGTGGTCAAGAAAGGGCACACCGGTGGCCAGCTTGGAAATACCGGTGCCATCGAGGTTGAGACTGACCGTAATTCGGGTCTCGAGGGTGTTGCGGGTGACTTGGGCGGTGCGCATGGCGTCGGTCAATAAGGCTGTAAAGGGATTCTAGCAGGCCGTTCTGGTTTTCAGCACAGCGCTTTCAATGCGGCGATCAACGCATCGCATTGCACATCGGTGCCAACCGTGATGCGCAGAAATGGCGCAATACGAACCGGATTCCGGAAATGGCGCACGATGATGCTGCGTTCACGCAAGGCGGCGGCCAGTTCGGCGCCATCGTGCGCGGCATGGCGGGCGAAGATGAAATTGGCGGCCGAGGGCAGCACCTCGAAGCCGAGTGCTTCCATTTCCGCCGCCAGCCGGGTGCGGGTTGCCACCACCTTCGCGCAGATGGACTCGAACCAGGCTCGATCTTCGACCGATGCCAGCGCGCCGGCTTGGGCAAAGCGGTCAAGCGGGTAGGAGTTGAAGCTGTCCTTGACCCGATTGAGCGCCTCGATCAGATGCGCCTGGCCGATGGCGTAACCGACGCGCAGGCCAGCCAGTGCGTGCGATTTCGACAGGGTCCGGGTGACCAGCAGCTGCGGGTAGCGCGCCACCAGACCCACTGCCGACTCGCCGCCGAAATCGATATACGCCTCGTCCACCACCACGACCGAGTCCGGATTGCCGGCCAGCAGCCGCTCGATTTCTGTTAGCGCAAGCAGGCGCCCGGTGGGCGCATTGGGGTTGGGGAAAACCACCCCCCCGTTGGGCGTCGGGTAATCGTCGACACGAATCTCGAATGTTTCGGTGAGCGGAACCGTCCGGAATGCGATTTCGTAAAGACCGCAATACACCGGATAAAAGCTGTAGGTGATGTCGGGAAACAGGATCGGCTGCCCGTGCTTCAGCAAGGCCAGAAACACGTGTCCCAACACTTCGTCGGAGCCGTTGCCGACGAATACCTGATCGGCGGCAACATTGTGCAATGCGGCAATGCCGGCGCGCAGCCGGTCGGAGGCCGGGTCGGGATAGAGGCGCAGGGTGTCGGCGGCTTCTGCGCGCAGCGCGTCAAGCACCCGCGGACTGGGGCCGTAGGGATTCTCGTTGGTATTGAGCTTGACCAGATTGGCCAGCTTCGGCTGCTCGCCCGGCACATAGGGTGTCAGGTCATGCACCACGGCACTCCAAAAGCGGCTCATCGGAATAGCGGGCTCACTTGTGGGTCAGGCGATATTCGGCCGAACGCGCGTGCGCCTGCAGGCCTTCACCGTAGGCCAGCGTGGCGGCGATCCGCCCCAGCGTTTGCGCACCGGCCTGTGACACGTTGATCAGGCTGCTGCGCTTCTGAAAGTCGTATACGCCCAGCGGCGACGAGAAGCGCGCGGTGCGCGAGGTCGGCAGCACGTGGTTCGGTCCGGCGCAGTAATCGCCCAGTGCCTCGCAGGTGTGCTTGCCCATGAAGATCGCGCCGGCATGGCGCAACCCGGGCAGCAGTGCATCCGGATCGGCCACTGACAATTCCAGGTGCTCAGGCGCAATGGTGTTCGAGATCGCCACAGCATCGTCGAGATCGCGCGTTTTGATCAGCGCGCCGCGGTTGGTGAGCGAGGTGCGGATCACCTCGCTACGCGGCATTTCCTCAATCAGCTTATCGATCGCCACCGCCACCGCATCGAGGTAGGCGGCGTCGGGCGACAGCAGGATCGACTGCGCCATTTCATCGTGCTCGGCCTGCGAAAACAAGTCCATCGCCACCCATTCCGCCGGCGTGTTGCCGTCGGCGATCACCAGAATCTCCGATGGGCCGGCAATCATGTCGATCCCGACGGTGCCGAACACGCGGCGCTTGGCTGCCGCCACGTACGCGTTGCCGGGGCCGACGATTTTGTCGACCTGTGGCACCGTCTCGGTGCCGTAGGCGAGCGCCGCCACCGCCTGCGCGCCGCCGATGGTGAACACACGGTCGACCCCGGCAATCGCTGCGGCAGCCAGCACCAGCTGATTGTGCTCGCCGCCCGGCGTCGGCACCACCATGATGAGTTCGCTGACACCGGCGACCCTGGCGGGAATTGCGTTCATCAGCACCGACGACGGATAGGCGGCCTTGCCGCCCGGCACATACAAGCCAACTCGGTCGAGCGGGGTGATTTTCTGCCCCAGCACGGTGCCGTCGTCCTCGGTATACGTCCACGAGCTCTGGACCTGCTTCTCGTGATAACGACGCACACGTTCCGCCGCCGCTTCCAGCGCCTGGCGAGTCTCGACGGGCAAGTGTTCGAGCGCGGCCTGCAGTTGCGTTGCGTTGAGTTCAAGGCTGGCCAGCGATGTCGCTGGCAGACGGTCGAAACGCTCGGTGTACTCGAGCACCGCGGCGTCGCCGCGCTTTTTGACGTCATGCAGGATCGCGGCCACTGTCTGCTCAATGGCTGCATCGGCGGCGTCATCGAATTGCAATAGGCGGGCAAGGCGGGCCTGAAAATCAGGCTGCGCACTATCAAGGCGGGTGAGCGTAACCACAGGATTCCTGCTTCAAAGATTAGGATCAAAGTATGCGTTTAATTGTACCGGTTTTTGACGCCTGACCGCGCCCCGCAGAGGCTTCCGGGTTGAAACTCATACCCATTCCGAATATTAGACAAAGTCCAGATCGGCGATTATGATGTGCGTATGCATTACACGCGCGACAACATGGCTGGCCTTTTACGTAGCCACGACATCAATCCAACCCACCAGCGGATCGAGATTGCGTATGCGCTGTTTTCGCGCCAGGAGCATCTCTCGGCCGATCAGGTGATGGCGATCGTCAACACGCGACACTCGGAGACCTCTAAGGCCACGGTCTACAACACGCTCAAGCTGTTTCTCGAAAAAGGCCTGGTGCGTGAAGTCATCGTCGACCCCAGCAAGGTGTTCTTCGACCCTAACACCAGCCCGCACCATCACCTCTACGAAGTAGACAGCGGCAAGCTGTCTGACATCGATGCCGAGCACGTCGTCATTTCCGGGCTGCCGCCATTGCCGGCCGGCATGGTGACCGAAGGCATCGACCTCATCGTGCGCGTCCGCCGCACCAGTTGATCATCCCCACCCGTCGATGAAACGGGTTCTCATCGCGTCCTCCCTGCTCGACGCCCAACTGGCCGTCGATGCCCTGTCCAGCCTCGGCATCACCACCCACATATTCAACGCCAACGCCGCCGGCGCGATGGGAGAAGTCCCGTTCATGCAGGCGCAGCCGGAAGTGTGGATCGACGACGATACGCAGGAAGCGCACGCGCGCGAGGTATTGGCCGGGTTGCGCGATGCGCCGCTACGCGCCGAGAAGCGCTGCGTCCACTGCGGCGAACTCAATCCGGGAAATTTTCTGAGTTGCTGGCAGTGCGGGCGCGCGCTGCCAGATTGAACCCCGGCGTCCGTCAGGACGACAGCAGGTCTTGCTTCAGCGCATCCAGATGCTCTTGATACTGGCGCGCAAAAATCCGCTCCAGTTCGTCGATCGCGTCTGCCGCCGCCACGCCGTGAATCAGGTGGCGGGTCATCTGTGCCGAAGCCTCGTGGAAAATTCGGTTGCGCTCTAGCATGGGGTAGGTCTGCATCAGGCGTTGAATCGCCTTGACCACGTTTTCCTGCTCTGGACGCGGAATCGGCAACGGTTCGGTGGGCGGCGCGGCGGCAGTCTCAGCGCCTTCTTTACCCGCCAGAAAATCAGCGTATTCGAGCAAGGCCTGTTGCCGGGGTTCCGACAAGCTCCTGAAAATGGACAGCAGGCGCTTGCTGTCGCGCATCAGCGGCTGCGCCCCTTGACCGGGCGTTTCAGCGCCACGACATCGGCATTGCACTGCTGAAACTTGTTGTCAACAAAACTGATGAAGGCATCGAGTAGCTTGCTGCGGAATTTTTCCGGCGCGTAGACCATGGACAGTTCACGCGTCAGCCGGGGAGTCAGGGGCACCGCGACCAGCGTACCGAGCTGAATTTCCTTGGTGACGGTGGAAGCGGACATGATGGCAACGCCAAGGTTGGCCTCGACTGCGCCCTTGATCGCCTCGCGGCTGCCGAGCTCCATTTCGATGTGCAGATCGTCTGGATTGACGCCATGATCCTTGAAGAAATCGTCCACCACCTCACGCGTGCCCGAGCCATGCTCACGCGACACGTAAGGCTGGTCGGCAATATCACGGGCATTCACGTTCGGACGCGAGGCCAGCGCATGATTGGGCGAACAAATCATCACCAGTTCGTCCTCGCAGCACGCCAGCGTGGTCAGGTTGGGGTTGTGCGACGGCGCCTCGATCAGGCCGACATCGAGCGAATGGTCGCCCACTTTCGCCGCCACGGTTTCCGAGTTGGCCACGGTCAGACGCGCCTGCACTTGGGGGAAGCGTTCCTTGAATTCACCCAGGATGCGCGGCAGCAGATATTCGGCAATGGTGGTGGAAGCGCCAATCATCAAGGGTCCCGTCACCTGCCCGGTCAGCTCACCCACCCGCGCCTCCATCTCGGCAGTCAGATCCAGAATGCGCTCGGCATAGCCCAGCACCAGATCACCTACGGGCGTCATCGAAATCTTGCCGTGGCTGCGCTCGAACAAACGGGTGTTGAAATGCTCTTCCAGCTGCTTGACCTGGAAGGTCACCGCGGGCTGGGTCATATAGAGGACATCCGCGGCTTTGGTGAAGCTGAGCTGCTTGGCGACGGTGTAGAATACTTGAAGTCTGCGGTCGGCCATTAAATCCCGTTCCTGGGTCAGAAAAGTTTTTTATTCAACCACAAACCCGCCCGTGTTGAAACATTCCCCATACCAATCCCCTGTATTCGCAGGACTTTCGCCACCCCCCGGGCACCAGCCCGATGCTTCGCCCCGCCGCCGCTGACCCGTCCCCCTCCGTGAATCGCGCGTTTTACACAATTCTATCGGCGCAGTTCCTGTCCGCGCTGGCCGACAATGCCCTGCTCTTCGCCGCCATCGGCCTGCTGCTGTTCTTTTCGGCGCCGGAATGGTTTTCACCGCTGCTGCAAACGGTTTTCGTCATTGCCTACATCGTGCTGGCGCCGCTGGTCGGTCCGTTTGCGGACGCCCTGCCCAAAGGCCGCGTCATGCTGATCGCCAATGCGGTCAAATTCGCCGGCTGCCTCACCATGCTGGCCGGTCTGCACCCCCTGCTGGCCTATGCCATTGTCGGCGTCGGTGCGGCGATGTATTCGCCGGCCAAATACGGCATCCTCACCGAGCTGCTTCCGCCCGAAAAACTGATTGTTGCCAACAGCTGGATGGAGGGCACAACGGTCGCTGCCATCGTGCTTGGCGCCATCATCGGCGGCGCGCTCATCAACCCGCAACTGGCTGAAGGCATTCTGTTCAGCATCGGACTGGACAGCCGGCTGATCGCGCCGAAATTTGCCATCGTCGCCATCACCAGCCTGTATCTTGGCGCCGCCATCGTCAACCTGTTCATTCCGCGCCTGCCAATCGACCACAAGCTTCCCAACCGCTCGCCGCTGTTCATCCTGCACGACTTCTGGCACAGCTTCAAGCTTCTGTGGCGCGACCCGCTCGGCCAGGTTTCGCTCGCCGTCACCACGTTATTCTGGGGCGTTGGCGCCACCCTGCGCCTGCTCATCATCGCCTGGGCCGCGCTCAACCTTAAATTCGGGCTCGACCAGGCGACCCAGCTCACCGCCGCCACTGCATTCGGCATTGCAATCGGCTCGGTTCTGGCCGGCAAGTTCGTCAGCCTGCAACGTGCCGTCAGTGTCTTGCCTGCCGGCATCATCCTGGGCTTTGTACCGATTGCGCTGATCTGGGTGGAAAGCCTGGTTCCCGCCCTTCTGCTACTGGTGCTGGCAGGGGCGCTGGCGGGCTATTTCGTGGTGCCGATGAACGCCCTGCTGCAGCATCGCGGTCACCTGCTGATGGGCGCGGGGCACTCCATTGCCCAGCAGAATTTCAACGAGAACATCAGCATCCTGCTGCTGACCGGCGCCTACGCCCTGATGGTGCGCGCCGACTGGCACATCCACACCATCATCTGGATATTCGGCCTGTTCATCAGTTGCGTGATGACGGCGATCTGGCTGCGGCATCGCCATGATGTCGTGCACTAAACGGACTGCCCAAGCAGACTGAACTGACGCCGAGGCCCGATGCTGTTGCCGGGGTATCCGCCCACGCAAGCTGACGTTCGCTGACAAGCTTAACAAGCTTGAATCGGATGATTCTGCCAAAGCGGCTGACGGTGATCCTTTGGGGCGGGCGTCAAATGGCAGTCCACTCCCAGCAACAGGCTATTCCCTTGTTTGTCCGAGCGGAGAAATGTGCGCTCGGGCAACAGGGTCATTTCGCCGGGGGCCGATTTTCCTTAAGGTACGCGGCGTATTTCTCGCGCGCTTTGGCCACCTTGGGCGCCACCACAAACTGGCAGTAGGGCTGGCCGGGATTGTGGTCGAAGTAAGCCTGATGGTAATCCTCAGCGGGATAGAACCTTGTCGCCGCGGCCACCTCGGTCACGATGGGTGCGTCAAACTGCCTGGCCGCGGTGAGTTCGGCGATCACCGCCTGTGCTTCGGCCAACTGCTCAGGGGTGTGCCAGAAAATCGCCGATCGATACTGGGTGCCAACGTCGTTGCCTTGACGGTTGAGCTGGGTGGGATCATGCAGGGTGAAGAAGATTTCCAGCAGGTCGCGATACGAGATCGCGTCGGGGTCGAAGCTTACCTGCACCACCTCGGCATGGCCTGTGTCTCCGTTGCAGATATCCTCATAGGTGGGATTCGCCGTGTGGCCGCCCATGTAGCCCGACACTGCGGATTCGACGCCGTGCAACCGGTTGAACACCGTTTCAAGGCACCAGAAACAACCGCCTGCAAAGGTCGCGATTGTGGGCGTCAGGTTCGATTCTTCATTCATGCGATGCCTCCATTCAGACGGTCGGAACGGTTTCCTGGAACGACACGCGCGTCGCCAGCTTGTCCGCGAGTTTTGCCAGGTTGGGATGCGCGGTGCGCCAGTCGATTCCGGGCGCGCGCAAGTCCAGATAGCCGAGCGTGCAACCGCAGGCGACATCGGCCAAGGTCATGCTGTTGCCGAGATACCAGGGCTTTTCATCCAGCGCTTTCGACAGCGCTTCCAACCCGCTGAACAGGGTTCTTTCCTGCAGCAGCAGCCAGTCGCTGCTCTGCTGTTCGGGCGGGCGTTTCCTTTCCAGATAAGCCGCCACCGTGGCGTCGGTGACGCCATCGGCCAGCGCTTCGATGCCGCGCACGACCATGCGGCTTTTCGGCTCGGACGGAATCAGGTGAGCGACCGGGCTGACATGATCGAGATACTCGACGATGACGCGCGAATCGAACACGGAAACGCCGTCTTCCAGCACCAGCACCGGCACTTTGCCAAGCGGGTTGAGCGCGGCAACGGGGCTGTCGGGCAACCAGGGATTTTCAACCTGAAGCCGGAACGGAATTTTCTTTTCCAGCAGCACCACACGAACTTTGCGGCCGTAGGGGCTGGTGAGCGAGGTGACGAGCTTCATGCTGTTCAAATCCTGTGGCAGGCGTGACGGTCAGGCTTGGTGTTGGGTGTTTCGATTATCGCCGGCAGCCAGTGCGGCGCCAACCCGTTTGCGCAGGGCCGGCAGCACGTCCAACTCGAACCAGGGATGACGTTTGAACCATAGACGATTGCGCGGACTGGGATGCGGCAGCGGGAAATAATCCGGCGAAAAATCGCGCCAGGCCGCCACCGTGTCGGCGAGCGTGCGGCCGCGACGCTTGCCCAGGTAATACGCCTGCGCGTAGGCGCCGATCAGCAGGGTCAGACGGATGTCGGGCATGACCGCACGCAGCGGCGGATGCCACAGCGGCGCACATTCCGGGCGCGGCGCAAGATCGCTGCCCTTGACCGTGCCCGGATAGCACAGGCCGGTGGGGACGATGGCGATGCGGGAAACGTCGTAGAACTGCTCGCGTGTCATGCCCAGCCATTCACGCAGCCGGTCGCCCGAGGGGTCGTTCCACGGAATCCCGGTTTCATGCACGCGCCGCCCTGGCGCCTGGCCGACGATCAGCAGGCGCGCAGTGGCCGAAACGCGCAGGACGGGGCGCGGTGAATGCGGCAGATTCGCGGCGCAGACGGTGCATGCCTGCACCTGTTCCACCAGTTCGGCAAAATCCTGGGGTTGACCGGCTTCGCCTGGCTTCCTCATCGCCGCCAGGCGTCCTGTTCAGCCTGCGTGGTCGACAATGAACTGCTTGACCACACCAACGTCGGTATCCATGACGTGCTTTTTCTGCAGCTGCGCTTCCAGGTCGGCGAGTTCGGCCGGGCGCACCGGATCGATGCCGAGCGCTTCCCGGATCGCGTCCTCGAACTTGGCAGGCTGCGCGGTTTCCATGCAGATCAGGGGCACGCCGGGTTCACGATGCTCAAGTCCGACTTTCAGGCCATCGGCGGTGTGCGGATCGATCATGGTGCCGTAGACCTCGTACACGGTACGAATAGTGTCCATGCGGTTGGCGTGGCTGCTCGAACCCGACACCACCCCCAGTGCAGCCACGCGGTCAAACAGGCCATCCGCCTTGAGATCGAAACTGCCGCCGGATTCGACCGCACCCCACAGGCTGCGAATTTTGGCCGCATCGCGGCCAGCCAGGTCGAACACGAAGCGTTCGAAGTTGGATGCTTTTGAGATGTCCATGCTCGGGCTCGACGTGTGTTTCGTTTCCGGGCGCGGACGGTAGACACCTGTCTTGAAGAATTCGTCGAGCACGTCGTTTTCATTGCTGGCAACAATCAGCTTGCCGATCGGCAGGCCCATCTGGCGCGCGATGTGGCCTGCACAGACGTTGCCGAAATTGCCCGAGGGCACCGAGAACGACACTCGCTGATCGTTGCTCTGGGTGGCGGCAAAATAGGCCTTGAAGTAGTACACGCTCTGCGCGGCGACGCGTGCCCAGTTGATCGAGTTGACCGCGCCGATATGGTGATGCGCCTTGAACTCCAGGTCATTCGACACCGCCTTGACGATGTCCTGGCACTGGTCGAACACGCCGCGAATCACCAGGTTGTGGATGTTTGCGTCCGTCAGCGCATACATCTGCGCCTGCTGGAAGCGCGTCATGCCATGCTCGGGCGACAGCATGAAAACACGCACGCCGCGCTTGCCGCGCATTGCATATTCCGCGGCGGAGCCGGTGTCTCCTGAGGTGGCGCCGAGGATATTGAGTTCGCCCTGGGTCTTGTCGAGCACATACTCGAACAGGTTGCCCAGGAGCTGCATCGCCATGTCCTTGAACGCCAGCGTCGGCCCGTTTGACAGCGCCAGCACATGCAGGCCGGGTTCCAGCGTTTTCAGCGGGGTAATGTCCTCGGCGTTCTCGCCCGGCCCCGTGTGGCGGTAGATCTCGGCGATATAGGTCTTGTCGATGAGCCGGCGCAGGTCGTCGTGCGGAATGTCGTCGATCAGGCGCGACAGCACGGCGAAGGCGAGTTCGCGGTAATTCATGCCGCGCATCGCTTCGAGTTGGGCTGCGGTGAAGCGCGGATAGGTCTCCGGCACATAGAGGCCGCCGTCGCTGGCTAGCCCGCCGAGCAGGATTTCGGAGAAGCGGAGTTGCGGCGCCAGGCCGCGCGTGCTGAGGTAGTTCATTGGAGGCCCCTCGATTATCTCGCCGCCAGCTCTTCGAGGCGGATGCGCATCACCTGCCCTGCCACCGTGTCGAGCGCTTCGATGCGGGCGATCGCCGCATTGATGTTCTTTTCCACCGTGATATGGGTGAGCAGGATGATGTTGACCTCGACCTCGCCTTCGGCGGGCTCCTTCTGCACCATGGCGTCGATCGAGATGTTGCCGTCGGCCAGGATGCGGGTGATGTCGGCCAGCACGCCGGGGCGGTCGAAGGCACACAGGCGCAGGTAGTAGGCGGTGCGCACCTCGTCCATCGGCAGAATCGGCGTGTCGGCCAGTTGGTCGGGCTGGAACGCCAGGTGCGGCACCCGGTGATGCGGGTCGGCGGTGTGCAGCCGCGTGACGTCGACCAGATCAGCCACCACCGCGGAGGCGGTCGGTTCGGCGCCGGCGCCGGCGCCGTAATACAGCGTCGGCCCGACGGCATCGCCCTTCACCAGCACCGCGTTCATCGCGCCGTCGACGTTGGCGATCAGGCGCCGCTCGGGAATCAGTGTCGGATGCACGCGCAGCTCGATGCCGTTCTCGGCGCGGCGCGCGATGCCCAGCAACTTGATGCGGTAGCCGAGCTCCTCGGCGTACTGCACGTCCTCGCGCGTGAGCTTGGAGATGCCCTCGGTATAGGCACGGTCGAACTGCATCGGGATACCGAAGGCGATCGCCGACAGGATGGTGAGCTTGTGCGCGGCGTCGATACCCTCGATGTCGAAGGTCGGATCGGCTTCGGCGTAGCCCAGCCGCTGCGCTTCCTTCAGCACGTCCTCGAAGGCGGCACCCTTGTCGCGCATCTCGGTGAGGATGAAGTTGCTGGTGCCGTTGATGATGCCGGCCAGCCACTCGATGCGGTTGGCGGTGAGACCTTCGCGCAGCGCCTTGATGATGGGAATGCCGCCGGCGACCGCCGCCTCGAACGCGACCATCACGCCACGGGCCTGCGCCGCGGCGAAGATTTCGTTGCCGTGCTTGGCAACCAGATGCTTGTTGGCGGTGACCACGTGCTTGCCGTTGGCGATCGCCTGCAGCACCAGTTCGCGCGCCGGCTCCAGTCCGCCGATCAGTTCGACCACGATGTCGATCTCGGGATCGTCCACCACGTCGAACGGATTGGTCGTCAGCGGCAGGTCGCTGGCCAGCATTTTGGCTTTTTCAAGATCGCGCACGGCCGCGCGCAGCACGCGGATTTCGCGTCCGGCGCGGCGGGTGATTTCCGTAGCGTTGCGGCGCAGCACGGTGAGCGTGCCGCCCCCGACTGTTCCCAGGCCCAGCAGGCCGACATTGATGGGTTTCATCTAAATGATCTCAGTCAAAAAAACGTTTATCCGCAAATGCCAAAAGGGCAAAGGACGCAAAGATGTACGAAAGAAAACGCCGGAAGATCGATCTCCTCACGGCATATTCCCGCGCATTCACGACACGTCCCTTCGCGGATGAAAAAACAAAAAATCAGCGATGCGTCCGCTGGCGATCGAGGAAGCGGCTGATGCGTGAAATCGCCTCGGTCAGCATTTCTTCGTGCGGCAGGAACACCACCCGGATATGGTCCGGGCGCGGCCAATTGAAGCCGCTGCCCTGCACCACCAGCACGCGTTCCTCTTCGAGCATGTTGAGGATGAACTTCTGGTCGTCGTGGATGGGGTACAACTTGGGGTCGAGCCGCGGGAACAGGTACATCGCCGCCTTCGGCTTGACGCAGCTGACACCGGGAATCTGCGTCAGCAGTTCGTGCGCCAGGTCGCGCTGGCGTGCCAGCCGGCCGGTCGGCAAGACCAGATCGTTGATGCTCTGGTAGCCGCCCAGCGCGGTCTGGATCGCAAACTGCCCCGGCACGTTGGAACACAGGCGCATCGACGCCAGCATGTTCAGCCCCTCCAGATAATCCCGGGCGTGACGCTTGTCGCCCGACACCACCAGCCAGCCTGAGCGGTAGCCGCAGGCGCGGTAGTTTTTCGACAGGCCGTTGAAGGTGACGACCAGCACGTCGTCGGCCAGCGAGCCGATCGAGGTATGCACCGCGCCGTCGTACAGCACTTTGTCGTAGATCTCGTCGGCGTACACGATCAGCTGGTGCTGGCGTGCGATTTCGAGGATTTCCAGCAACAATTCGGTCGGATACAGCGCCCCGGTCGGATTGTTCGGGTTGATGATGACGATGGCCCGCGTATTGGACGTGATCTTGGCGCGGATGTCGTCCAGATCAGGCAGCCAGCCAGCCCCCTCGTCGCAGAGATAGTGGCGCGGTTTGCCGCCGCCCAGGCTCACTGCCGCCGTCCACAAAGGGTAGTCGGGCGCCGGCACCAGCACTTCGTCGCCGTTGTTCAACAGTGCCTGCATCGCCATCACGATCAGCTCGGATACGCCATTGCCGACGAAGATGTCGTCGATCTGCACGCCGGGAATGCCCTTGCGCTGGGTCTCGTGCATGATCGCCTTGCGCGCCGAAAAGAGCCCCTTGGAATCGCTGTAGCCGGACGCGTTCGACAGGTTGAGGATCACGTCCTGCACGATTTCTTCGGGCGCTTCGAAGCCGAACGGCGCCGGGTTGCCGATATTCAGCTTAATGATGCGATGGCCCTCTTCCTCCATCTGCCGCGCGCGCGCCATCACCGGGCCGCGGATGTCGTAGCAGACGTTGTCGAGCTTCGACGATTTGCGGAGGGTGCGTAAGCATGGCGTGTCAGCCGTCACAATGTTTTCCAGGTGGGCAAAAGAAAAAATCAAGGCAACAATCAAGGCAAAACAATGCCTTGGAAAGCGCGCGATTTTACCGGAGCCGCCCTGCCCCGGCAAACGCCGTTGCGGCTGGTACACCGGGATTTCATTGAATCTGCTATGGTTTCAACATGAAACTGCACCTCAACAACGACGCCAATCAGCGCCTGTTCACCGGCTATGGTGACGATCATGTCCTCATCAACGGCCAACGCCACGACTCCAGCCTGTTGCTGACCCCGCGTGGGGTCGAGATTGCCCCTTGGGCCGGCCTCGGCTTCGACGCATTGACCGCCGCCCATTTCGAGTGGGTTGCGCTGCGCGAACTGGATATCCTGCTGCTCGGCACCGGCACCCGGCTGCGCTTCCCGCACCCTGCGCTCACGCGGGCGCTGACGGACGCCCGCATCGGGCTGGAAGTGATGGACATCGGCGCGTTGTGCCGCACCTACAACATTCTGATCGCCGAGGGCCGCAATGTCGGCGCGGCGCTGCTGATCGAGCCCGGCGGCCCAACTGGCGAGACAGAATAAATTATCTGGAGGAAGGCGATACCCGCGAATAACGCGCGCAAAAACAGAAAAGCCCCGATTTTTTCGGGGCTTTTCTGTTTTCGCGTAACGCAGTGTTCGGGCTGGTGGGCAGTACAGGGCTTGAACCTGTGACCCCCGCCGTGTGAAGGCGATGCTCTACCGCTGAGCTAACTGCCCCGAAGCGGCGCGAATTAAACCACATCCGACCCGGCGCGGTCAATTTCGGCGCAGCCTGCCGATTAAACGCGGGCCACCAAACCCAGCCGGGTAAAATGGCCCTTTTTTCCGCCCCACCCTGCCATGATCCGCACCCGCTTCGCCCCTTCCCCCACTGGTTTCCTGCATATCGGCGGCGCGCGCACCGCGCTGTTCTCGTGGGCGTTCGCGCGCCATCATGGCGGCCAGTTCATCCTGCGCATCGAGGACACCGACATCGCGCGCTCGACCCCCGAGGCGGTGCAGGCGATTCTCGACGGCATGGCCTGGCTCGACCTCAACCATGACGAAGGCCCGTTCTACCAGACCAAGCGCCTGTATCGCTACAAGGAAGTGCTCGAGCAGATGCTGGAGAACGGCCAGGCCTATCATTGCTACTGCAGCACCGAGGAACTCGACGCCATGCGCGAGGCGCAGCGTGCGCGCGGCGAGAAGCCGCGCTACGACGGCCGCTGGCGCCCTGAACCCGGGAAATCGCTGCCGGTGCCGCCGTCCGGCGTGCAGCCGGTGGTGCGCTTCAAGAACCCCACCGAGGGCACGGTGGCATGGAACGATCTGGTCAAGGGCATCATCGAGTTTGCCAACGCCGAGCTCGACGACCTCATCATCGCGCGCGGCGACGGCACCCCCACCTACAACTTCTGCGTGGTGGTGGACGACCTGGACATGCAGATCAGCCACGTCATCCGTGGCGACGACCACGTCAACAACACGCCGCGCCAGATCAATATCCTGCGCGCGCTGGACGCCGAGGTGCCGCAATACGCGCACCTGTCGATGATCCTTGGCGACGATGGTACCAAGCTCTCCAAGCGCCACGGCGCGGTATCGGTGATGCAGTATTTCGAGGACGGCTATCTGCCGGAAGCGATCATCAATTATCTGGCGCGGCTCGGCTGGTCGCACGGCGATGCCGAATTGTTCAGCCGCGAACAATTCGTTCAGTGGTTCGACCTCGACCACATCACGCCATCGGCCGCGCAATTCAACACCGACAAGCTGCGCTGGCTCAACCAGCAATACATCAAGGCGGCTGACGACGCGCGCCTGGCCGGGCTCGTCCGTCCCTTCCTCATTCGCAACGGCGGCAATCCGGATGACGGCCCCGACCTCGCGACAGTGTGCGCGCTGGTGAAGGAGCGCGCCGCGACCATCGCCGAACTGGCTGACGCCGCCACCCTGTTCTACCGCACCCTGCATCCCACGCCCGAACTCCTGGCGCAGCACATCACCCCCGAGGTGGTGCCCGCGCTGGCCGACCTAGCCACCCGACTCGAATCGTTGCCCTGGGAGCGCAGCGTCATCAGCGCCGCATTCAAGGAAACCCTCGCCGCGCACGGCCTCAAGATGCCCAGGCTGGCGATGCCGGTGCGCGTTCTGGTGACTGGCGAGGCGCAGACGCCGGCGATCGACGCCACGCTGGAACTGATCGGCCGCGACAAGGTGGTCAGCCGCCTCAAAGCCGCGCTGTAGGCCGCACACCTGCGGGCGAATCCGCTATAATGCGCGCTGTTTTTCGCCGGCGTAGCTCAGTTGGTAGAGCAGCGCATTCGTAATGCGAAGGTCGCCAGTTCGATTCCGGCCGCCGGCACCAGTTGT